>CALEXZ010000076.1 GCA_937926195.1 uncultured Actinomyces sp.
TGAGCAAGGAGGAGGTGGCCGCCCACATGGTCAACCTCGCCTGGAACGGCCTGCGGGCCATGCAGCCCCGGCCGGCACTGCGCGGGGACCGGGACAGGGGCTGAGCGGTCCGCCGCTGACGGCCGCCCGTCGGGCAGTGGGGACGTTGCGTGCCCGACGGCGGGGCGTGCCTGCCGCACGCTCGCCCGCCGCGGGCACGCTGGCGGGGCTACTGCTCGAGGACCTCGGCGGCCTCCAGCCACTCAAGCTCAAGAGCCTCGTGCTCGGCCTCGGCGGTGGCGAGCTCACGACCGAGCTCGGCGAGCTCACCCACACGCGCACGATCCGCGGAGACCACCTCCATGCGGGCGTGAAGACGCTCGACGGCCTGGGCCGCCTTGTCCAGACGTCGCTCGATACGCGCCAGGTTCTTCTTGGCCTCGCGGCGCTCGGCGCCCCCGAGCGCCGTCTCACCGCCGTCGCGGGCGGGTGCGGCGGTCCGCGGCACCGCGGGTGCGTCCACACGCTGGGCCAGAGCCTCGCGGCGCATCTCCAGGTACTGCTCCACGCCGCCGGGCAGGTCATGCAGGCCGCCGTCGCCGAGCAGGGCGACCTGGTGGTCGGTGACACGCTCCAGCAGGTAGCGGTCGTGGGAGACGACGACGAGGGTGCCGGGGAAAGAGTCGAGGATGTCCTCGACCGCCGCCAGCGTGTCGGTGTCGAGGTCGTTCGTCGGCTCGTCCAGCAGCAGGACGTTCGGCTCGGTCATGAGCAGGCGCAGGAGCTGAAGGCGGCGTCGCTCGCCGCCGGAGACCTCGCCGACGCGGGTCCAGGCCCGCTGGCGGGTGAAGCCCAGGCGCTCGACGAGCTGGGCGGCGGTGAGCTCCTTGCCACCGACGCTCACGCGCTCACCCACCATGGACACGGCCTCGACGACACGCATCTGCGCCAGGGCGTCCAGCTCGTGGGTGGACTGTGAGAGGGTCGCGACCTGGACGGTCGTGCCGCGCACCACCCGTCCCTCGGTGGGCTCCTGGACGCCTTCGAGCAGGCGCAGCAGGGTCGTCTTGCCCGCGCCGTTGACCCCGACGACGCCCACCCGCTCGCCGGGCGCCAGGCGCCACGTGACCTTGCGCAGGACCTCGCGCTGCCCTCCGCCACCGCCCTCACGCCCGGCGGGCAGGGGGTAGCGGACGGTGACCTCCTCCAGGTCGAGGACCTTCTTGCCCAGGCGGGCGGTGGCCATCGACATGAGCTCGACCGTGTCACGTGGCGGGGGGACGTCGGCGATGAGCGCCTCGGCGGCGTCGATGCGGAAACGGGGTTTGGAGGTGCGGGCCGGGGCGCCCCGACGCAGCCAGGCGAGCTCCTTGCGCAGCAGGTTCTGCCGCTTCTCCGCGGCCAGGGTGGCCTGGCGGGCCCGCTCGGCCCGAGCCAGGACGTAGGCGGCGTACCCGCCGTCGTACGTCTCGACCCTGCCGGGCACCTGCGGGCGGCCGCCGCCCGGGTCGGCACCGGGCACGACCTCCCACACGTGCGTGCAGATGGCGTCGAGGAACCAGCGGTCGTGGGTGACGGTGACGAGGGCGCCTGCGGCGGCGCGCCGGGCGGAGAACCGTGCGTTGAGGTGGCGGGCGAGCCAGTCGACGCCCTCGACGTCAAGGTGGTTGGTGGGCTCGTCGAGGACGACGACCTCGGCGTCGGCGGTGAGGACGGCAGCCAGGGCCACCCGCCTGCGCTGCCCGCCGGAGAGGGTGGCGACGTCGGCGGCGAGGTCGAGGTCTGACAGCAGCCCGGCGTGGACGTCGCGCACCGCGGGGTCGGAGGCCCACTCGTGCTCGGGCGCGTCACCGTGGACCGCCTGGGCGACGGTGGTTCCGGCGGTGAGGTCGTCGGCCTGGGTGAGCATGGCGACGCGGGTGCCACCGGCCCGGGTGACGCGACCGCCGTCGACCTCGCGGGTGCCGGCGAGGGCTGCCAGCAGCGTGGACTTGCCTGCGCCGTTGGGACCCAGGACGCCGACGCGGGTGCCGTCCTCGATGCCGAGGGTGACGTCGTCGAGCAGGCGGCGCGAGCCGACGACGATGCTCAGGGACTCCAGGCCGATGAGGTGCGCCATCAGCCCACCACCCTCGCCCCGGCGACGGGGGCGTCCACACGGACCGCCGAGGCGATGAGCCCACTGGCTCTCAGGGTCCGGGTCACGCGGGCCGCGGTCCCGGGCTCGGTCACGAGCGCGGCGACGGCGGGGCCGGTTCCGGCGACGAGGGCGCACAGCGCCCCAGCCTGCTGGGCGAGGGCGATGACGTCGGCGAGCGCGGGTCTGAGTGACAGGACGGTCTCCTGGAGGTCGTTGTGCAGCAGGGGGGCGAGGGCGGTGGCGTCCCCGGCGCGCAGGGCGGCGGTGAGCGCGTCCGGCGCCTCCCGCACCGGCTCCGCCGCAGGCGGCCGGGCTGCCCCGTCGGCCCTGGTGAGGGCGTCGTGGCGGGCGTAGACCTCGGCGGGCTCCAGCGGCTCGCGGGGCAGCGCGAGCACCCACTGGTAGGAGCCGCAGGTCATGAGGGGGTTCAGGCAGCGCCTCTGGCCGTGCCCGACGGCGCAGGCCCCGATGAGGGGGAAGCCGACATCGGTACCCAGGCCCGCCGCGATGCCGAGCAGCTCTGCCTGGCTGAGCCCGGTCCCCCACAGCTGGTTGCAGGCGACGAGGGTCGCGGCCGCCTGCGCGGAGCCGCCGCCGAGACCGCAGCCTCGGGGCACACGTCGACGCAGGAGGAGGTCGACGCCCTCGGTGACGCCCACGGCGTCGGCGAGGGCGCGTGCGGCCCGGACGGCGGGGGCGTTGTCGCCCAGCGGCTCCTGGTCCGCGTCCTCGGGAGTGAGGGTGACGGCGCCGTGGGCGTCGGCCGCCTGACGGCGTGCGGTGACGGCGTTGATGATCCGCACCGCCTGGTAGACCGTGGAGGAGGTCGGCTCGCCGCCGTCTCCCGAGGGGACGCGGGAGACGAACAGGGGCACGCGCCCGGGCGCCTCGACCCGCACGCTGGTGGCGGAGCCTGAGCGCGGGCGCGGCTGCTCGTCCGCGCTGGGCACTGCCCGCAGGTGGCTCACAGCGTCTCCTGGCCGGACGGGGCTCCACTGCCCGTGCGGCCGGTCCCGGTGGCCTGCGGCCGGGCGGTCTCAGCTCCTGCTGTCAGGGCCCCGCTGCGGACCAGCTGCTCGGCGAGCGCGGCGAAGTCAGTGACGTCGAGGGTCTCTCCGCGGCGCGCGGGGTCGATGCCCGCAGCCCGCAGGGCCTCCTCCGCGGCCTGCGGGCCGCCGGCGAGCGTGGACAGGGCCTTGCGCAGCGTCTTGCGCCGCTGGGCGAAGGCGGCGTCCACGACGGCGAAGACGGCCTCGCGCCCGGCGCTGGTGGCCGGGGGCTCGCGGCGGGTGAGCTCGACAAGAGCCGAGTCCACGTGCGGCACGGGCCAGAAGACGGTGCGTCCGATGGTCAGGGTCCGACGCGCCTGGGCGTACCAGGCGGCCTTGACGCTGGGTACGCCGTAGGTCCTCGATCCGGGCGGTGCGGCGAGGCGGTCGGCGACCTCGGCCTGGACCATGACGGTGACGCTCTCCAGGGACGGAAGAGCGCCCAGGAGCGTGAGCAGGACGGGGACGGCGACGTTGTAGGGCAGGTTGGCGACGAGCCTGGTGGGCGGGACCTCGCCCTCGCCAAGCCCCAGCGCGGCCGGACCGTCGATGCTCAGGGCGTCCGCCGCCACGACGCGCAGGCGCCCGGCCGCCTCGGGCATCCGGGCGGCGACGGTGACGGGCAGCGCCCGCGCCAGCGCAGGGTCGATCTCGACGGCGACGACACTCGCCCCGGCCTCCAGGATCGCCAGGGTGAGGGAGCCCAGGCCGGGGCCGACCTCAAGGACGCTCTCCCCCTCGCGCACCCCGGCCGCACGCACGATCCGACGCACGGTTCCGGCGTCGTGGACGAAGTTCTGGCCCAGGGTCTTCGTGGGGCGGATGCCCAAGGCCTCGGCGAGTCCACGCACGTCCTGGATCCCAAGCAGACCGGTGGGCTGCACGAGCGCGCCGGAGCTGTCTGGGGCGATGACGGAGGGGTGCGGCATGGGCTCAGCGTAACGGGAGCCTCCGGCGTCATCATCACCGCGAGCCGGGGCCGACGACACGGGTGCCCGCCCCCTCAGGAGGAGGGCGGGCACCCGTGGACGCGGCGTGTCAGAGCAGGCCGAGCTTGGCTGCGCAGCCGGGCCACTGGCCCCAGCCTGAGCGCGCCTGCAGCTGCTGGGCCATGGCCAGCTGGGTCTCGTAGCTGTGCTCGTGGGGGTAGCCGGTGCCTCCCATGGCCTGCCAGGTGGGCAGCGTGAACTGGAAGGCGCCGTAGAAGCCGTTGCCGGTGTTGATGTGGGGGTTGCCGCCGGACTCGCACTGGGCCAGGCTCGCCCACACCGAGCCGTCGGCGACGATGCTTGAGCCGCCGGAGGCCGAGCCGCCGGGGGCGGAGGAGGTGCTGGCGGTGCCGACGAGGACCACCTCGTCGACGCGCGGGGTGACGACGACGCTGGAGACGGGCTCACGCGAGATCTCGACGCCGCCCTCGGTGACGACCTGGTAGGTGGTGCGCACGACGCCGTCGACACCGGCAGTCTGGACCTCGGTGGTGCCTTCGGGGAGGGTGGCGGACTGCTGCTCGACCGTGCTGTGGGGGTCGGCGACGTCCTCGGTGACCGTCTCGATGACGACCTGCGTGGTGCTGACATCGACGGCCGGGGCGGTGGCACCGGCGTCCGCCTCGCCGACGAGGGCACCGATCCGCGCCTGCGCCTCTGTGAGCGGGTTCATGCCGGGCCCCGTCCCCAGGACGGCCGCGTAGGCACCGCCGGAGACGAGGAGGGCGACGCCCGCGGCGGCGGCACCGGACCTCATGAGGGGACTCAGGCGCGGCCTCGCACCCTGGCGGGCGCGGAACACGCTGGATCCTGCTCCGCCAGGCAGGTGACGCAAGGTCCTGAGAGCGTTGTCCTGGGGCTGGTGCCGTGTCACTGAGTCATCCTTCTGTCGGCTGGAACCAACGTAACGGAGCCTCAGCGGGGCCAGCAATGGGACAGGTCACGTCCTGGTGGACGTCAGTACCAGCCGACGGAGTTGGAGTGAGCCCATGCGGCGCACGGGGAGCCGTAACGGCCCTGGATGTAGCCCAGCCCCCACGTGATCTGGGTCGCCGGGTTGGTGGCCCAGTCCGCGGCGACCGACCCCATCTTGGAACCCGGAAGGGCCTGGGGGATGCCGTACGCGCCGGAGGAGGGGTTCTGAGCCTGGTAGTTCCAGCCGGACTCGCGCTGCCACAGGCTCACCAGGCAGCTGAACTCGCTGTCGTTCCACCCGTAGGAGGACATCATCGACTGGGCGATGGCCTGCGCCGCGGCCGCTGAGGTGCCACCGGGGGCGACAGGGGCCGGCGTGGGTGACGGGGCCGAGGACTGCGCCCCCGTGCCGACGAGGACGACCTCCTCCACGGCAGCGGTGACGACAACGCTGGAGACGATCTCTCGCGAGACCTCGACGCCGTTCTCGGTGACGACGTGGTAGGTGACGCGCACGAGGCCGTCAGCTCCTGCCGTCTGCACCTGGGTCTCGCCTGCCGGCAGGGTGTCGGTCGGCTGCTCGACCCTCGTGTGCGCCTGCACCTGGTCCTCGGTGACGGTGGTGATGGTCGCGTCCCCGCCCTCGACCGCCAGTCCCGTGGTCTGGCCGTTCACACCGGCGGAGCCGATGGCCTGCAGACGCACCTGGGTCTCGGTCAGGGGGCGCACGTCCTGGCTGCCTGCCTCGACGGCGGCGTAGGCACCACCGGAGATGGCCAGGGCGAGCGTGGCAGCGGCTCCGGAGGCGCGCAGCATAGCGGGCGAGGTGCGCAGGCGAGTGCTCTCGGCCCGGTGCACGGGCGATCCGGCGTCGTTGCGGCGCTTCAGGCCACGGCGAGCAAGCGTCCCGAGCTCTGCGAGCGTCGTGCTGGTGGAGCTGCTGTCGGAGTGTCGACCCACGTTAGATAATCCTCACTGTCGGCAAGCTGCTTGCGACGCTAGCCGAGGCACACGAGGCTGTGCAATGCGTCTGGTCACACCACCGATGTGATTACCCGGTGGGAGGAACGGGGCTCTGGGGCTGCTGCCAGGCGGGCCAGGTCCCGTAGACCTCCCCGGTGGTGCGCGACAGGCGCTCGCACAGGACGGCCTCGTCCAGGCCACGCAGGTCAGCCAGGAAGCGCACCGTGTCGCCCATGAGGTAGCTCGCGTTGGGTCCACCGCGCCAGGCCTTGGGCGGCAGGTAGGGGGCGTCGGTCTCCACCAGCAGCAGCTCGGCGGGCAGCTCGGCGACGGCTTCGCGCAGCGCGCTGTTGGAGGGGTAGGTCACAGGTCCTGCGACAGAGGCGTACCAGCCGTGCTCCGCGCACACCCGGGCCAGCTCGGGGCCTCCGGAGAAGCAGTGCAGGACGGTACGTTCGGGGGCGCCGTCGGCGCGCAGGACCTCGACGCACTCGGCGTGCGCGTCACGGTCGTGGATCTGCAGGGGCAGACCCAGGTCCTTCGCCAGGGCGATGTGGGCGCGGAAGGCCTCCCGCTGGACGGCGCGTCCGCGCGGCCCCGTGCGGAAGAAGTCGAGGCCGCTCTCCCCGACGGCGACGACGACGTCCGCGCTGTCGCGCACGAGGCGCTCAAGGTGTGACATGACCTCGTCAAGGGGCTGGTCGTGGTGGGGGCGCACCGGCGGCTCCAGCCCGTCGGGGCCGATCTCGCGCACCCCCGCGTGCAGGACCGCCTCGTTGGGGTGGACGGCGAGCGCCACCCGCACGCCCGGCAGGGTGCGGGCCATGGCGATGCTGCCCTGCCAGGTCGGGCTCTCGCAGGCGGAGGTGATCATGCGGGTGACGCCGACGGCGGCGGCCCGCCTCACAAGCTCGGCGGCTGACAGCGGGGCGTCGGAGCCCGGGCCGGTGTCCTCGACGCCGGGCACCGGCAGGTGGGTGTGGTTGTCGGTGACCGCCGGCGCGAGGGGGGCGACGGCGTCGGCGCTCGGCCAGGAGCGGCTGCGGTGCTTGCGGCTCACGGGGCCTCCTTTGCTGTCACGTCACCGGCTCCCCGGGGCCGACCGGAGCCGGCCCGGGGAGCCCGTCTCCCGAGCGGGAACGCGGGCGGTATCAGGCCCCGGTGATGTCGTCCGGACGGGAGCTGGTGTAGCGCGCCAGCTCCTCCTCGACGATCGACTCGTCGAGCTTGACGAAGACCGGGGAGGGCTTGCCCACCGGCGTGCCGACGGTGACCTCGTGACGCTCCCAGGTGGGCACGCCGGTGTAGTCGCCAGTGATGATCGGGTAGCCGGTACGTCCGTCGAAGGCCTCGGGCAGGACCTCGGGGTCGAGCTCGTCGACCTCCTCGATGTGCGGCATCGGCGCGATCTCGCCGGCGCCACCGAAGATGCGGTCGACGTCGTTGGCAGCGTGCGGCAGGAAGGGCGAGAGCATGAGGTTGAGGTCCGCGACCACCTGCGCCAGCGTGTGCAGGACCGTGGCCAAGCGCGGCAGCTGGTCCTCACCCTTGAGCTTGAAGGGTTCGGTGTCGGCCACGTACTTGTTGGCCTCACCCACCAGGCGCATGGTCTCGGTGAGGGCGGCCTTCTGGCGGTGGTGACGGATGAGGTCGCCGACCGTGGCGAAACCGGCCTCGACGGCGTCCAGCAGGGCCCGGTCGACGTCCTCGAGCTCGCCCGGGGCCGGGATCTCACCAAAGCGCTTGTGGATCATCGCCGCGGTGCGGTTGACGAGGTTGCCCCAGCCGGCGACGAGCTCGCCGTTGGTGCGGCGCACGAACTCGGCCCACGTGAAGTCGGCGTCCGCCGTCTCCGGTCCGGCGGCGCTGATGAAGTAGCGCAGGGCGTCGGCCTGGTAGCGCTCGAGGAAGTCGCGCACGTAGATGACGATGCCGTGGCTGGAGGAGAACTTGCGTCCCTCCATCGTGAGGAACTCGCTGGAGACGACCTCGGTCGGCAGGTTGAGGGTGCCCAGGTGTCCCGCGGCGCCCCCGCGCTCGCCCTGGCCGTTGTAGCCCAGCAGCTCGGCCGGCCAGATCTGGGAGTGGAAGACGATGTTGTCCTTGCCCATGAAGTAGTAGGACAGGGCCTCGGAGTCGTTCCACCACTGGCGCCAGGCCTCAGGGTCGCCGGTGCGCCGGGCCCACTCGACAGAGGCCGACAGGTAGCCGATGACGGCGTCGAACCACACGTACAGGCGCTTGGAGGGCTGGTCCTCCCAGCCGGGGACCGGGATGCCCCAGTCGATGTCGCGAGTCATCGCACGCGGCCGGATCTCCTCCAGGATGTTCTTGGAGAAGCGGATGACGTTGGGACGCCAGGTACCCGAGGCCTCGCGCTCGTCGAGCCAGGCGCCCAGGGCCTGCGCGAGCGCCGGAAGGTCGAGGAACCAGTGGTTGGACTCGACGAACTCCGGGGTCTCGCCGTTGATGCGCGAGCGCGGGTCGATGAGGTCCGTCGGGTCGAGCTGGTTGCCGCAGGCGTCGCACTGGTCCCCGCGGGCGCCCGGCGTGCCGCAGATGGGGCAGGTGCCCTCGATGTAGCGGTCCGGCAGGGTGCGCCCCGTCGAGGGGCTGATCGCGGAGCGGGTCACCTGCTCGACCATGTAGCCGTTGTCACGCACGGTGCGGAACATGTCGCGCACGACCGCGTAGTGGTTGCCGGCGGTGGTGCGGGTGAAGAGGTCGTAGGACAGGCCCAGGGCCACGAGGTCCTCGACGATGAGCCG
Organism: uncultured Actinomyces sp.; assembly: GCA_937926195.1. Taxonomy (GTDB): domain Bacteria; phylum Actinomycetota; class Actinomycetes; order Actinomycetales; family Actinomycetaceae; genus Actinomyces. The sequence continues at coordinate 8,804 of CALEXZ010000076.1, forward strand.
GTTGTTGCGGTCCGCGAGCTCGCGGGCGCTCACGCCCTCGGCGTCGGCCGCCACGAGGATGGGGGTGCCGTGCTCGTCGGTGCCGGAGACCATGAGGACGTCATGGCCCGCCATGCGCATGTAGCGCGAGAAGACGTCGGAGGGGACGCCGAAGCCGGCGACGTGACCGATGTGGCGAGGGCCGTTGGCGTAGGGCCAGGCGACCGCCGAGAGGATGTGGCTCATGGGGGCAGCCTATCCGCTCCGTCCGTCACGTTCCGACGGCCGGGACGGGCGCGACCGTGCAGGACCGTGCAGGACCGTGCGGGGTCGTGCGCGCGGCGGGCCGACGGCGCGCACGGCGCCGGGCAGCCTCCCGCACAGCGTGAGGTGACGCGCCCTTTGGGGCGCCTGCCCGCAGAGCACCCTGACGCACTTCCCGTATCCTGGGCCCGTCATGGGCACGACGCCCGCCCCGGCGGTGCGGCGCGCCGCCACAGCACCTACGCGGGGGACGCTCCCGCCCCGACCCGCAGAGGATCGTCATGTCCCAGGTTCCTCCTTCCTCAGGATCCCCCTATATGCCATCGGGATCTCCCTACAGCTCAACGCCCTACGGCCAGCCCTCTCAGGGCGCCAGCCCGTACGGGGGACCGAGCGCATCCTCGGCCCCCGGGGCGTATCCCGGTGCCGACCAGGGCGGTTACGCCTCGTCCTACGCGCAGCAGCCCTCGGCCTACGGCGCTCCCGCCTACTCCTCCGGCTACTCGTCGGTGCCCCCCTACGGCACGCCCGGCGGCTACGGGACGGGCCCGGCACCGCAGGTCCGCTCGACGACGGGTCCCAAGGTGCTGCTGGGGGTCGGCCTGGTCATGCTGGTGGGAGCCCTCATCGCCTTCGCGGTGGCACTGACCTCGGTGCTCAACATCAACGGCTCCCTGTCCGAGATCTCCGGCAACGGCTCGGTCACCGCGACCCTGGAGGCGGACCAGGTCTACGGCATCTACTCCGACGGGCTCGTCACCTGCGACGCGACCAACCCGCAGGGCGACCACGAGGTCGTCGACTCCTTGTCGCCCACCAGCGCGCCCGAGGTCAACGGCGTTCCGCTGGTCGGCCTCATCGCGCCCTCGACCAGCGGCGACTACACCATCACCTGCACGAGCGGCTCCACCAAGCCGGTCTACCTGGGGAAGGCCGTGAACGCGGACGCCCTCTTCGGCACCGGCATGGGGGTCATCGGCTCCATCCTGCTGGGTCTGCCGGCACTGGTCCTCTCGATCGCCGGCTTCATCTGGCTCGGTGTGCGCCGCTCCCAGAACAAGCAGGCGCAGGCCGCCGCCGGCGGCTACCCGGGGGCACAGTTCTGACACGGCTCTGACCCGCTTCCCATCCGGCGCCGCCCGGGCGGCGTAGACGACGGTTTCGGCCGGGCACCATGAGGTGCCCGGCCGAAACCGTTGCCGCACGCGTGCTCAGGCGTGCTCGGGCGTGTTCAGTGTCCCGGCTGCGGGTCCGGCGCCGTGTCCTCACGCAGGGCGAGGGCTGCACGGTAGACCTCGTTGGGGCGCAGCCCCGCGGCCTTCGCTGCCTGTGCCGCCGCCGCCTTGAGCCTCATGCCGGCGTCGGCCAGAACCATCGCCTCACGCGCGACCTCCTGCGGGTCGGGCGCCGTCGGCTGTGCCCCTGCAACAACGAGGACGATCTCCCCGAGGACCTCGCCCTCGGTGGAGGCCACGAGCTCACCCAGGGTCGCCCGACGCACCTCCTCGTAGGTCTTCGTCAGCTCACGGCACAGAGCGGCTCTGCGCTCGGTGCCAAGCACCTGGGCCATGGTGGTCAGAGTCTGGTGGACGCGACGCGGCGACTCGAAGAACACCATGGTGCGCTGCTCACCGGCCAGTGCCTCAAGTGCCCGACGCTGCTCACCGGGTCGGCGGGGCAGGAACCCCTCGAAGCAGAAGCGGTCGCTGGCCAGACCGGACAGCGCCACGGCGGTGAGGACGGCGGAGGGCCCGGGTGCGACCGTGACGGGCACGCCGGCGTCGACCGCCGCGACGACGAGCCGGTAGCCGGGGTCGGACACGGAGGGCATCCCGGCGTCGGAGACCATGAGGACGCTGCGGCCCTCGCGAGCGGCCTCAACGAGCTCGCCGGCGCGCTCACGCTCATTGTGCTCGTGGAAGGCGATGATCCTGCCTCCGATGTGCACGCCCATGCGCTGGGCGAGGTTGAGCAGACGCCGCGTGTCCTCTGCCGCGACAAGATCGGCATGAGCCAAGGCCTCTCGCAGGCGGGCTGAGGCATCCCCGACGTTCCCGATCGGTGTGGCCGCGAGGGTGATCGCACCCGGTCGGGGACGGTGCTCAGACACGCTCTCGCGCTCATCGACCCCGGGGACCGGCTCGTCCGCCTCGGAGGGCGCGCCAGTCTGCGACGCTACGGCGCCGGACGAGAAGGAGGCGGCGGTGTCGGACTCCGGGGGCTCGTGTGGGAGGTCGGTCATGGGCCCAGTATGGCCGTTCCCCTAGACTCGCCGCCGTGAGCCCACAACCACATGCAACCCCGGATGACGCCGCAGGTCCGCAGACGCCTCTGGACGCCGTCGGGGCCGCTGACGGTGTTGACGGCGGGGCCGACCACACCCGGGAGGGGCACGTCCCCGCCCCGCTGGCCGAGGTCTTCGGGGCCGTCCAGGCGACGACGGCCTTCGACCGGCCGCGCGGCACGGGAGCGAGCCTGGCCTCAGGCTCCGCCCGGTCCCAGGACCGGCTGCGCGAGCGTCTCGGGCTCGACCCGCTCGGCTGGAGGCTCGATCGCGCGGTGCGCCTGCGCGGCTGGCTCGTCACCGCTGTCGTGACCGTCGTCGCCGCACTCACCCGGCTCGTCGGGCTCGGGCATCCTTCGACACTCATGTTCGACGAGATCTACTACGTCAAGGACGCCTACGCGCTGTGGCACAACGGCTACGAGTCCGAGTGGGCCGAAGGCTCGGACGCGCTCTTCGCGCAGGGCGACTTCTCAGGCATGTCGACACAGGCGGCGTACATCGTCCACCCCCAGCTCGGTAAGTGGCTCATCGCGCTCGGCATGCAGGTCTTCGGCGACGACTCCCCCGTCGGGTGGAGGTTCATGCCCGCTATCGCCGGCATCCTCACGGTCGTCCTGCTCACGCGCCTGACGATGCGTCTGACGCGCTCGCCGCTGCTGGCCGGACTCGCCGGGCTCCTGCTGGCCATCGACGGCGTGGGGATCACCGAGTCGCGTATCGGTCTGCTCGACGTCTTCATCGGGTTCTTCGGGCTGGCCTCCGTCTACCTGCTCGTGCGCGACCGCGAGTGGTTCCGTTCGCGCCTGGCGCGGGAGCTGGCCGGGACGGCGCCCGGGGGCTGGGCACCCGTGCCCTTGCTGCGTCCGTGGCTGCTGGCGGCCGGGGTGTGCGCCGGACTCACCTGCTCGATCAAGTGGTCGGGTGCCTACCTGCTCGCCGCCATGGGCATCATGGTCGTCGTGTGGGACCTGACGGCGCTGCGTCGGGTCCATGCCCGCTCCTGGCTCGCCGACGGCATCCTGCACCGCGGCGGCCTCGACTTCCTCCACCTGGTCCCCACCGCCTTCGCCGTCTACGTCGCCGGCTGGTTCTCCTGGTTCATGAACGACGGCGCGTACAAGCACGGCTGGGCGGCGCAGCAGCGGGCGGCCGGAGCCCCCGCACGTACGTGGCTGCCCGACCCGCTCAATGACCTGCTCGAGTACCACATCTCGATGTACAACTTCCATGTCGGGCTGGACTCGGAGCACCCGTACATGTCCAAGCCCACCGGCTGGCTGGTCCAGTGGCGGCCGACGTCGTTCTTCTGGCCCTCAGAGGAGAAGCTCGCGGGGGTCAGCTGCGGGGGCGGACGCTGTGTCCAGGCCATTACCTCGATCGGTAACATCCCCGTGTGGTGGGCGGCCGTGGCGGCGCTGGTCTTTGGTGTGGTCGTGCTCGCCTGCATCAAGCGCGACTGGCGGGTGTGGGTCGCCCTCATTGGTTACGTCGGCCTGTACGTACCGTGGTTCAACTACTGGGACCGTACGATCTTCACCTTCTACACGGTGGCTTTCGTACCGTACGTCGTGCTCGTACTCGTCCTAGCGCTCGGCTCGGTGGCGGGGCTGCTGCCGCCGGTTCCCGGATCGACCGAGGCGCGCAACGAGCGGGCGCTCGCCCGCTTCGGCCTCTTCGGTCCGGGGGTGCCGGCACCGCGCGGTGCGGTGTGGGCGTACCTCGGCTTCGGCGAGAGGCCGACTCGTCACGGTCTGCCTGCGGCGTGGACAGGTGTGCCTGCGTGGCGCACCCGCACCGAGGGCTACGCGCTCATCATCGCCACGGTCCTCGCCGCGGTCACCTTCGCGGTGCTGTGGTGGCCGATCTGGACCGGGCAGACGGTGACCTACGACTTCTGGCGCTGGCACATGCTCCTGGAGAGCTGGATCTAGCCGTCGCGTCTCGTGGCGTGCGCAGGCGCCCTCTCGCACGCCGTGAGCGTCGACGCGCCGGTGTCCGCCTACTGCCCTCCTGGAGGGACGGGCGCCCTTGCGTGCTCCTGGCGTCCGTCGTGGGTCGCCGTCACCCGCCGTGCCGTGAGCGACGCAGCGGGATGCACAGTACTCACCGCTACAGAGGTTCTTGGGTCCTCCTCGCCCCGTACCGGAAGGTCGGCTCATGCTGGTCCAGCGTCTCAAGCCCCCTCGTCGGTTTCACCCCGCTTCCCGAGGCGCGTGTGTCGTGCCCCCATCGGGCTCGCCGGCGGCACGCGCGGATCGCGTATCGCGGCCGCACTGGCGCTGAGAACGTGCGGAGGATTCGTCCCGGGAGCACACACTCGGATGCTCGACCAAGGACGGGTTAGGAAGGGACGAGCCGTCCTGACGACGGCGCGTACACACCCTCGACCGGACCACCGACCACCGGAGGTCGCCGCCTTCCGGGACGTCGAGGCGTCCGGCTCGGGTGGGTGCTGGTCGGTGGTGGTGGCCACGTGGGTGTGGGGCCGCCCGCTGGCTCGACCCCCGGTGGTGTGTGGGGGGAGCCGG
>CALEXZ010000077.1 GCA_937926195.1 uncultured Actinomyces sp.
CCGGAGCCGACGACGATGATGTCGAGCTTGCGGCGGTTGGCGGGGTTGACGAGCTTCGCCTCGAACTTGCGCTGCTCCCAGCGCTGGGCGATCGGGACGTCGTGGGAGGCCTTGGTGTCGGCGAGCGCGTCGCCCTCGCGGTAGAGGCCTTCGATGAGCTCAGCAGTCATGGGTGTAGTCACTCAACTCTCGTGTCAGTGGACGGCGACGCCGCAGTGGTCGGCGAACTGGGAGGCGGCAGTGCCGATGGCGTCGCAGAACTGCGGGTAGTACTCGGCGTCGGTCATGGGGGCGTCGGTCCAGCCGAAGAAGATGGCGGTGGGAACGCACATGAAGCCGACCAGCAGGACGAGAGCCACCAGCGTCGCGATGAGGCGGATGTAGGGGACGACCCGCGTGCGGGTCAGGCCCAGGGTCTGCAGGGCGGACCACACGCCGTGCCAGACGTGCAGCGCCAGGGCCGCGATGGCGACGAAGTAGATGAGGTAGACCCACCACAGCTGGAAGCCGTAGTACATGTTCTGGAAGGCGCGCCCGTGCACGTACTCGCCGCCGGGGGTCAGGTGGAGCGTCGTGAACTGCAGAATGTGCCAGATGATGAAGAACAGCAGGATGACGCCGCCCCAGCGCATGGTGCGCATGGCGTAGCGGGAGGCGTAGTACTCGGCGTTGGACTTCTTGACGGCGTACTTGTCGTTGCCGCGCGCCTTCTTGTTGCGGTGCCACAGGTGGAAGGCGGAGCCCGCGTGCGCCAGCAGGCAAGCCATGAGCACGATGCGGAAGATCCACAGGAACCCGCCGTAGGGCAGCAGCGGCTGGAGCAGCTGGCGCAACCAGACGGCGTAGTGGTCGTAGGCGATCTCACCCTCGAAGTAGTGGGTGTTGCCGTACATGTGGAAGATGACGAACAGCAGGAACACGATGCCGGACCACGCCATGAGTCGCTTCATGAACACGGTGGTCGTGAAGGCGGTGCGCCTCTTGGGGGAAACAGTCTTTGGGGCCACGGGACTAGCGTAGCCAGGCGCAGGGTCTCCTTGGTCCGGATCCCGCAGCGGGCCGCGGGCACCCGGGCGGTGCAACCGGCACCTGCGGCGCGATGACGCGGAAAGACAGGCTTGCCTACGCTTGTGTGCCCGGGCGCCTGGGTGCCTGCGTCCCCCTGGCAATGCCGCCGACAGCACCCGGGCGCGACACCATTTGGTGACATCACTATGAGACAAATAGCGCTGGGTCTCAGCGGTCGGGGGCGACGGCCTCCGAGCCGACGGGCCCGGGGCCGCTCGAGGGCCTCAGGCGCCGGCGCATGACGAGGGCGTCCTCGTCGGGACCCGTGTAGTAGCGCCGACACACCCCCAGCACCTCGAAGCCGTGGCGCTCGTAGAGGGCCTGGGCGGCGGTGTTGGACCGGCGGACCTCCAGCAGGACGTGCTCACAGCCGCGGCGGCGCGCCTCGTCAAGGAGGTGGGTGAGCATGGCCGTGGCGAGGCCGCCTCGCCGGGCAGCGGGCACGGTGGCGATGGTGAGCAGGTCGGCGTCGCCACGCCCGTCACCGAACCACAGCCCGGCGTAGCCCAGCAGGTCCCGGCGGACACCGTCCTCGGGGGCGTCGTCCTCGGGGGCGCCGTCCCGGGTGGGCGGCCGCGGGCCCTCGACGACGACGTAGACGCGGTCGGCCTGCGGGTCGAGGGCCGCCTCCAGCTCCGCGGCCAGCACGCCCGCGCTCCAGGCCTCCGCACCGAAGAGGGCGGTCTCCAGGGCTGCGACGGCCGCCAGGTCCGCCTCGCGCAGGGGCCGCAGCAGGGCTCCCGCCGCCTCCGCGCCCTGCGCCACCGGCTGCTCCTCGCGGCTCACCGGGCTCGCTTGCGGGCGCCGGGCACCTGGGCGTCGGCGTGACGCAGGTACAGCGGCTCGGTGTCCAGCGGAGCGCGCCCGTCGGCCAGGCGTGCGAGCGCGAGCCGCACCTGGGCGGCGGCGTCGCCGGACACGGTGGCCAGCACCGGTCGGCCGGCCACGAGCTCGGGGTAGAGCAGGGCGCCGGAGCCGGCCACGGCCTCGGCGTCGTCGAGGGGGACGTCGGCGGGGGCGAGGACCTCGATGGCCCCCAGGAGCTCGACGTCGTCAGCCCCCCGGGCGCGGTAACGGGCGGTGAAGACCTCCTGGCGGCGGGCGTCGGTGAGCACCCGCACGATGCCCTGCCCGCCCGCGGCGTCCAGGGCGGCGCGGGCGACGGCGTCGAGGCTGGGCACGCCGTGGACGGGCACGCCGCGCACCCGGGCGACGGTCCGGGCGGACACGAGCCCGGCGCGCAGGCCGGTGAAGGGGGCCGGGCCGGTGGCGGCGACGACGGCGTCCAGCGGACGGTCGGCGACGACCGGGTCCGCGAGCGCCTCGGCGAGCATCGGGCCGAGGGACTCGGCGTGGCGGCGCGAGTCCGGCTGGACGCTGCGGGTGAGGACCTCGATGTGTCCCGCGTCGGCGTCGCAGACGAGGACCTCGGTGCCCAGGGAGGAGTCGACGGAGAGGATGCGCACGTGCACAGCGTAGGTCACGCGGCCGTGGTGGCTGGGGTCCGCCCGGTTGGCAGGCCGCCGCCACCCGGGCTGCGTCCGCCGGGCCCGCCCGGCGGACCGGCAGCGGCCCGGCCGGTCGTGCTCAGACGAGGACGCCCAGGTCGACGTCGGCCCAGCGGGAGCCGAGGGCGGTGACGGTGACAGTGCGCCGTGAGTCGTCGACCTCCTCCAGGCTCACGACGGCGTGCCCGGGCTCCTCGCCCCCGGAGGCGTCGGCGGGGGCGGCGTCGGCAAGGGCGCCGTGCGGGCGCGCGACCCGCACCTCCAGGCGGTTCGCGCTCAGGGCCTCGACCTTGTCCTCCCCCCACTCGACGAGGGTGACGGAGCGCTCCAGGGAGGTGTCCAGGTCGAGGGCGTCGACCTCCTCCAGGCTGGTGAGCCGGTAGGCGTCGACGTGCACAAGGTCCGGGCCCTCGCCCAGGGCGGGGTGGAGGCGGGCGATGATGAAGGTCGGTGAGGACACGCGCCCGCGCACCTGCATGGCGGCACCGATACCCTGGGCGAGGGTCGTCTTGCCCGCGCCCAGCGCGCCCGAGAGCATGACGAGGTCGCCGGCGCGCAGGAGGGCGGCGAGGCGGGCGCCAAGCTCACGGGTGGCGTCGGCGTCGTCGGTCTCGATGACGACGGTGCGGGGCTCGGCTGCGGGGTCGTGGCTCATGACCGGGCCTCCTGGCTCACGGGGACGCGGGGCACGTGGGGGCCCAGGCGCGTGACGATCTCGTAGTTGATGGTGCCGCAGGCGGCGGCCCAGTCGTCGGCGGTGGGGACCGTGCCATCGGCCTGCGGCGGCCCCCACAGCACGGCGGTGTCTCCGGCGCGGGCGGGGCAGGGCAGGTCGTGCCCGTCCTCGTCGACGGCGGGCCCCAGGTCGATGACGAACTGGTCCATGCAGACCCTGCCGACGACGGTGGTGCGCAGGCCACCCACGGCGACGGGCCCGACGCTGGCGGCGTGGCGCGGCACGCCGTCGGCGTAGCCGAGCGGGACGAGGCCGAGCCACCGGTCGGTGGGGGCGCACCAGGTGCCGCCGTAGGAGACGGCGGTGCCCGCGGCCACGCGCTTGGTCATTGTCAGGGGCGCCTCCAGGCGCATGACGGGGGTGAGGCCGAGCTCGGCGGCGGTGGCGACGGCCGGGTCCGGGGACAGGCCGTACAGGCCGATGCCCGCGCGCACGAGGTCGAGGCGGGCCTCGGGGTGCCACAGCAGGCCACCGGTGGCGGCGATGTGGCGCACCCGAGGGACGAGGCCGGCCTCGGCGACGACGGCCTCGGCCAGGCGGAAGGCCGCCAGCTGTGCCTCGGTGGCACCGCAGGCGGGCTCGTCGGCGCGCGCCAGGTGGGACCACAGGCCGACGACATCCAGCGCCCCGTCCTGCTCGGCGGCGCGGGCGGCGGCCGCCAGCGCGGGCAGGTCATCGGCGACGGCCCCGGCGCGCGACAGGCCGGTGTCCGCCTTGAGGTGGAGGCGGGCGGGCCGCCCCCCGGCCTCGACGTGGGCGGCTGGGCCGGGCTGGAGGCGGACAGGTCGAGGTCGGCCTCCAGGGCCTGGCGCAGGGGCGAGCCGGGGGCGGCGGCCTCCTGGGACTCCAGGACGGGGGCGAGCCAGGTCAGCAGGCGCGGGGCCCGCCCGGTGGGGACGGCGTCGGGACCGGGCTCCGGGCGGGCGGTTCCTGCCCGGTCGAGCAGGCCGCGCAGGTGCAGGGCCTCGGCGAGCTGGGCGACGCCGAGCCACGAGGCCCCCGCCTCCAGGCAGGTGAGGGCGACCGGGCCGATGCCGTGGCCGTAGGCGTCAGCCTTGACCACGGCCATCCACGGGGTGGCGGCGGTCGCGGCGAGCAGGCGCGCGTTACGGCGGAGCGCGTCGAGGTCGATGACGGCACGGGAGGTGGTGGCGGGCTGCTTCACGCTCAGGATTCTCCCACCAGTGACAGCAGGTGCTCGACGGCGGCCGGGACGGCCTGCGCGACGTCGAGGGCGGTGACGGGTCGGCCGGTGACGCGGCGCGGGTGCGGCCAGCGGGTACGGGCACCGGGGAGGACGTCGTCGGTGGGCTCCTGCCCGCAGGCGAGGGTGGCGGCGAGGGCGTGGACGCGCACGGCCAGCGCGGCGCAGGCGGCGGCGTCGAGGACGTCCGCGGCAGGGAGCTGCTCGGTGCGGGCCTGCTCGGCGGCGAGCAGGCAGCCCAGCACCCCGGCGAGGACGTCGCCGCTACCAGCGGTGGCGAGCCAGCCGGGGCCGGAGCCGAGGAGGTCGCAGGTGCCGTCGGGCGCGGCGACGACGGTGGGGGTGCCCTTGAGCAGCACACAGGCTCCCGTGTGGCGTGCCAGCTCACGGGCGACCTGCGGCGCCGTGGCGGGGTCCTCGGCCTCGGGTCGCTCGGTAGGTCGCCCGAGGGCGGTCAGGAGGGCGGCCGCCTCCCCGGCGTGGGGGGTGAGGACCGCGCCGGGAGTGAGGCTGCGCCCCTGGCCGAGCAGTGCGGGCAGCAGGGCGAGGGCCCCGGCGTCGATGACGGCGGGCAGCGGCGGCGTGGGTGCCCCCGTCCCGGGCAGGGCGGGGTCGGCGGTGGCAGACGCCGGGCCGGTGGGTGCGAGGAGGGTGCTCAGGACCTGGCGCAGCTCGCGGGCACGGGGCTCGTCCTCGGGGTCGGTGCCGGGGCCGATGACGAGGGCCTGGTGGCGGCCGGGTGCCGGCACCGTCTCGGGGCGGTGGGCGAGCACGAGGTCCTGGACCCGCCGCGGGGCGGCCAGGCGCACCATGCCCGCCCCGGCCCGGCAGGCGCCCGAGCAGGTGAGCACCGCGGCACCCGGGTAGGTCTCGCTGCCGGCCCAGACCTCGACGACGCCGCGCGTGTACTTGTGGTCGTGCTCGCCCGGCACGTGCAGCCGCCGGGCGAGCACGGCGTCCGCGGGCCCGGCGCCGCCATCGGGCAGGCGGGGGCCGCCGGTCGCCAGGGGGGCGGTCTGGGGCACCGGCAGGCCGAGGTCGACGACGTCGACGCGCCCGCACAGGTCGGCGGCCGGTGCCAGCAGGTGGGCGCCGCGCAGGCAGGTGAAGGTCACGGTGCGGTCGGCGGCGAGGACCGGCCCCTCGACGGTGCCGTCGTCCACACCGGTGCCGCTGGGCAGGTCGACCGCCAGGACCCTGAAGGGGCGGTCTCCCGGCACCCCGGCGACGGCCGGCGCCCCCGCGGCGATGAGCGGGGCCACGAGCTCGGCGGCGCGCGGGCGCAGCGCTCCCGCCGCACCGATCCCGGTCAGGCCGTCGATGACGAGTACCGGCTGCCCCGCTCCGCCGCACCTCCCGGCGGCGTCGCTCGTCCCGGCGGTGACGTCCACGCCGGCGCGCCGGGCCTCGGCGAGCGCGGCGGCGTGCGGCTGCTCGGTGGCCAGGCGGGCAGTGACATCGCAGCCCTGGCGCGCCAGGAGCGCACCGGCCAGCAGGGCGTCACCGCCGTTGTGCCCACCGCCGGCGAGCACGAGGACCGGCGCTCCCACGACGCTCCCGCCAAGGGCGCGTAGCTCCTCGGCGGCGGCCTGTGCCAGGGCCTGGGCGGCGGCGTGCATGTAGGCCTCGGTGCCGCGGGTCAGTGGGGCCTCGGCGGCGGCGATGGCGGCGGCCGGGTAGGCGCTGAGCGTGTCAAGGGTCCTGCTCATGGCCCCATCCTCGCGCAGACGTGGCGCACACTGGGCCCATGATCATCGCGGTGGGCACCGACCTCGTCGACGTCGTCCGGCTCCAGGACCGGCTCGCACGCCACCCCGCCCTGGCCGCGCGCCTGCTCACTGCCCGCGAGCGCGACCTGTGCGGGGCCCGTGCCGAGTCGCTGGGGGCCCGGGTGGCGGCCAAGGAGGCGGTGCTCAAGGCCATCGGCTCGGCGCTGGAGGCGGCGGGCCGCGAGGTCCCCGGAGGGTGGCGGATGAACGACATCGAGGTCGTCTCGCGCCCGGGCTCTCCCCCACGCCTGAAGGTCACCGGGGTCGTGGCCCGCGCCGCCGCCCAGCTCGGGGCCGCCCGCTGGCACCTGTCGCTCGCTCACGACGCCGGCCTCGCCCAGGCCTTCGTCGTCGCCGAGAGCGGCTGAGGGCGGTACCCGGACCCGGGTACCGCCCTCAAACCACTCTCAGGCCGGTGCGTCGCTCCAGCAGCGGCCGTCCAGGACTGTCAGTCCAGCGCCGTCACTCGACGGTGACGGACTTGGCGAGGTTGCGCGGCTGGTCGACGTCCAGGCCCTTGGCGCGCGCCAGGGCAGAGGCGAAGACCTGCAGGGGCACGACCGTCAGCAGCGGCCACATGAGCGTCGGCGCCTGGGGCACCCGGATGACCTCGTCGGCGTAGGGCTCGACCTCCAGGTCCCCCTCCTCGGCGATGACGATCGTGCGGGCGCCGCGGGCCCGGACCTCCTGGATGTTGCTGATGACCTTGTCGTGCAGGACGGGGCGGCGCGGGGTGGGCACGATGATGAAGACGGGCAGGCCCTCCTCCACCAGAGACATGGGCCCGTGCTTGAGCTCGCCGGCGGCGAAGCCCTCGGCGTGGACGTAAGCGAGCTCCTTGAGCTTGAGGGCACCCTCCAGCGCCACCGGGTAGCCGACGTGGCGCCCCAGGAACAGGAAGGAGCTCTGGTCGGCCATCTCGGTGCCCAGGGCGCGCACGCGCTCCTCCTGGCTGTCGAGCAGCTCCTGGATCTTGCCCGGCATCTGGGCCAGGTGGTCGAGGTAGTCGGCGACCTCGTCGGGCCACTTGTTGCCGCGCAGCTGCGCCAGGTACAGGCCCAGCAGGTAGCAGGCGGTGATCTGGGCGAGGAAGGCCTTGGTGGAGGCCACCGCGACCTCGGGGCCCGCGTGGGTGTACAGGACAGCGTCGGCCTCACGGGCGATGGTCGAGCCGAAGGTGTTGACGATGGCCAGCACCTTCGACCCCTGCTCGCGGGCGTGGCGCACCGCCTGGATCGTGTCCATGGTCTCGCCGGACTGGGAGATGGCCACCGTGAGGGTCTTCTCGCTCACGACCGGGTCGCGGTAGCGGAACTCGTGGGCGAGCTCGATCTCGACCGGGATACGGCACCAGTGCTCGATGGCGTACTTGGCCACGTGCCCGGCGTAGGAGGCGGTCCCGCAGGCGATGACGATGATCTTGTCGACGCTGCGCAGCACCGCCGGGTCGATGCGCATCTCGTCGAGCTGGATCTCGCCGCGCGCGTCGACCCGCCCCAGCAGGGTGTCGGCGACGGCGGCGGGCTGCTCGTGGATCTCCTTGTCCATGAAGGTCTCGTAGCCTCCCTTGACCGCCGCGGTGGCGTCCCAAGTGACCTCCCAGGTCCGCACCTGGGCGAGGCTGCCGTCCTTGTCCCAGACGGTGACCTCCCCGCCGCGCAGGAGGACGACCTGGTCGTCGTCGACCTCCGCCGCGAGGCGGGTGAAGGAGACGAAGGCGGCGACGTCGGAGCCGAGGAAGGTCTCGCCGTCGCCCATGCCGATGACCAGCGGGCTGGAGCGTCGGGCGGCGACGATCGTGCCGGGGGCGAGCTCGGTGACGGCCAGCAGCGCGAAGGACCCCTCCAGGCGGGCGGCGACGGCGCGCACCGACTCGACGAGGACGGTAGCCGGGGCGGCCTGCGGCCCGGCGGCCTCGAGGCGCTGGGCGTAGTCGAGGTCGAGGACGTGGGCGGCGACCTCGGTGTCCGTGGAGGACAGCAGGGTCCGGCCCGCGGCCTCGACCTCGGCGCGCAGCGCACGGAAGTTCTCGATGATGCCGTTGTGGACGACGGCCAGGCGCCCGGCCCGGTGCGGGTGGGCGTTGACGGACGAGGGCCCGCCGTGGGTGGCCCAGCGGGTGTGTCCGATGCCCGCGGTGGCGGGCGCGGGCGGGGCGGCGTCGAGCTCGGCGCGCAGGTTCTCGAGCTTGCCTGCGGCCTTGGTGACGGTCAGGCCCTGCCCGGTGACGAGGGCGACTCCGGCGGAGTCATAGCCCCGGTACTCCAGGCGGCTCAGACCGTCCAGCAGGACGGTGAGGCTACGGTCAGAGGCTGTCAGGGGGCCGGTGTGGCCAACGATTCCGCACATAGTGGCCAGGATATGGGCATGTGACCTTGTGCGCGTGGGGCCCGGCTCACGTCATCCGCCCCGCCCCGGTGCTGTCCATGCGTCAGACTGTGACCGTGAGCAGCGCCTCTCCCTACATCGAGCTCGACCGCGAGCAGTGGCGGGCCCTGGCCTCCTCGGCCCCCCTGCCGCTGACGCAGGCCGACGTCGAGAAGCTGCGAGGCCTGGGGGACCCCATCGACCTGCCCGAGGTCGACGTCGTCTACCGGCCGCTGACCGCCCTGCTGGAGACCTACATCGCCTCCACCCGCGAGCGGGCGCGCCTGACCGCGGACTTCCTGGGCGTCGACGAGCCCCCCACGCCCTTCGTCGTGGCGGTGGCGGGCTCGGTGGCGGTGGGCAAGTCGACGACGGCGCGCCTCATCGCGCACCTGCTGGCCCGTTTCCCCCAGACACCGCGGGTCTCGCTGGTGACGACGGACGGCTTCCTGCTGCCCAACACGGTGCTGGAGAAGCGGGGGCTGACGGCCCGCAAGGGCTTCCCCGAGTCCTACGACCGCCGGGCGCTGCTGGAGTTCATCATGGCGGTCAAGTCCGGGGCACCGCGGGTGGAGGCCCCGGTCTACTCGCACCAGGTGTACGACGTCGTGCCCGGCCGCACGACGGTGGTCGAGCGCCCCGACGTCCTTGTCCTTGAGGGGCTCAACGTGCTGCAGCCGGCGCGCCGGGCGCACACGAGGTCCGCGGAGGCCCCGCCCGCGGGCGGCTCAGCCCTGGCGGTGAGCGACTTCATCGACTTCTCGATCTACGTGGACGCCGACCCCGAGGACATCCGCCGCTGGTACCTCGATCGCTTCCTCACGCTCAAGCGCACGGCCTTCAACGACCCGACGTCCTACTTTCGCACCTTCGCGTCGATCCCCGACGACGTGGCGGTGGCCGCGGCCAACGAGGTGTGGGAGTCGGTCAACCTGGCGAACCTGCGCGAGAACATCGCGCCGACGCGCCCGCGGGCCACGCTCGTGCTCCACAAGGACGCCGACCACCACGTCCAGCGCGTCCTGCTGCGCAAGTCCTGAGCGCCCGCCCGGTAGTGGTCTCGCCCGACAGGGTCGCTACTAGTCGTTCGTGGCGTGATCAGCCTGCCCGGTCTCGGAGGGGTAGGTGGCATCCGGCATGTTCCCAGGAATGTCGATGCAACCCGCGCTCCCGGGACAGAGCGCGGATACCGTACGCGCAGCTGCCGAGACATGATCCCACAGGACGCGCGCGGCCCAGGGGCCGTAGCGTTGCGCGACAGCCTCGAGGTCCTCCCGCATCGCGATCTCGTGGGCCTCGTCGCTGGCAACAGCGAACACGATGCTGGCTGTTGCGCCGATGAACCACTCCTCCGCTCCAATGGCGAGGTCACCGACGAGGGCGTAGACCGGGGGCATCTCCTCCGGCGTCTTCTGCACCTCAACCGGACTGATGCTCCAGTGGATGAAGCCCTGCTCCACGGCCTGCGGCTGGCAGATGACGCGGAAGGTCTGGAGCTGCAGGACGGTGGCTGATCGCAGCGAGAGGCTCTGATCGTCCGTCTCGTCAGGACTCGGCGCAGACGTCATGCTCCCACCAACTTGTCTCTGGACGCTCGGCGTGCCGCCTCGGTTGAGGACGAGTCCCACCTGTAGCCGGACATACCCGCGCCGCGGGCGACCAGGGGAACGTCAGGCTCATCGACCGGTACCACCTCGTGGCGGATGTGTGCGCCCACGGCCTTGGCGTAACGCCGCACCGTGGACAGGTGGGCGTCCGAGTGGCCCGTCTCGAACCGGGAGATGGAGGCCTGGCTGGTGCCCATGGCACGTGCCACGTCAGCCTGAGTCATTCCGCTACGCTCGCGCACGGCAACCAGGTCGCGGACCAGCGCCCGGTCGGAGGCCACCAGGCTGCGCGCGTGCCTGTGGCCGGGGGCGTCGGGATCCTCGCTGAGAAGCTCGTAGATGTCCATGTGCTCTCACCGCCTCGTGGAATATGTCGGTGATGATATACTAGCCTCTGCTCCACGTTCCTGAGAGACGTTTCGGCGCATCTCACATCACCTCATCCTCCGCGTCTGCGACCAGGAGTCGAAGCGCTTCTGTGCCTCGGCGATGTGCTCGTTCTGTTCCTCCAGCCCGATCTCTCCATCTCGCTTGTGACGGAAGCTGAGCGATAGCAGCAGCCGGTCCTCATCGTCCGGCTCGCTGAAGTACAAGCGTAGATGGCGCTGCTCTCCGTCGAGGTTGATGGTCAACTCCATGCGGGCCTCAAGCACGTCATGCGCGCTCTGAGCCTTGCAGACGACGCCCTTGTTGTAGCTGCTGTCGAAGTTGAGACGACCCGCTTCCGCATCCTGGAGCAGCTGGTGGACCTCAGCCAGGAGCATCTGCCACTCGTCGTCACTGACGCCACATGCCCGCAGCTCACTCATCTCCTTGGTCAGGTAGGGCCGCCAGCCGTTGTCCACCGCGTTCTTCCAGTACCCACCAAGGCGGCACGAACGAGCCCCATAGCCGTAGACCTTGTCATTGAGCAGAGCGGTCACCACGACCACGCCTGCGGTAAGAACGTTCTCATAGGGACTCCTCGGGGGGATGGAGCGGCTCACGAGGATCGTAGCCCTACCCACTCCGCCCAGCGGGGAGACCCAACGGGGCCAGCACGTCGACGACGCTGCCGACGCCCACCCGCAGCCGGGTGACGGTCCTAGGACACGACGTCGTGCCCGAGCGCCACGCCGTACGCCGCCTCATCGGGGGAGCGACCGCAACAGCGGAAAGCGGCGCAGACCCCGCCCCTCTGCGCCCTGCCCGCCAGGTCGCGGACGTCGACCTCCGCCTCCGGCAGCTCCAGTCGGTAGCCGTCGCAGCTGCGCTCGACGACACCCTCCCCCACGACGGCACGCACCCAGGAGACGACGTGCAACGCCCGCAGCGGCCGGGCTGGAGGCCTCCGGCCCACAGGGCCTCAATGAGGACGCTGTCACTCACCCTGGCGTCCTGGCTCCCGGCGAGCACGGCGAGCAGGTCGAGAGCTCACCCACTGAGAGCCGTTCCTCTCCAGGTCGCCGGGTCCGTCAGGAGAGCCAGGCGGTAGGAAGACGCCACAAGCCCATGCTCCTCTCTCGCATCGGTCCCGGCCCCCGCCCAACTCGTCGGTTTGCGCGCGAGCGTACGGTGATTCGCCGTACTTTCGAGCGCAAACCGACGAGTTCGAGACGGGGTGTGGGGGGCGGGCGGGGGCGAGGCGGCGCGGGCTCAGGCGAGCGAGAGGTTGTCCTTGACGACCTCGGCCAGACCGGTGGCGACGGCGTCAGCCTCGGCCTGGGTGGCGGCCTCGACCATGACCCTCACGAGCGGCTCCGTGCCCGAGGGGCGCAGCAGCACGCGCCCGGTGGACCCCAGGCGCTCCTCCGCCTGGGCAACGGCCTTCTGCACGGCGCTGTTGGTGTGCGCGGCCCCCTTGTCCACGCCCTTGACGTTGACGAGCGTCTGGGGAAGGCGCTGCACGATGCTCGCCAGCTCGGCCAGGCTCTTGCCCGAGCGCTTGACGCGCGCCGCCACACGCAGGGAGGTGAGCACGCCGTCACCGGTGGTCGCGTGCAGCGTGTCGATGACGTGACCCGACTGCTCGCCGCCGAGGGTGTAGCCGCCCTGGAGCATGCGCTCCAACACGTAGCGGTCGCCGACGCCGGTCTGCACGGTGCGGATGCCGTGCTCGCGCATGGCCAGCAGCAGACCCAGGTTGCTCATGACGGTGACGACGAGGGTGTCGGAGGCCAGGACGCCGTCGGCCTTCATGCCCACCGCGAGCAGGCCCATGATCTGGTCGCCGTCGACGAGGCGGCCCTGGGAGTCGACGGCCAGGCAGCGGTCGGCGTCGCCGTCGTAGGCGAAGCCCATGTCCGCCCCGACGCTGGTGACGTAGTTCTGCAGCTGCTCGGGGTGCGTGGAGCCGCAGGCGGCGTTGATGTTGAGCCCGTCCGGAGAGGCGTTGATGACGATGACCTCCGCCCCGGCGGCGCGCAGGGCGGCGGGGCCGACGGCGGAGGCCGCACCGTTGGAGGCGTCGACGACGACGCGCAGGCCCGACAGGTCCGTGCCGGTGGCGTCGACGAGGTGGTTGATGTAGGTCTGGTCCGCCACCGTCTCGCCCTTGATGACGCGGCCGACGCCGGCGCCCACGGGCGGGGGGTCCGTACGGCCCAGCAGGGCCTCGATCCTGTCCTCGACGGCGTCCTCGAGCTTGTAGCCGCCGCGGGCGAAGAACTTGATCCCGTTGTCCTGGAAGGGGTTGTGGGAGGCGGAGATCATGACACCGAGCTCGATGTCCTGGGTGGCGGTCAGGTGCGCGATCGCCGGCGTGGGCAGGACGCCGACCCGGGTGACGTCGATGCCGGAGGAGGCCAGGCCCGCACTGATCGCATGGTCGAGGAACTCGCCCGAGGCCCGGGTGTCGCGGCCGACGATGGCGCGGAAGCGCCCGGTGCGGGACCTGGAGGACGCGGGGTCCTCGCGGGTGAGGACCTGCGCGGCGGCCTCACCGAGCTGGACGGCGAGGGCGGGGGTGAGCAGGTCGTTGGCGAGGCCTCGCACACCGTCGGTGCCGAAGAGTCGTGCCATGGACGTGGGTCCTTCCGAATGGGGGTCGTGGACGTGTGCCATCCTCCCACGGTTGCCGTCGGGTGGCGCGGGTCGTGTCCCTCATACGTGTGGAGCGCCGCGCCGCCACAGGCCCGGCACCGCGGGGTGTGCGCTCCGGGCCCGGCGGCACGACGACGCCCCGCCGTCCGCCGCGTGAGCGGGGAGGCGGGGCGTCGCAGACAGTCGCTGGCAGCGGCGTGGCGCCGGGTCAGCGCTTGGAGTACTGCGGGGCGCGGCGGGCCTTGTGCAGACCGGCCTTCTTGCGCTCGACGATGCGGGCGTCGCGGGTGAGGAATCCGGCCTTCTTCAGGCCCGGACGGTTGGCCTCACGGTCGATCTCGTTGAGGGCGCGGGCGATGCCCAGGCGCAGGGCGCCGGCCTGGCCCGAGACGCCACCGCCGTTAATGCGCGCGACGACGTCGAAGCGGCCCTCAAGGCCGAGCAGGGTGAAGGGGGCGCGCACGAGCTGCTGGTGCAGCTTGTTCGGGAAGTAGTCCTCAAGCGTGCGGCCGTTGAGCGTCCACTGGCCGGTGCCGGGGACGAGACGGACGCGGGCGACGGCCTCCTTGCGGCGGCCCAGGCCAACACCGGGGGCGGTGATGGACTGTCCACGGCCCTCGGAGGCGCCGTCGGTCTCAGTGGTGTAGCTGGAGGGGGCGTTCTCCTCGTCCAGCGCGTCGATGTCGACAGTGGTCTCAGCCACGATGTGTCCTTTGCTTGTCGCGGGGTGCCGGGCGCTGGGCGCTTACTGGGCGACCTGGGTGATCTCGAAGGCCTGGGGGTTCTGCGAGGCGTGCGGGTGCTCCGCGCCGGCGTAGACCTTGAGCTTCTTCAGCTGCTGACGACCGAGGGTGGTGTGCGGCACCATGCCCTTGACGGCCTTCTCGACAGCGAGCTCCGGACGCGTCGCGAGCAGCTCGCGGTACGAGACGGAGGTGAGGCCACCCGGGTGGCCGGAGTGACGGTGGGCGAACTTCTTGTCAGCCTTGCCGTTGGTGAGGGCGACCTTGTCGGCGTTGATGATGATGACGTAGTCGCCGCAGTCCGCGTGAGGGGCGAACTCGGGCTTGTGCTTCCCACGGAGCAGGGTCGCAGCCTGGGCCGCGAGGCGGCCGAGGACGACGTCGGTGGCGTCGATGACGTACCAGTTCTTCTCGACGTCGCCGGGCTTCGGTGTGTACGTGCGCACGGGCGTTGCCTTCGTTTCTCTTGGCGAGTGGGTCACCGGGCAGCGCGTTGAAGCTCTCGCGGCCCGACGAGACCACCATGGTCAGGTGAGTGGTCGGAGCACTGGCGATCCGGGGCGAGTGGGACGGCACCGCGGACGCGCACATGCGTGCTGCACGACGGTTGCCCACCATACCGGGGCGCCAGAAGGAGGGTCAAAAGAACGGCAGCCGCCGGGAGGGTGAGACCCGACACGCTGCCCGTGGCGGTGAGCCCGCCCCGGCGACCGCTCGCGGCCCTAGCAGCCGCAGCCGTCCTCGGGCGGGCGGCGGCGCACCCGCGAGCGGCGGGCCTGCTCGGCCAGGGCCGCGTCGGCGGGGTAGACGACCTCCTCCAGGGTGAGCCCGTGGGCGGGGGCCACCGGGGCGGCGCCGTCGCGTGAGCGCCGCCGCAGCAGGGCGGTGGGCCAGGCCTCCTCCCGGCTGCCGCGTCCGACGGCGAGGCCCGCCCCCACGAGGGAGCGCACCATGGAGTGGCAGAAGGCGTCGGCCTCCACCGTGAGGGTGACGAGCCCGGCGTCGGGCCCGTCCTGGGGGCGGCGCCACCGCAGCAGGTGCAGGGTGCGCACCGTCGTGGCCCCCTCACGCGGGCGGCAGTAGGACAGGAAGTCGTGCTCGCCCAGCAGGGGGCGGGCGCTGCGGTCCATGGCCTCGACGTCGAGGGCCTCGGGCAGCCACAGCACCTGGCCGCGCCTGAGGGGGCTGCGCGGGGCGCCGGCGCTGCCGCCGTCGGCGACGCGGTAGACGTAGCGGCGTCTGAGGGCCGAGAAGCGGGCGTCGAAGCCCTCCGGCGCCAGGCGCGCCCCGGTGACGACGACGTCGCTGGCGCCTCGCGGCACGGGCGCGGTGCGCCCCTGCTCGGCGGCCAGGCGGGCCTGGC
>CALEXZ010000078.1 GCA_937926195.1 uncultured Actinomyces sp.
CCCTCACCCGCTGACCGTCTGTTCACCAGACTCACATCTGTCGAGCACCTGACACGGAGCTGGCAGAGCGTCCTCGCCAACGACGCCAAAGACGGCAACCTCACGAAGGAGACCCAGTCCATCGCCGCCCAAGCGGACGAGATCATCACCGAGCTGAGCAAGGAGCTGCGAGACGGCACCTACCGTCCGGCACCGCTCTTCCGCTACGACATCCCCAAGTCCCACGGCGACGGCGTACGAACCCTCCGCATCCCGAGCATCCGCGACCGCGTCGTCGAACGCGCCCTCCTCGACGCCATCAGCCGCATCGTCGACCTCCACCTCTCCGCCAACGCCTACGCCTACCGCACGGGACGGGGCACCGACGACGCCATCCACCACCTCACCCAGCTGCGCGACGCCGGCTACACCCATGTGCTGCGCACCGACATCGCCGACTACTTCCCCAACCTCGACGTCGAGGATGCTCTCGTCGTCCTGCGGGACCTCGTCCACTGCCCGCGCACCGTCGCCCTCACCCGCCTGCTCGCCCAGCCTCGCCGCGCCCACGGCGAGCGCCGCACCCGCAACCGCGGCATCGCCCAGGGCTCCAGCCTCTCCCCGCTGCTCGCGAACCTCGCGCTCACCCCCATCGACCGGGCAGTAGCAGACGCCGGATACGGCTACCTGCGCTTCGCCGACGACATCCTCGTGTGCGCCCCCACCCACGACGCACTCACCGACGCCTACACGCTCCTCACGGGCCGCCTCACCGCGCTCGGACTGCGCCTCAAGGAGGACAAGACCGTGCTCACCACCTTCGACGACGAGTTCGTCTACCTCGGCAAGGAGCTCAGCGCGACACACCCCCGCCTCGACCCCCACCACGACGTCAAAGGCGGCCCAGACCCCCGTCACGTCGTCTACGCCGCCAAGGACGGCAGCCGCGTGCGCGTCTCCCAAGGCCGCCTCATCATCGAAGGCAGCGACGGACTGCCCCAGGTAAGCATCCCCCGCAACCAGGTCACGCGCCTCGTCCTGTCCGGCACCGTCGGCCTCAGCTCCGGCGCACGCTCCTGGGCGCTACGCAACGACGTCGACGTCGTCTTCCTCTCCCGCCGCGGAGGCTACCTCGGCCAGCTCTCCGGCCCCCGGTCCACCGCTAACGCCCGCCGCCTGCTCACACAGGCGGCCCTGAGTGCCGACGACGACGCCCGGCTCCCCCTCGCCCGCAGCATCGTCACCGCGAAGACCCGCCACCAGGTCAACGTCCTTCACCGCCTCGGCCGCCGCACCCCCGGAACCGACACCGACTCACCCGCCGCCACCATCCGCACCGCCGCCGCAGACCTGCGCTACGCCACCACCATCGACGAGGTCATGGGCATCGAGGGCGCCGCCTCCCTCACCTACTTCCACGCGCTGGGCGGGCTCGTCCCCGACAACGTCCGCTTCGACGGACGCAGCCGACGCCCGCCCAAGGACCTCGCCAACGCCGCCCTGTCCTACGGATACGCCATCCTCCTGTCCGAGTGCACAGGAGCACTCCTCGCCGCCGGCCTCGAACCGTCCCTCGGCGTCCTCCACTCCTCCACGGACAAGCGCCCGAGCCTGTCCCTGGACCTCATGGAGGAGTTCCGGCCCCTCCTCGTCGACCGCACCGTCATGGCGCTGCTGCGCACCCGGCGGCTGCGGTCCGAGCACGCCACACCCTCCCCGGACGACGACGGCGTGTGGCTCAACCGTGAGGGCAAGAAGGCCCTCGTCGACGGCTACGAGGCCACCCTCCAGCGGCACGTGTCCGGCGCGCTCCCCGGCTTCTCAGGGACCTGGCGCCGCCACATCCACCACGAGGCCCAGCTCCTCGCCCGCGCCATCATGGAACCCGGTTACCAGTGGGAAGGGACCGCCTGGCGATGATCGTCATCGTCGCCTACGACATCGCCTCAGACCGCCGTCGCACCCGGCTGGCCACCGCGCTCGAGGCATGGGGATACCGGCTGCAGGAGTCCCTCTTCCAGCTGCACGTGAGCACCACCGACCTCGCGCAGGTACACGCCGCCGTCACCCAGATCATCGACGCCGACGACGACGTCGTTCACGTCTACCCCCTGTGCTCCGCCTGCGTCGACCGGTGCACCGTGCACGGCACAGCCCCCGCCCTCGACGACGCAGGCCTCTACACCGGGTTGTGGTGA
>CALEXZ010000079.1 GCA_937926195.1 uncultured Actinomyces sp.
CATCCGACGGCGCCCCGCCGCCTCCCCCGCTCCCACCCCTCCCCACCCGACCCCCTGAAGACCTCGTAGAAAGACCCTCATGACCTCCCGCACCGTCCTCGTCATCAACTCCGGCTCCTCCTCCATCAAGTACCAGCTCATCGACCCCGACTCGGGTGCGTCGCTGGCCTCCGGCCTGGTCGAGCGCATCGGCGACGTCCAGGGCGCGATCATCCACAAGGTCGACGGCGCCAAGCACGTCCTCGAGGAGCCGGTGCCGGACCACGGCTTCGGCCTGTCCGAGGTCCTGCGCCTGTTCGACGAGCACGGCCCCCGCCTGGCCGAGGCGAACATCGTCGCCGTGGGCCACCGGGTGGTCCAGGGCGGCAAGTTCTTCAACGGCCCGGCCCTGCTCACCGACGAGGTCGTGGCCACCATCGAGGAGCTCGTGCCGCTCGGCCCGCTGCACAACCCGGCGCACCTCAAGGGCATCGAGGTCGCCCGCCAGCTCATGAGCGACATCCCCCAGGTGGCTGTCTTCGACACCGCCTTCTTCCAGGACCTGCCGGAGGAGGCCGCCCGCTACGGCCTCAACCGCGAGGTGGCCGACCGCTACTCCATCCGCCGCTACGGCGCCCACGGAACGAGCCACCAGTACGTCTCCGGTGAGATCTCCAAGCGCCTGGGCCGTGACGACCTCAAGCAGATCGTCCTGCACCTGGGCAACGGCGCCTCCGTGTCGGCCGTCGTCGGTGCGCGCGCGGTGGAGACCTCCATGGGGCTGACGCCGCTGGAGGGCCTGGTCATGGGCGGGCGCACCGGCGACATCGACCCGGCCGCCGTCTTCCATCTCGTGCGGGTGGCGGGTATGTCGGTCGACGAGATCGACCACCTGTTCAACCGCGAGTCCGGCATGAAGGGCCTGACCGGCGAGTCGGACATGCGTGAGGTCACGCGCATGATGGACGAGGGCAACCAGGACGCCATCGACGCCATGAACATCTACCTGCACCGCCTGACCAAGTACGTGGGCGCGTACACGGCGGTCATGGGAGGTCTGGACGCCATCACCTTCACCGCCGGTATCGGGGAGAACGACGCCCGCCTGCGCGCCTCCCTGTGCGAGCGCCTGGCCTACCTCGGCATCGTCATCGACGCCGAGGCCAACGCCCGCCGCTCGGACGAGCCGGTGACGATCTCGACGCCGGAGTCGGCCGTCGTCGTCACGGTGCTGCCCACGAACGAGGAGCTGGCCATCGCCCGCCAGGCCCTGACCCTCATCTGAGCCGACCACCGGTACGCGCAGACGTGAGCGGCGTCACCCGGCGGGTGGCGCCGCTCACGTGCTCCGGCCCGCTCCCGTTCCCCGGAGCGGGAGGCGGGCCTGCCGGTCCGAAACAGGTCGGGCGCTGGGCCGCTCAGAAGAGCGTGTCTGTGGCCTGCTGAGCGCGCAGGCGGGCACGGCGGGCGGCGGTGGCACCCGGGACGACCTCCTCGGCGTCGGCCCGTCCGGCTGAGGCACCCGTGGTCGCAGTGCTCGTGACCGCGGGGGACTCGTCTGCTCCCCCGCGCGTCCACCCCGGCCCTGAGGGCACCGCGGTGCCGCGCTGGTAGGCGGTGGCGGCGGCGCGGGCACAGTCGTCGGCGCGCTCGTTGGCCGGGTGCCCGGCGTGGCCCTTGACCCACTCGAAGCGCACCTGGCGCCCGGCGAGGGCGGCGTCCAGGGCCCGCATGAGGTCGTCGTTGAGGACGGGTTTGCCGTCGGCCTTGCGCCAGCCGCGCTTCTTCCAGCCGGGCATCCACTGGGTGAGGGACTTGATGACGTACTGGGAGTCGGCCTGGATGAGCAGGTCCTCACCGGTGTGGGCGGTGGCGCGCAGCAGCTCAAGCACGGCGGTGAGCTCGCCGCGGTTGTTGGTGGACTCGGGCCAGCCTCCGGCCGCCCAGCAGGTCTCGTCCACGTACCAGGCCCAGCCCGCAGGACCGGGGTTTCCGAGGGCGGAGCCGTCCGCCGCGGCGATGATCGTCATGATGCGAGCCTACCGGCGGCCCCCAGGCCCTCCTAGGCGGTCACCCGCCGAGCCCGGGCAGGAGCCGAGTCAGGCCAGCAGCCAGCATGCCCACCGCGATGGCCGCCAGGATCATTCCCATGAGCCGGGTCATGATCGTGCGCAGCGTGAGCGACATGTGCCGCCCGATCGTGCCCGAGAAGTGAAGTACGACGCCGAGCGCCGCCAGGACCAGGACGAGAGCGAGCACAACGGTAGCGATCCCCTTCACACCGTCGGCCTGGGAGAACAGGACAATAACGGTGGTGATCGTTCCGGGACCGACGATCATGGGGAAGGTCATCGGGTAGAAGGCGACGTCATTGGCGGCGGCGTGCTCGGCGGCGTGGGTCTTCTCCGTCTTGCTGCCCTCGTGCGCGCTTGAGCCGCGCCCACTGAGCATGCCCAGAGCGATGGTGAGCAGGACCAGGCCACCGGCGACCCGAAAGTCGTCAATGCTGATCCCGAAGAAGCGCAGCAGGGCAGAGCCGCTGACCGCGACCACTGCGCACATGAGGGCGCTGAACAAGGTCGTGCGCCAGGCGGTCCGTCGCTGCTGGGAGGGCTCCTGCCCGGCCGTCAGGGACAGGAAGATCGGCAGGTTGACGAAGGGGTTCATGATGGCGAAGAAGGCACCCAGGGCCTTGATGAGCAGGGAGAGGTCCATGGCGCCATTGTGTGCCCACTCATGGTCGTGGGGCGCGCACCCTGCGGTGCGCGCCCCACGTCAGCTCAACGGGCCGTTCGCCCGCGGTGCCTCAGGCGTCGAGGTCAGTCTCGAGCAGAGCCTTGAGGGCCTCCAGGGCCGGCTCGGCGCCCTCGGCGTCGGAGGCGAGGGTGACGACGTCGCCGAAGCCAGCACCGAGCGTCATGACACCGAGGATGGAGGAGGCGTCCACGGGGGCGCCGCCCTCCTTGGCGATCGTGACCGGGACGCCCTGCTCGGCGACGGCCTTGACGAAGGTGGCGGCAGGGCGGGCGTGCAGACCGACCTTGGAGGCGATGGTGGCGGTGACCTGTGCCATAAGAGTGCTCCTTGAGGATTCAGGGGTGCGGACCGCAAGTGCGGCGCTCGGCCACGCCGTCGAGCCTCCAGCGGCCAGCCGACGGGACCAATTGGCGCAAGAGTACCCGACACGTCACACCCTGCGCGTGGTGTCCGCCTCATGGAGGGGACCCGGCAGGGCCCGGTCAGGGCAGGCGGGTGGCCTTGTAGGGGGCGACGACGACCTCGACGCGCTGGAGCTCCTTGACGTCGGCGTAGCCGGTGGTCGCGAGCGTGCGCCGCAGGGCCCCGACGATGTTGAGCGTGCCGTCGGCCCGGTCCGAGGGCCCGTTGATGATCTCCTCGAAGGTGCCGACCGTGCCCACCCAGGAGCGGTAGCCGCGGGGCAGGCGCTCGTGGTGGGCCTCGTCGCCCCAGTGGTAGCCGCCGCCGGGCGCCTCGGCGGCGCGGGCGAGGGCCGCCCCGAGCATGACGGCGTCGGCACCGCAGGCGATGGCCTTGACGACGTCCCCCGAGTTGCCGACCGAGCCGTCGGCGATGACGTGGACGTAGCGGCCGCCGGACTCGTCGAGGAAGTCGCGGCGGGCGGCGGCGACGTCGGACACGGCGGTGGCCATGGGCACGTGCAGGCCCAGGACCTGGCGCACCGAGGAGGAGGCCCCGCCGCCCTGGCCGACGAGGACGGCGGCGGCACCGGTGCGCATGAGGTGCAGGGCCGCGGTGTAGGTGGTCACGCCTCCGACGACGACGGGCACGTCGAGCTCGTAGATGAAGCGCTTGAGGTTGAGCGGCTCGACCGTGCCGGAGACGTGCTCGGCGGAGACGGCGGCGCCGCGGATGACAAAGAGGTCGACGCCCGCCTCGACGACGGTGCGCCAGTGCCGCTGGGTCTGGGCGGGGCTCAGGCGCCCGGCGACGACGACGCCCGCCTCACGCACCTGGGTGAGGCGGGAGGTGATGAGCTCGGGGCGGATGGGCGCCCGGTAGACCTCCTGCATGACCCGGGTGGCCTCCTCGGGTCCCGCCTGGCGGATGCGGGTGTAGGCCTCGGTGGGGTCCTCGTAGCGGGTCCACAGGCCCTCCAGGTCGAGCACGCCGATGCCGCCGAGGCGTCCGACGAGCACCGCGGTCTCGGGACTGGTGACGGAGTCCATGGGGGCCGCCATGATCGGCAGGTCGAGGTGGTAGGCGTCGAGCTGCCAGCTCACGCGCACGTCCTGGGTGTCGCGGGTGCGCCGTGCGGGTACGAGCGCGATGTCGTCGAAGGAGTAGGCCCGGCGGGCGCGCTTGGAGCGCCCGATCTCGATCTCACCGCTCATGGCCCGATGGTAGGCCAGGCGAGCGCGGCGGCCGGCGTGCCGGAGGGCTGCGCCCGCCGGTGCCGCCCCGCGGGCGCCGGAGTTCCTGTCGGAGCCCGCTGCCATACTCGGGACATGAGCACACGCGCCTCCTCACTCACCGCCTCGGGCTGGGCCGCCGGCCCGCTCCTGGGATTCGACACCGAGACCACCGGGGTGGACCCGCTCGGTGACCGCCTCGTGACCGCGGCGCTCGTCTCGCGCGGGCCTCGCCGTGCGGACGGCACCCGCAGCCAACAGGTGCGCACCTGGCTGGCGGACCCCGGCGTCGTCATTCCCGAGGCGGCGGCGGCCGTCCACGGCGTCACCACCGAGCGTGCAAGGGCCGAGGGGCGGCCTGCAGCCGAAGTGCTGGAGGAGGTCGCCGGGGCCCTGGCGGCGGCGATGGCCCAGGGCACCCCGGTCGTCGTCTTCAACGCCTCCTACGACCTCACGCTCATGGAGGCCGAGCTGGCCCGCCACGACCTGGCCACGCTGTCCGAACGTCTGGGGCGCGTGCCCGCACCCGTGCTCGACCCCCTCGTGCTCGACCGGGCCGCGGACCGCTGGCGCAAGGGCAAGCGGCGCCTGTCCGACATGTGCGCCGTCTACGGCGTGCGGGTGGATGAGGCCCTGCACACCGCCGAGGTCGACGTCGCCGCCACCCTCGACGTCCTGGAGGCCCTCGCCCGCGTCCACCCGGCTATCGGGGGCACGGACCTGTCCGCCTTGCAGGGCCTCCAGGTGGACGCGCACCGGGCCTGGGCCGGGTCCTTCAACCGGTGGCTCGCCCGCCAGGGGCGTACCCCGGACGCCGACCCCTCCTGGCCGTTGGCCAGGAGGGGCTGACGGGCAGGCCGGAAGAGTGGGCGTCCTGCCTGTACGAGACACATGTAGTGTATGGCAACGTGGCGGGACTGCTGTGGCGCACTTGTCTATGATTGTAGGTCCCTCGTCGGTTGAGGCATCCACTGAGGCACTACACACCCGAGCCAGCACCCCCAACGGCCTTACTGACGGAGGACACCTTGCGTCATCCCCTGTTCCAACGACCGCTAGGCCGAAGGACTGCGTCCCGTCCCGCCACGACCGTTGCCAGCGCAGGACGGTTGTTCTCGTCTAGCACCCACGATAATTCCGATGGCCCCGCCTGGACTCTGTCATGCTCCACATCGGATCTGATCCAACGTGCTGAGTTCCAGGACGCTCTCTACAGTGCTCGCTCGCTGTGGCAACGGACGCTCTCGCAGACTGTTACCTTCCTCGACGACAGGACAACCAGGCGCTCGATAACCATTGGTTTTCGCGTCGAGCCCATCACACCGCTCCTGGAGCTTTATACCTTCGCCCAGGACTCCTTCTTCCTACCAGCCCTGACCGGAATGCGCCCCGAACCTGTCCTCGACATTGAGGCAGCCTCAACCAACACCAGAACCATCAATGTCGCACATCACCGCGAGAACCTTGAGGCGGTGACACTCCAGATCGTGGGCGCCATCTGGCTCTCCTTGACCCACCCACTCCGATTCCACCACAATCATGAAAATCATGAATGGGTCAAGGATCTAGCACTGGCCATATTCGGGTTCCTTGCGGACCGGAAGGCGACGCGCGACGACTTACTGTGCACACTCATCGGGAGTGCGTCTTTGGCTGAGTTCAACGCTCTTGAGCGCCGCAAGTCTGACCTACTCCGGGGAACACGCCAGTCAGAACTTCCAGATGACGAAACCCTCTCTTCCCGGCCAGATCCTGCACAAGTCGCTCGCAAATTGAGCGAGAACATGATGCACATTATCGCGATGACCCGCATCGAGGAGAACGCAGCCCTCAGAAGAGCCCCCGACAGGGTGTACGACTATCTACTCCTCGGAAACACCATCAACGAATACTCGCCCTGCTCCTTCCTCGACGAGATCTGCGAACAGAGGAACGGCTGCCCCCAGCACCTCGTCTACACGCCATCCCGAGACGCCCGAGACAAGTTCGAGGACGACAACATCGACGTGACATGGCTAGAGACGGGTCCACCTCACCATAGCCTCTATCCCACGAGCACCGACACGACGATGGGACTACGGGAGCGCGCCGCACAACATCGGAGATTTTGGATTCGCCACCTTTCTCCGGCACCTGATGTCTACGCCATTCCCGTTCCGATTCTTGGAGCCGCAGGAGCAGTTCACACCACTCACTTGAAGATCCTCGCCCCTGAGGAGATGACGCTCGGCCGGGTGTCGGTCGCGCGCGAGGGGTGGAGCGATGCCGGTGGGGCTCTTCTGCGGTACTGGTACGACTCTTACTCCAACGTTCTTTCGGACGACTCGGCATCACCCACGGTAGAGGTCGTCTCCAATGAGCGCGAGGTCAAGGTCCTGCACCACGAACGGTATAGAGTATCTGGCAACCCAGGCCTCCCAGTTGCCGACCCTCCGTCCACACTGAGTCCGTGGACAGTGCTCGTGACACTCAATCCCATAAGGCGCCAGTTCCTCGTCCCCACATTACTCAACCTAGTCTTCGCCTTATCTCTTGTCATTACCGTCCACACGACCGACACGCCATGCGGCTCCACGCCGACGACGTCATTCATTGCGCTCGTCCTCTCAGCGCTAACTGTCATGCTCGGCACACCTCGAGAACACTCAATCATTACGGTTTCACACATGGTCGGACGCGTAGGCGCCTTCATATCCACCGCCTTCGCGGCCCTCTACATGCTGCGTTCATCTTTCGGCTACCAGGACGGAACCCAAACAGCACTGTTCGTGACGGACGTCGTCCTGATGACAATCACGATCCTCTACCTCTCAGCCCGTATCACGCTCATCGAGTGCTCCACCATCGAGGCCTTCCGTCTTCGCCACAACCTCAGGAACCTCGGCCCGACGGACTCCGGTCGTCTTGATGTCCCCCGGTACCACGACCTGCCAGCACGGTTACGACACGCCCTATGGCTTGCAGGGCTGCATCAGCTCGTCCTGCGGATGCTCAGCGGGTCAGTCTCCGACATGCGGTTTCGCAACCGGGTGGCACGCTGGTGGGACGCTGCCGTAGAAGTGTCCACAGCAACGTCCCACCGTAGTTCGGGGACCAACCCCGCCTCGGGCTTATGAGGCCTTGGCCATGGCCTCCTTCCAGGCCATCGGCTTGCCCGTGT
>CALEXZ010000080.1 GCA_937926195.1 uncultured Actinomyces sp.
AAGCGCCTGGAGGTCCAGGGCAAGAAGGACGCCAAGCTCGCCAAGCGCCTCAAGGAGGAGCTGGAGTGGGTGCGTTCCTCCGCCAAGGGCCGCCAGACCAAGTCCAAGGCCCGCCTGGCCCGCTACGAGGAGATGGCCGCGGAGGCCGAGCGCACCCGCAAGCTCGACTTCGAGGAGATCCAGATCCCGCCGGGCCCGCGCCTGGGCAACGTCGTGCTGGAGGCCAGCCACCTGAGCAAGGGCTTCGACGGGCGCACCCTCATCGACGACCTGTCCTTCACGCTGCCGCGCAACGGCATCGTGGGCATCGTCGGCCCCAACGGCGTCGGCAAGACCACCCTGTTCAAGACGATCGTCGGCCTTGAGACGCTCGACAGCGGGGACCTCAAGATCGGCCAGACCGTCAAGCTGTCCTACGTCGACCAGACGCGCGCCGGCATCGACCCCAACAAGACCCTGTGGGAGGTCGTCTCCGACGGCCTGGACTACATCCAGGTCGGCAACGTGGAGATGCCCTCGCGTGCCTACGTCGCGGCCTTCGGCTTCAAGGGCCCCGACCAGCAGAAGCCCGCCGGAGTGCTCTCCGGCGGTGAGCGCAACCGCCTCAACCTGGCGCTCACGCTCAAGCAGGGCGGCAACCTCATCCTCCTGGACGAGCCGACCAACGACCTGGACACCGAGACCCTCGGCTCCCTGGAGAACGCGCTGCTCAACTTCGCCGGCTGCTCCGTGGTCATCACCCACGACCGGTGGTTCCTCGACCGCGTCGCCACGCACATCCTCGCCTGGGAGGGTACGGCGGAGAACCCCGCCCAGTGGTACTGGTTCGAGGGCAACTTCGCCTCCTACGAGGAGAACAAGGTCAAGCGCCTGGGTGCGGAGGCAGCGCGTCCGCACCGGGTCACCTACCGCAAGCTGACGAGGGACTGAGCGCCGCCGGGCCCGGGGCGCAGCCCCAGCGGCCCCAGTTCAGCCCAGCGGCCCGACGGCACCGGACTCCGGTACGCCGTCGGGCCGTTCTCTGTGGTGGCGCGGTGATGCGCCTGCCCGCTGGGGCGCCCTGGCGTCGTCGAAGCACTCCCCCGCACTCGACGCCCGTCGGAGCACCTGCGGACCGTCGGAGCGCCTCTACGCGCTAGGACAACCTGCGCGCCGTCGGACCACCTACTGCCCGGCGGACCACCTCTACGCGCTAGGACAACCTGCTGCCCCTTGGACCACCCACGGGCCGCCGCCAGGTGATCCAACCGGCAGCACGTGATCCGCGCACACAGGGGTTGTCCAAGCACAGGCACGTGATCCAACGGGCATCAGGAGCAGGACGGGCAGCGACGCCCCATCGGCGTCCCCGGTTCTGGGCCTGTCGGCACCGTCAGGAGCCTTCCGCCGCGTCCCGGCCCGCCTCGACGTCGTCGGCGTCGTCGGTCCGTCGGCAGTGGGCCTCGACCCACTGCCCGACGCGTCGCGTGAACTCCTCGGGCTGGCACAGGCTTGAGGGGTCGAAGGAGTCCGCGATGATGCCGAGCTCGGAGCTCGCCAGGGCCTCGTGGGTACGCCGCATCATCTCGACGGCGAGAGCGGAGTAGTCGCCCACGAGGCACAGCGCCGGGGTGCGGCAGGAGCGCAGGAGCTGCTCGTAGTGCACGGCGTTGACCGCGCGGCGCTGGAGGACCAGGTCGCGGGGCCGCGCCGCCAGAAAGGCCCGCGCCATCGCCTCGCCCGCTCGCGGCCACTTCTTGTAGGCCGCGCGGATGCTGCCCGCAAGGGCGCGCGCGGGCAGGAGCCGCAGCACGAGCGGCTGGAGCCTCGCGGGCGCGAGCTGGAACCACTCGGTGATGGTGCGGGCGCGGGTGTCGCACAGGCTGTCGCAGATGATTGCCGAGGCCACGAGCTGCTTGTGGCGCAGCATGAGGGTCTGAGCAAGAACACCGCCGTAGGAGATCCCCACGAGGTGGGCGTGCTCGACGCCGAGCCCCCGCAGCGCCTCAGCGATCGCGTCGGCCTGGTACGTCAGGACGTCCTCGACCCGCAGGTCCGGCAGCGCGGGTGATCGTCCGGTTCCCGGGACGTCGAGGCTCACGCACCGGAACCGGTCGTGCAGGGCCTCGACCTGAGGGGCGTACATGGTGTGATCGCATCCCAGGCCCGGGATGAAGACGATGGTCGGCCCGTGGCCGACAGACTCGATGAACATGACGCCCCCACGATGAACGCAGCAACTACGATCGTAGTATACCTCGCGGGACGAGCCTCCGTCGGAACCGATCTCGCGACAGCAGGACGGTCACCCCCTTGGCGCGGGGCCCTCGCCGGTTCGGCGACTCAGCGCGCCGATCAGCTCGCGCACGCTCGTCGGCTCCGGGCAGATGGCCTGGGCGAGCTCAAGGCCCGTGAGCAGCGCCGCCAGCGCGGGCGTGCTCAGCGCGATGTCATCCGTCCTTGCGCTGTCGAGCCGCTCGAGCATCTCCGCGCGGACCGGGGCGATGGCCTGGTGCAGCCCGGGGTCGCGCTGGGCGAGGATGACGAGCTCGAGCCAGGCCAGGGACAGGTCCTCGTCCACCGCCCCCTCCGGCGCAGCCAGACGACGGCGGGCGATCTCGCGCGCTACTGCACCCACCAGCTCGTTGCGGCTGCGGAAGGCGTTGCTCGTCGTCCCGTCGGGCACGCGGGCGGCGCTGTCGACCGCCCGGTGCGTGAGGGCGTGCGGGCCACCCTGCTGGAAGACGGCCACCGCTGCGGCGAGGACCTGCTCTCGACGTGCCATACCGGGACTTCCTCACAGGGTCAGCGGGCGGGCCGCGGGCCTGTCCGTTGTCTGGGTCCGCGGTGTACCGGGGGCGGAGCGGCCCACCCGGGACGAGGTGGAGGCGGAGGTGGCTTCGTCCCGGTGACCGCGCCGCTGCGCCGATCATCTCCCACCCGGGCCTCTCGCGCGAAGCGAGCGCGGTCGCAGACGCGATGGGGCCGGGTCGACCGCCCGGACGCAGCGACGGACACGGACGGCCCAACACGCCCCCACGGGAGGACGTCCCCGTCGAGCCGAGCGGTGCCGACGAGGGGACGGCTTCGCCTCTGCGGAGGAGCGCACGGCCACCTGCTGCACATCTGTGAACTGCCGTGCCCGCGCCGCGGGCTGCCCCTCGCGTCGTGTGAGCACGTCACGCCCGGGCGCTCAGGCCACGCCTACGCCGGCGGACAACCTTCGGCCCGCAGGACAACCTGCTGCTCGTTGGACCACCTGCGGGCCGCCGTCGGGTGATCCGCCCGCAGGCAGGTGATCCGCCCGCAGGCAGGTGATCCGCCCGCAGGCAGGTGATCCGCCCGCAGTGAGGCTGTCCGTGCCGCAGCAGGTGATCCGCCCGCAGTGAGGTTGTCCGTACGGCAGCACGTGATCCGCGTGCGAGGCCGCAGCCTGCGCGCGGGACTCCCGTCGGGGCACCGTCCCGCGCGCTCCCGCGCCCGCCCCGAGCGCCGGAGATCAGCCCTCGGCCTGCTCCTGGCGCTTGCGCCAGCGGATGCCCGCGTCGATGAAGCCGTCGATGTCGCCGTCGAACACGGCCTCCGGGTTACCGACCTCGTGGGAGGTCCGCAGGTCCTTGACCATCTGGTACGGGTTGAGGACGTAGGAGCGCATCTGGTCACCCCAGGAAGCCTTGATGTCCCCCGCGAGCTCCTTCTTCTTAGCGTCCTCCTCCTGCTGCTTGAGCAGCAGCAGCCGCGACTGGAGCACGCGCATGGCGGCGGCGCGGTTCTGGATCTGCGACTTCTCGTCCTGCATGGACACCACCAGGCCCGTGGGCAGGTGGGTGATGCGCACGGCGGAGTCGGTCGTGTTGACGCTCTGTCCGCCGGGGCCCGAGGAGCGGAAGACGTCGACGCGGATGTCGGTCTCGGGGACCTCGATGTGGTCGGTGGACTCGATGAGCGGGATGACCTCGACGGCGGCGAAGGAGGTCTGTCGGCGCCCCTGGTTGTCGAAGGGGCTGATGCGCACGAGGCGGTGGGTGCCGCCCTCGACACTCAGCGTGCCGTAGGCGTAGGGGGCGTGGATCTCGAAGGTCACGGACTTCAGCCCCGCCTCCTCCGCGTAGGAGGTGTCCAGGACCTTGGTGTCGTAGCCGTGGCGCTCAGCCCAGCGCAGGTACATGCGCAGGAGCATCTCCGCGAAGTCCGCGGCGTCGACGCCTCCGGCCCCAGAGCGGATCGTCACGACGGCGTCGCGCTGGTCGTACTCGCCCGACAGCAGGGTGCGGATCTCGAGCTCGGACAGGTCCTTGGAGATCAACACGAGGTCGGCCTCCGCCTCGGCCAGCAGCTCGGCGGCGTCGTCGCCCGACTCCTCGCCGGCCATCTCGACCATGGCCTCGAGGTCGTCGATGCGGCTGGCCAGGTCCTCCACACGCTTGAGGTCCGCCTGCGCGTGGGACAGGGCGGAGGTGACCACCTGGGCGGCGTCGGGGTCGTCCCACAGGTCGGGGGCGGCCGCCTGCTCGCTCAGCTCGGCGATGCGCGCACGCAGCACCTCGGGGTCCGTCACCGCCGTGACGGAGGCGTGCGTGTGACGGAGTCGGTCGATCTCTGCGGGGAAGTCTGTGGCCACGCCCGGAGTCTACGGCAGCGGGATCCGCCCACCGCCGGGACGGGCGGGGAGCCGTGTCACGCGGACCCGCCAGCCGCGCGAGCCCGCCAGCCGCGACACGGGGGCGTTGACCGTCGCGGGGCGGGCGACGATCCTGGGCCGGTGCTCGGCGCGCCGCCGCCCCCGCGACGAAGCAGGCCCGCGCGCCGACAGAGAGGACTCGCGATGACAGCCCGCACGCCCGAGCGCCCCGCCCTGTATGAGCGCTTCGTGAGGCCGGTTCCGCGGTGGTTCCTCGACTCGGCTCTGGGCATCTTCATCCACTGGGGCGCCTACTCGGTCCCGGCGTGGGCGGAGCCGATCGGCGCGCTGGGCACCTTCGAGCCCTCCTACTGGTTCGAGCACAATCCCTACGCCGAGTGGTACCTCAACACGATCCGCATCGAGGGCTCTCCCGCGGCGGCCCACCACCGGCGCGTGTACGGCGCGCGACCCTACGACGACTTCCTCGACGAGTGGAGCGCGCACGCCTTCGACCCCAATGACTGGGTGGACCTGTTCGCCCGGGCGGGGGCCCGCTACGTGGTGCCGACGACCAAGCACCACGACGGCATCACCCTGTGGGACGCCCCCGGCACCCGGGGGCGCAACACGGTGGCGCGTGGCCCGCGGCGCGACCTGGTGGACGAGATCGCACGGGCGGTGCACGGCTGCGGCCTGCGCCTGGGTGCCTACTACTCCACGGGGATCGACTGGCACGCGGCACCGGGGCCACCCATCGGCGACGACGGGGGACTCGAGCGCCTGCCTCATGACGAGCGCTACGCCCGCTACGTCCACAGCCACCTGACGGACCTCATCGAGCGCTACCGGCCGCAGGTCCTGTGGGCGGATATCGACTACCCGCGTGCGGGGCGCGAGACGGACTCGGAGTACAGCCTCGTGCGCGTGCTTGAGCGCTTCTACGAGCTGGCGCCCGAGGGCGTGGTCAACGACCGCTGGGGCGGAGCCCACTGGGACTTCCGCACGAGCGAGTACGAGCAGGGCACCGAGGTGCACGAGGACGGGTTCTGGCAGCACACGCGCGGCATCGGCTACTCCTTCGGCTACAACCGGGTGGAGGACGCCTCGACGTACCTGACGGCCCGTGAGGCGGTGCGCCTGCTGGTCGACGTCGTCTCGCGCGGAGGCAACCTGCTGCTCAACGTCGGCCCCGACGAGGCCGGGCACATCCCCGAGCTCCAGCGCCGGTGTCTGGAGGGCATGGCGCAGTGGATGGAGGTGGGACACGAGGCGGTGCACGCCGCCCGCCCGGCGGAGGGCACCGTGGCCTGCGGGGACGCAGCGCCGTCCGCCGTGGGAGGGTCCGACGGCGAGCACCTGCCCTGGGTGCGGTGGGTCGCCAAGGACGCGGCCCTGTACGCGCTCGTGGACGCCGCCGGCGAGGTGGCGCTGCCGGCGACCGAGCGGGTGCGCACCGCCGTCGGTGACGGAGCAGTGCTGCTCGACGGCGGCGGGGCCGGCACACCGGTGGACGCCACGCTCGTCGACGGTCACGTGCGGGCGCAGCTGCCCGCGCTCACGCGCCCGGGGCCGCAGGTGCTGCGCCTGGGCTGAACGGGTTGAGGCCGCTACCGCACCATTTGCACCTACTGTACATATGCAACATAATCATTAGGTGCACATCATCCTGTCCCGGACCTCCGGGACCCCCATGTACGAGCAGATTGTCACCCAGGTGCGCAACGCCATCTGGAGCGGCGAGCTGCCCGCCGGGACACCTCTGCCTTCGCTGCGCCAGCTGGCCAGGGACCTCGAGGTCTCGCTCATCACCACCACCCGCGCCTACAACGAGCTCGCCGCTGCCGGGCTCATCGGCCAGCAGGCCGGTCGCGGCACCTTCGTCCTGGCCCAGGACGGCCAGGAGACCCGACGGCGCTTGGAGGCCCGCCTCGACACCCAGCTCGACGAGGCCGTCGCCACCGCTCTCCTGGCCGGGCTCAGCCTCGAGGAGCTCACCGAAAGGACCACTCGCCGATGGAACTCCGCACAGCAGCCGTGACCGAGGCAGCCATCAGCCTCGACAGCGTCACACGCGCCCAGGGCCCCTTCACCCTCGGCCCGCTGGACATGCATGTCCCCACCGGGCTCGTCACCGGCTTCGTCGGTCCCAACGGGGCCGGTAAGACGACGACCATCAAGGCCATCCTGGGCATGGTGGGAACCGATGCCGGCACCATCCGGGTCCTGGGCGACGCCCCCGGCACCCACCACCAGCGCATCGGCGTGGTCCTGGACTCCGTCCCCCTGGCCAGGGAGTGGACCGCCGTCACGGCGGCGCGCGCCCTCAGAGGCTTCTACCCCTGCTGGGACGAGCCGACGTACACCGACCTCCTGCGCCGCCTCGCCGTGCCCGAGGACGTCAGGGTCCGCTCCCTGTCACGCGGCGAGGGCGTCAAGCTCCAGCTGGCCCTGGCGCTCGCCCACCAGCCCGACCTGCTCGTCCTGGACGAGCCGACATCGGGCCTGGACCCGGTGGCACGGCTTGAGGTCCTCGACGTGCTGCGCGAGTTCCTCGTCGAGGAGGGGCGCAGCATCCTGCTGTCGACCCACATCACCGCCGACCTGGAGCGCATCGCCGACCACCTGCACGTCCTGGTCGCCGGACGCACCCGCTTCGCAGGGCCCCTCAGTGAGCTGACCGAGGTCTGGGCCCTGGTCCGGGGCCCCGCACGGTCGTTGACCCCCGAGGCCGAGGCCGCGCTCGTCGGTACGCGCCTGACGTCGGGCGGGACCTTCGAGGGTCTCGTCGCCACCTCGGACACCGCCCTCTTCGGGCCCGAGGTCGTCATGGAGGCCCCGGCGCTCGACGAGGCCGTCGCCGCGCTCACCCGCGGGGCCGGCCGCCCGAGCGGCCGCCGCCCCACGACCTCACCCGCCCTCGCCACCGGCCGATAGGAGCACGAGCATGCACACCCTCCTGACCCACATGCGCGCCGATGCCTCCGCCCAGGCCCGGACCCTGCGCACCTTCGGCCTCATCGCGGTCCTCATCGTCGGGGCCAACGTCACCATGGAGCGCGACCTCGCCCTGTCGGCAGCCGGCGCCTTCGCGGCACTGACCGGGATGTTCCTGGCCTCCAACCTCTTCCACCAGGACGAGCAGTCCCGCCTGAGCACCCTCTACTCGGTCCTGCCCGTCTCACGCAGGCAGGTGGTCATCAGCCGCTACCTCGAGGTGGGTGTCCTCATCCTGCTCACCGTCCTGCTGGGTCTTACCGTCACCCTGGGCGCGCACGTCCTCCTGGAGGGCTCCGGGCTGTGGCCGCTGCGGGTGTCTCTGAGCGTCGCCGGCCTGGCCGTGTGCGCCACCTGTGTGGTGACCGCGGTGCAGATGCCGCTGTTCTTCGCCCTGGGAGCGGCCCGCACCGGGATGTACCCGATGCTGGCCACCCTCGTCGTGCTCATGGGCGGCATGGTCGCGGTCAACCGGGTCCCGGGGCTGTCCGCCCACCTGGGCAGGCTGGCCGACACCTCTTGGGCCGGGCTCGCGGCCGTGGGCACGGGACTAGCCGCCATGGCGTTGTCTGCCGTCGTTTCCTGCGTGCTCTACCAGCGCCGGGACCTGTGAGCGCCCGCCCCCTCAGCCCAGGTCGAGCCGGGACACCTCGCTGTGGACGAGCTCGACGAGCGCCCTGACGGCCGAGCCCGGCTCCGTGCGCGAGGCCCGGTGGCGGGCGACGAGGTGACGTGTGCCCAGTCCGGGAAGGCGGGTGGCGCTCACGCCGTCGGGCAGCGTTGCCGACAGGACGGCGAGCTCGGGCAGCAGCGCCCAGCCCATGCCCGCCGCCACCATGGCCAGGACGACGTCGTAGTCGTAGGCGACGTGCCTGCGCGTCAGGTGCGTGCCGAGCTGGCGTGAGAGGCGCTCAAGGGCGTCGGCCCCCGCGGTCGCGGAGGCGAGGCCGATGCAGGCGGTGCGGGCGAGGTCGGCCAGTGAGCCCGGTGCCGCCTGGCCGGGCGGCGAGACCACCAGCCAGGCCTCGTCGAGCACGGGCACGTCCGCCATGCCGCGGGCGGGCTGGGTGGGGGCGTTGGCGTCGCGCTCGAGCAGGACGAGGTCGAGCTGACCGTGGCGCAGGCGGCCCAGGGCCGAGCGCTCCTCCGTCTCCTCCAGGGTGACCGTCAGACCCGGAAGCTCCTGCTCGGCGTGGACGAGGAGCGGCACGAGCAGCGCCCGGATGACGGTGGCGACGGTGCCCACACGCACGTGGCCGCTGGGGGCGCTCGGGTCCAGCTCCGCCAGCGAGCGGCGGGCCCCGACGAGCTCGAGCTCGATGCGCTCGGCGGTGTCGGCCAGCAGCCGGCCCGCCTCCGTGAGCACGGCGCCGCGGGGCGTGCGGTCGAGCAGGCGCGCACCGGCCTCCCGCTCGAGCAGCTTGATCTGCTGGCTGACGGCGGAGGGCGTCAGGTGCTGGGCCTGGGCGGCGGCGACGATCCCTCCCGCACGATGGACGGCTAGAAGCAGGGAGAGGCGGTGGGCTGACAGGTCCATGACCCCAGTATCCCCGCGAGTTAAGTTGAACTGAATGCCTCCATGCAGATTCCTGCGATTGATCTTGACTCCTGGCTGCGCCACGATCGGCGACGTGAACGACGTGCTGCCCACCCTCATCGCCGTCGGCGGATGGCTCGGTGCCGCCGAGCTGCTGCTCGCCTACGCCCTCGTCTCCCGCCGCCGCATCGCCGGGGACTCCCTGCGCTACCAGGCCCTCAACATCACCGGGTCGGTACTGCTCATGGTCAACTGCGCGTACACGGGAGCCTGGCCCTCGGCGCTCGCCAACGTCTTCTACCTCGCTGTGGGCCTGTGGATGCTGGCGACGGTCAAGCGCACCTACCTCACCCAGCTCGCCCGGCGCCACCGCGCGCGCGTGAGCACACGGCTGCACCCGCGTCGGCGCGGCGTCCTGGCCTCCTGACCCGGTTCCCATCCGGCCCCGCCGGTGCCCAGACCCGCCCCGAGGCCGGGAAGCACCCCTGGAGACGCCCGAGCACGCGGTTCTAGCGCCCCACCGTCGTCACCCGGGCCGTACTCGTCGCGGTGATCTCAAAGCCCTCGGACGGGATGATCCCCCACGGCAGGAAGGACGGGCGCGAGCGCGCCGTCAGCGTGACGACGGCGGTGTCGCCGCCCGAGGCGTAGGCCTCCACCACCCGCACGTCCTCGAGCTGCATGAGCACCTCCTGGGTGGACACGTCCTGCACCGCGGCCTCACGCACCGCCTCATCGCTCAGGGCCCCGGGCACGGCCCCGGTGTCCGAGCCGGAGGTGCTGACGGTGCCCACGTAGTAGCCCCCGGATCCGACGCCGTCGGCCGCGGCGGCGGCCGCTGAGTCGGCGGCAGAGGTCAGCCGCTTGACGTCGAGGTAGACCTCGGTCGCAGCGGCGACAGTGAGCAGCAGCGCCAGGACGACGGAGATGAGACCGATCCCCAGCAGGAGGGTCTGGCCCTCCTCGCCCTCACGCAGGCGGCGCAGCACCCGCACGAGCGGGCGGGGCGTGGGTGCGCCGCAGCCGGGTGCAGAGGGCGCCGGGTCCCGGAGTCCGAGCAGGCGGCCCCCGGCCCCGTGGCGCCTGCTCGCCCGGTGGCGCCTGCTGGCCCCGTGGCGCCTGCTCGCCCGGTGACGGCTGCTGGCCCCGTGGCAGGCCCTGTCCCCGCTCATGGTCCCTCCTCGTCGGCGGGCGCGACGGAGCGCTCCGCGCTCAGGCGGACCACGTCCTCGCCGACCGAGCCCATCATCGGCAGGCCCACGCCCACCTCGATACGCACGACGGCCCCGGCCTGGCAGCCTGCGGGGGCGCAGACGACGGTCATGGCCTCCTCGGCGGAGGCGCTCACCCCCTGGTCCGACAGGGCCAGGTCCGCGGCAAGACGGGCGTGAGCGAGGGCGTCGGACCCGGTGTCGACCTCCAGCACGCGGCTGGCGGCGTCGGCGGCGGAGACGACGGCGAAGGAGGCCGCCTGCACCTGCGACAAGGCCATGAGCAGGTAGACGATCGGTACGACGATGACGGTGCTCCAGCCGATGAACTCCACGGGCGCATTGCCCTTCTCATCGCCTCGCAGCAGCCCGGGCCGCGCGGGAGGCACGGCCCGGGGAAGGCGGCTCACCGCGGCTCCTTGACGCCCACGAGCGCGGCCTCGTCAACGGCCCTGCCGGTCACGGTCAGGGTGCCGCCCAGGCCCAGGAAGCCCACGACGGGCAGGGGCGCCACGACCGTCGCCGTCACCACCCCGACTCCCCCGACCTCACCGCGCGTCACCGTCACCTGCTCGACGTAGCCGTCGACGAGGGCGGCGTCGGCCAGCGCCTCGACGCGGGCGGCCGCCTCCGCCTCGGTGCCGCCCAGCAGCGCGGCGCGTCGAGCGCCCTCCCCGGCGGCATCCACCAGGACGTTGCGCACGTACAGACCCAGCGCGAGCTGGAGTACCGCCGCGGTGACGCCGACGACGAGCGCACCGACGAGGACGAAGTCGACCACCGCGGAGCCCGACTCCGGGCGGAGCCTGCAGCGCAGCCCCTGCCGCGGCAGGCGGCGGCCGGGTGCCGGGCGCCGGGGCCGCTCAGATGGCACCGGTCACCTTGGCGATCGCGCTGAGGAAGACCTCAGTGAGGGCCGGTCCGGCCACCGCCCACAGGGCCACGACAAGGCCCGCGGTCATGAGGGTGACGAGGACCCAGCCGGGGACGTCGCCACGCTCCTCGACGGCGGCCCTGCGGGCGCAGGTGCGCAGGCGGGCGACGGCGGTGGACCGGGCGTGACGGATGCGGGAGAGCGTGGTCGTGAGCACGGGGAACCTCACAGGGTCGGGTCGAGGGATCGTGGCTGCCCCGGTTAGGGCACGGCCCCGTTCTGCGGTGAGCGGGTCCGCCCCCTCACAGTAGGGCACGGCTCAGCAGCGGCGGAAGCACCCGCACCCAGCCTGTGGATAACTTCGCGGGTCATCGGCGCGTCTCCGCAGCGCGGGGTCACAGCCCCAGGCGCAGGACGAAGAGCCCCGGGAACAGGGCGAAGACCACGGTGATCGGAAGGACGAGGAAGACCACCGGGACCATCTGGGCGATCTCACGACGCCCGCCCTCCTCCATGAGCGCACGCCGGGAGGCCTCACGGGCGTCGGAGGCCTGAGCGCGCAGCACCTCCGCCAGCGGTGTTCCCCGTTCCAGGGCCACCGTGACCGCCTGGCACAGGCGCGTCACGTGCAGGGAGGCCACCCGGTCCTCCAGGTGCGTGAGCGCCGTCGTGAGCACCGTGCCCGAACGTACCTCGGCGAGGGTGAGCGCGAGCTCGTCGACAAGCTCGCCGCGTCCGAGCTCGACGATCCTCTCGATCGCCGCCACGGGCCCCTGGCCTGCTCCGACGGCCAGCGCCAGCAGCTCGACGACGTCCGGCAGCTGCTCCTCGACGCGGGAACGGCGTCGCTCGACCTCGCGGGTGAGCCACCAGTCCCGGGCCGCCGCGCCCGCGACCGCCGCCAGGAGGGAGAAGACGACGAGCAGGGGCACAGAGACCGGGCGCAGCATCGCCGTCACCAGGCTCAGGCCGGCGCCCAGGGCGAGACCCGTCCCCGCCCACAGCATCTGCTCCAGGCGCAGCTGCTCCAGCGTGCGCCCGCCGCCCGCCGTCGCCAGGCGCCGCCGTACCGACTCCGAGGAGGATCCCAGGCGGTCCAGGACCGTAGCGGCGGACACGAGGAAGGAGAG
The DNA here is from genome assembly GCA_937926195.1 of uncultured Actinomyces sp. Taxonomy (GTDB): domain Bacteria; phylum Actinomycetota; class Actinomycetes; order Actinomycetales; family Actinomycetaceae; genus Actinomyces. The sequence goes on from CALEXZ010000080.1 coordinate 12,350, forward strand.
GATGCCCGCCGAGACGGTACGTGACTGCCCCGGGACCCCGGCCGCACGCAGCAGGCCCGAGGTCCTGGGCTGCTCGCGCACGTAGGGGGCCAGGCGCGTCATGAGGTTCGGGCGCGAGCGGCGCCGTGCGGAGTCCATGACGAGGACCCCGCAGGCGAGCAGGAACCCGGCCAGGGCGCCGACGAGGACGTGGTTCATCGCAGGACCCTGCCTTCCTCGGGCAGCCGCCCGATGAGGAGCATGAGCCGGTAGGCGATGAGGGAGGCGAGCGCGCCGGCGGCGAGGACAAGCGCCCCGGTGGTGGTCGCGTAGGCCTGCGCCGCCTGCGGGCGGGTGGACAGCAGGGCCAGGACGAGCCAGGGCGCGGCGACAGCGACCTTCGCTCCGTTGACTGTCCAGGACTGGCGGGCCTCAAGCTCACCGCGGGTGCGCATGTCCTCGCGCAGCATGTGCGACAGCGAGCGCAGCAGGACCCCCAGCTCGGTGCCGCCCACCTCGTGCGCGAGCCTCAGGGCCTCGACGATCCGGTCAGCCACCGGGTCGGCGAAACGGTCCTTGAGCCGGTCCAGGCACTCCCCGAAGCGGGCAGTGGCCACGTAGTCGGAGGCGAAGGCCTGGAACTGCTCACGCACCGACTCGGGTCCGCGCTCGCCCAGGCTCGCCACCGCCTCGGGCAGGCTCATGCCCGCCCTCACACCCGACACCAGGGCGTCCACGGCCTCCGGCCACACCTCGCGCAGGCGGGTGCGCCGGGCGCGCGCCCGCGAGGACAAGATGAGGAAGGGGACGCTCGTGGCGATCGCCCCGAAGGCCAGGGCGATGGGCCAGGCCCGCGACACGCCGAGGAACACGAGGGAGACGACGACCCCCAGTCCGAGGCTGCCGACGACGAATACCGTGGGGTTCGTTCCGCCCGCACCCGCCTGGACAAGCAGGTCCGACAGACGGCGTGAGCGCTCCGAGCGCCACTGGGGCGCCTCCGACATTGACGTCGACCATATGAGCACGACACCGAGTCCGGCCAGAAGTCCGGCGAGGGCACCCATCACAACCACCTCATCTGCTCAGGTCCCAGGGGCCGGGCCTCGTCGTCGGGAACCGGCAACCGGCCCAGCAGGGCGGACAGGTCGTGGCCCGCCCGGCCGAAACGCTCGGGGTGGGCGGGGGCGCCCGAACCACGCACGAGCCGTCCGCTGCCGTCACGGTGGAAGACGTCGGCGAGCTCGATGACGTCGGACTCCACGCGCCCCGACACGGCTGCGATCTCACGTACCTGCCGGTGCCCGTGGGCGTCGAGGTCAAGGTGGACGACGAGGTCGACGGCGCTGGCGACCGTCGGCACGACGAACTGGGACCCGACGTTCTCTCCCGCGAGCAGCGGCAGGGTGCACAGCTTGACGACGGCCTCACGGGCCGAGTTGGCGTGGATGGTCGACATGGCCGGCAGACCCGAGTTCATGGCGATGAGCAGGTCGAGGGCCTCGGCCTCACGGACCTCGCCGATGATGAGCCGGTCGGGGCGCATACGCAGTGCCTCCTTGACGAGGCGGCGCAGGGCGATGCCGCCGACGCCCTCAAGGTTGTCGTCTCGGGTCTGCATGGCGACGCAGTCGCGGTGGCGCAGGGCGAGCTCGAAGACCTCCTCACAGGTGACGACCCGCTGCCCCGCGGGGATCGCCCCAGCCAGCGCCCTCACCATCGTCGTCTTGCCCGCCTGGGTGGCACCGGAGACGAGGATGTTGAGCCCGGCCTGCACGGAGGCGTCGAGGAAGGCAGCGGCCTGCTCGGTGACAGAGCCCAGGCGCACGAGGTCGGCGGTGCGCGAGGCCCGCGCGATGAACTTGCGGATGTTGAGGGCCCAGTGGGCGGCGGTGATCGGAGGGATGACGACGTGCAGGCGCTCGCCACCGGGCAGCTGGGCGTCGACGAAGGGGCTGGACAGGTCCAGGCGCCGACCCGACACGCGCAGCATCCGCTCCACCAGGACGCGCAGATCCTCGTCCTCCAGGATCGTCGTCGTGAGCTCGCTGCGACCGCCTCTGGCGATGAAGACGCGGCCGGGGGCGTTGACCCAGATCTCCTCGACCGAGTCGTCCTCCAGGTAGGGCTGGAGGGCACCCATGCCGGCCAGCGCGTCGACGGCGGCGGCCTGGGCGCGCTCCGGGTCGGTCAGCGGCGGCACCAGGCCGGCGTCGGCCCGGCTGAGGTAGTCGGCGCTCGCCTCGGCCACCAGCGCCTCGAGGACGTCGACCTGGCTCAGGGGGTCGATGCCGCGTCGGCGCACAAGCTCGCGGATCTCTGTGTGCAGGAGGGTGGCAGCGTCCATCGGCTCTCAGGTGTCGGGATCTGGCAGGTGCGTGGCGGCGGCCCGGGCGGCGCCGCCACCGGTCGGGGTGCGGCGGCGCTCACCGCAGAGGGGGCCGTGAGCACGACAGTAGGTCACGACCGCGTCAGCGGACCACCGTCACCGCCTGACCTGTGGACACGAGCCGTGCGCGCCGCACCGGCGGCGCGAGGGGCGCGCGTCGTCGACCTGGCTCCCGCAGGTCCGGACTCGGCCCCGCACGCGGGGGTCCGGTCCCCCGCCCGCACCCCCGCAGGTCCGGACTCGGCGGCCGGTGCGCCCACCACCCCGGCCGCTTCTCGCCTACGGTTGGAGTATGTCCAGCACGCCCTCCGGTCCGCAGCAGCCCTCCGAGACGAGCACGGAGCCCTCGGAGCTGCCCGCCCACACCGACGTGCGCGAGCCGTCCGCCCTGGCACTGGCCGCGATGGCCGCCGTCGCCGTCTCCGACCTCGATCCGGCGCGCCTGGCCCTGCCGCAGGAGGAGTCCGCGACACTGCGCGTCGTCGGCGTCATCGACACCCAGGGACGCCACTGGGACGTCCTCCAGGCGCGCACGGACGGCGCGGGGGCCGCCCTGGACGCGGAGGCCGAGGTGCTGCGCCGCATCGGCCGGGTGCACGACGACGGGCGCCTGTCCTTCGACGTCTCGCGTCCGGCCGGGTCCTTGCGCCGCGACGGCGTGCACATTCAGGTCCGTTCCCATGTGAGCGGCCGCCCCGTGGACGTCACCGAGCTGCATCCGGGCCCGGGCCTGTCCGCCGGGCTGGGTCGGGCCCTGGGTGAGCTGCACGAGCTGCCGACGACAGTGGTCTCCGAGGCGGGCCTGCCCGTCTACGACGCCGAGGAGGTGCGCGAGCGGTGGCTCACCGTCCTGGACGAGTCCGCAGCCACCGGCAAGGTGCCGTCGGTGCTGCTCAGGCGCTGGGAGCAGGTGCTGCAGGACACGGCCCTGTGGCGCTTCCGCCCCTGCGTGGTCCACGGGGACCTCGCGGAGGAGAACATCCTCGTCGCCGGGGGCGCGGTGGTCGCGATGCGGGGGCTGGACCAGGTGCACGTGGGCGATCCCGCCCAGGACATGGCCTGGGTCTTCGCAAACCTTCCCGTGGACTGCCTGGACTCGGTGGAGGACTCCTACGACGTGGCCCGCACGGAGGGCGTGGACCGCCACCTGCGGGACCGCGCCGAGCTCGTCTCGGAGATGAGCCTGGCGCGCTGGCTGCTGCACGGCATCCGTTCGGGCTCGGAGGTCGTGACCCAGGACGCGGTGTCCATGCTGGAGGACCTGGCCGCACAGGTCGGCCAGGAGCCGCTGGTCGAGGTGCACGAGCCGCGTCTGGCTCCGGTGCCCGGTGAGAAGGAGGTCTCCTCCCCCTCCGCGGAGACGACCGAGATCCTCATGGTGAGCGTCGACGAGGACGGCGAGGCCCTCGCCGACCGTCCGGACGGCGAGGAGGCGTCCATCGTCGACCTGGTCTCCCGCAAGGGCCCCCGCAAGGACTGACGCCCCTCAGGACGGGGCGAGCACGCGCGCGATCTCGTCCAGGCCCAGCAGCTGCTCCCCGGCGAGCTCGTCGACCTCACCGCCCTGGGGGTCGACATACACGTAGGCGGCCCGCACGGCGCTGACAGGCACGTCCAGCGACACCGCCCAGGCGTGCACGTAGATGCTCAGCTGGTCCACGGGCACGCGTCGGCGTCCCGTCTTCCAGTCGACGACGAGCCACGCGCCGTCCTCGTCGTCACGCGCACCGTCACGGCGGAAGACGGCGTCGATACGGCAGCGCAGGGTCGTCGCACCGACGGTGAGCTCACGCTCGACCTCGGTGTCCGCCAGAGCCCACCCCCGCAGCAGGGGCAGGGCCTCGGCAGTGGCCAGCCAGCGCTCCAGCTGGGCCCTCCCCTCGGGGTCGAGGGTGTCGGGGACTCCCGCCTCCGCGAGGGTCAGCAGGCTGGCCCGGGGGGCGAGCCGCTGTGCGACGGCGTCGTGAAAGAGCGTGCCCAGGCGCCCGGCGGCCCGCGGCTGCTGGGGCAGGGGACGGCGCAGGTCGACGGCGAAGCCGACCGGGTCCGTGCGCAGGTGGTCGAGGCTCGTGGCGGCCAGGTGGGCGGGCAGGCGGACGGTGGGCGTGTGCGCGTCCGCCCGGTGCCGCTCGGCCAGCAGGAGCTCAAGGTCCTGTGCCCAGCGCGCCACCGTCGGGTCGTCACCGGGCACGGCCTGGGCCCGTGCCCTGCCGACGGCGGCGGCTCCCGCACGGCGGGCGGCACGCCTCGCGCAGGCGCGGCTGAGGGCGCTCGTCGCCCCGTCCTCGGTCACGGGCTCAGCGCTGTCGAAGGGCCAGACCCCCTCTCGTACGCGCTCGGTCAGAGGGTTGTGGGCCTCGGGGTCCGGTTCCGTCAGGCCCTGCGCGTAGGGCTCGACGAGGTCGCGGCGCACGAGCTCAGCGAGGTAGCGCGACACGGGCTTGGGCCGCGACGCCTGCTTGCTCAGGTACGAGCCGGTGAGGAGCAGGTCGTGGCGGGCGCGGGTGAAGGCGACGTAGGCGAGGCGTCTCTCCTCGGCAAGCGCGTGCCGTCCCAGGGCGAGCCGGTACTCGCTGAGCATCGCCTTGACCTGGTCCTTGTCGACGTCGGGCGGTTCCAGCAGACCGAGGTCGAAGGGCGGCAGGGTGGCGGCGTCGGCCCGCAGCGGGTGGGCGAGCTCCTCGGTGGAGGTCATCCAGCCACCGGTCGACACCGTGAGGTCCTCCCTGGGCGTGCTGCGGTAGGAGGGGAAGACCCCCTCGGTGAGGCCGCACACGACGACGACGTCCCACTCCAGCCCCTTGGAGGCGTGGACCGTGAGAACCTGAACGGCACCGGGCTCGGGCTCGACCTCGGGGGCGGCCAGCCCCGCCTCACGCTCCTCGGCGCTGTCGAGCCAGGCGAGGAAGTCGGCGAGGGTCGGGGCCTCCATCTCCGCCGCGAAGCGCTCCGCCGTCGACCGCAGGCCGTCCAGGGCCCGCCGCCCCAGGCGCTCGTCCACGCGCGCGGCCAGCTCGACGTCGAGGTCGAGGGCCTGCTCGGCGAGCACGACGAGCTCGGGCAGGGGCAGTGACAGTCCCGCCCGCACCCGCGCCATCGCCTGGCCCACGCGCACGGCTACGCGCCTGCCGTCCTCGGTGAGGTCGACGCTCCCTGCCCTCCCGGGCTCGGGGGCACTGCCCTCGGCCCACCGGGTGAGCGCGTCCACGGACTCCGACAGCAGCGGGCGCTCCGCGGGCTCGTCCGCGGCCCGCTCGACACCGGAGACCTGGTGACGCGCCAGCTGCGCCAGCGCCCTGAGGTCCGTGGCACCGATCCCCTGGGCGGTCAGCAGCCGCACGAGCCGGTCCCCCCGCTCGGGGTCCGCCGCGACGGTGAGCAGCGCGCGCACGTCCGCCACCTCGGGGACGGCGAGCATGCCCCCCAGGCCGACGACCTCACAGGGCAGGCCCCGCTCCTCCAGCGCCTCGGCCACGGCCGAGAACTGCCCCCGGGTGCGGCACAGGACGGCCATGGAGGCGTGGGGGCTCCAGCGCTCCTGGAGGAAGTCGGCGACGACTCCCGCCTCCTGGAGCGGGTCCTGGAGGAAGGCGGTCATGACGGCGCCGTCGGCCAGGCCGGTGCTGGCGGGGCGCTCGGTGAGCCGGGTGACCGGGATGTGCGCGACCTGGGCGTCACCCGGTTGGGGCGCGTGCTCGCGCAGGGGCCGGGAGGTGGTGTTGGCGACGGCGAGGATGCGTCGGTCGCTGCGCCAGGCCGTGGACAGGGGGCGCACGGGGGTCGCGTCCTCGGGGTCGGCTCCGGCGGCGACGGCCGCCGTTCCCGAGGGGTTGAACATGGTGTGGAAGGTGTCGAGGGCTCCGGCGCTGGCGCCCCGCCAGCCGTAGATCGCCTGGTGGGGGTCCCCCACCGCGGTGACGCCGCCGTCGGCGAAGAGCGCGCTGAGCAGGCGGGTCTGGGCGACGGAGGTGTCCTGGAACTCGTCGAGGAGAACGGCCGGGTACTGCTCGCGCACCGCCCGGGCTGCCTCGGGGACCTCCTCGGCCACGCGGCAGGCCAGGGCGATCTGCTCGCCGAAGTCGAGCAGGCCGTGACGGCGCTTGTGCTCGCGGTAGCGGGTGACGAGCTCGAGCATGTCGCGCTGCGTCGCCATCGTCTCCGGCATCTTGTCCACGGCGGTCTTGAGCCCGCGCACCTGTGCCAGGCCGCTGAAGAGGCCGTGCAGGTCCTCCAGGCCGGTGCGGGCCTGCTCGACCGTCAGCAGGTTCTCCGACAGGGCGCCGTCCAGGCGCAGGATGAGGCCCGTGGCCTTGCCCACGGAGTCGACGGGCAGGCTCAGGGTCGTCTCCTCGACGACGCGGCTGACGATCTGCCAGGCGCGGGCCTCGGTGATGAGCACGGAGTCCGGGTCGACGCCGATGCGCAGGCCGTGCTCGCGCACGAGAGAGCCGGCGAAGGCGTTGTAGGTGGCGATGGTGGGGCCCGGCTCGTCCTCGGGCAGCTCGCACAGGCCCGAGGCGGTGAGCTCGGCCAGCCGGGTGGTCACGCGCTGGTCGAGCTCGGCGGTGGCCTTGCGGGTGAAGGTGAGGCCGAGGACCTGGTCGGGGCGCACGCGCCCCGTGGCGACGAGGTGGACGACACGCTGACTCATCGTGGCGGTCTTGCCCGAGCCGGCCCCGGCGACGACAAGCAGCGGGCTCAGGGGGTGGGAGATGACCGCGGACTGCTCACCGGTGGGGCGCGGCATCCCCAGCGTCCGGGCGAGGTCCTCGGGGGTGAGTGACGCGTTCACGACACGGTCCTCCTTCCTTCGCTCTGCACGGGGCAGGAGTCCTTGACGGCACAGCTGCGGCACAGCTCGCCCGTGCGCGCGACCAGGCTGCTTGCGCTGGCGGCCTTCGCCGCCCGTGCAAGCAGGACCCGGGCCCAGTCCTCGCCGGTCTCGGGGTCCGGGCTGGGGTCGAGGGCCGCTCCGGCGGGTGCGAGGACGGGAAGTCCCTGGTTCTTCTTGGGCGGCTCCTTGCCCAGCAGGACGAGAGCGGCTCCGTCCACCTCGTAGCCGGTGGCCTCCAGGGCCTCGCGGTAGGCGGCCAGCTGGGGGTGGCGTGCGGGGGCGGCGCTGACGCTCTTGCCGGTCTTGAGGTCGATGAGACGCACGCGTGGACGAGCGGTGCCCGGCGTCCCCAGGTGCTCGAGGCGATCGATGCGCCCCGCGAGGGTGAGGGGCACCGGGCGCTCCGGGGCGTCGGGGTCGGGCAGGTCGAGCTCGGCGCGCACCGTCTGCTCGACGTCGACGTGACCGGGGACGGAGTCCAGGTAGCTGGCCAGCCGCTCGACGATGTCGCGCGCCCGTCTGGTGTCGATGCCACCCATCCAGGTATCGGGGTAGCCCAGGGAGGGCGCACGCTCCTCGAAGCGCGCCATGAGGGCCTCACCGCGCAGCCCTGTGCTCTGGGCCTCCTGGGCGAGCGCGTGGACGAGGTCACCCAGCTCCTGCGCCTTCGAGGGGGCGGTGGCGGCGCCGTTGCGCTGGAGGAACCACCTGAGGGGGCAGGTGCTCAGGGCCTCGACGTCGGAGGGGCTCACCCGCACCCGCTGGCCCTCGGGCACGAGCGGGGCGCTGCTCGTCGGGCCGCTGATCCCCAGCCAGGAGGAGGGCGAGGCCGCCGGAACGTGCTCGTCCGCCAGGCGCGCCAGCAGCGTCGCGGCGGCGCGGGCGCGGGCGCGCTGCGCCGGGTCGGCGTCGGGCAGGTGTCCCAGGACGAGGGCGTGGCGCAGCTCGCCCACGAGGCCGCACAGGGTGAGGTCCCCGACCTCGGGGGCCGTGAGCACCGCGCCGTCGGCGTCGGTGATGACGGCCCCGGCAGCACGGGCGGTCTCGTGGAAGAAGGCGGAGGGGGCGTGCTCCTCGTCGCTCACGCAGGTGACGAGGAGACGGCGTCGGGCGCGCGTGAGGGCGGCCAGGAGCATGCGGCGCTCGTCCGCGCGGACCTCCGTGCGGGCGCTGACGGCGTCGAGAGCGGCCGTGGGGCGGCCGCGCGCGTCCAGCGGCAGGCGTCCGGTGACGGCGTCGACGAGCAGGCCCGAGCGCGTGAGCGTGTCGCGCAGACGCAGGTCGGGCCAGGTGTCGCGCCCCACCCCCATGACGGCGACGACGTCCCACTCGCGCCCGGCGGCGGCCGCGGGGGTCAGGACGCTCACGCCGTCGGGGCGCACGCCCTGGGGTGCGACGGAGTCGGAGGGCAGGACCTCGGCCGCGAGCTCGGCGAGGAGCTCGGAGGCGTCGGCGCCCGGATGGCGCTCGGCCCAGACCTCGGCGCGCTTGAACAGGGTGGTGACGACGTCGAGGTCGTGCTCGGCGGCCTCGGCGAGCAGCGCCGCCCCGTGCGAGGTGCGGGCGGCGGGGTCCAGGGCGGTGGCGCGCCAGGCCTCGGCGCGTCCGGAGGCCTGCCACGCCTCCCACAGGAGCCGTTCGGCGTCGACGCGGGCGAGGCTGCCGTCCGCCTGGCGGGCCTCGTCGACGACGTTCCGCACGGCGCTGACGACGCCGGCCGCCCGGGCGAGGCGCTCGGCCTGCTGGGCCAGCGGCTCGTCGTCGGCTCCCAGGGCCTGCGCGAAGGACCCGGCGGCCACCGGGTCGGCGAGGACGGCCAGGAGGGGCGTGTCCAGGCGGTCCTCGGCGGTGCGCTCAGCGGTGCGCTCAGTGAGGGGCTCGGCGCGCAGCCTCCGCCTCAGGCGGCGCAGGTCGAGGACGCTCAGGCCGATGAGAGGGCTGGCGAGCAGGTCGAGGGCACCGGCCCGCTCCGGCAGGGTGGTGGTGTCACCCAGACGGCCTTCGAGGGCGGCCCGGGCGACGGCCAGCAGGGCGGCCGCCGCGGGCTCGGCGCGCAGCAGGACGGCGGGCGTCGTGGAGGCCAGGGGCACGCCGCGTCGGCGCAGGTCGCGGGCCACGGCGCGGGCCTGCCCCGCAGAGCGCAGGATGACGGCCATCTGGCCCCAGCCGGTACCGTGGTGGACGTGCTCGGCGCGCAGGAGCCGCGCCACGTGGGCGGTCTCCTGGGCCTCGGAGGCGGTGACGAGGACCTGCACCCCGGACGGTGCCGACACGGCCCCTGCCTCCCGGTCAGCGGGTCCGTCCGGCCCGGCGGCACCGGAGTCCGCGCGCTCACGGGCGAGGGCCGTCCGGGGAGCGCGGTGCGAGGCCGTGCCGGTGACCGGCAGGCGTGAGGCCTGCTCCTGCCACACCCGTGCGAGAGCGGGCGTGCCGCGGTGCCGGGTGCCCAGCTGCAGGCGGCTGGCGCCCAGCCCGCTGCGGTCCTGCGCCTCCACCAGGAGGCTGGGGGTGCCGCCGCGGAAGGTCTCGACGGCGACGTCGGGATCCCCCAGGACGACGACCTGCGCCCGGTGGCCCGCCGCGTCAGGACGGGCGAGGGCCGCCAGGAGGCGGGCCGTGGCGGCGGTGCAGTCCTGGTAGTCGTCGACGACGACGAGCTCGGGCACCGGGCGCGGCTCGGTGACGGCGTCGGACTCCCAGGTGGCCAGGGCCTCGATGGCGCGGTCCTGGATGCGGGCGGAGTCCATGCGGCGGGTCTGGCTGCGTCGCTCGGCGCTCGCCCGCCCCTGGGCGTCCCAGGTGCGCAGCAGGGCGGCCGCGCTGGCCCACAGGGGCACGTCCAGGCGCCTGCCCCACTCCGCGAGGTCCTCGGCGCCCACACCCAGCTCTCCGGCCCTGGCCAGCAGGTTGCGCAGCTCGCTGCGGAAGGCGCGTGAGGACACGGCCTCGGCCGGCAGACCGGGCCACTGCTCGGGACGCAGGAGGCTCGCGAGGGCAGCGTCCTCCTCCGCGCCGGCGAGCAGCACGGGGGCCGGCAGAGGGTCCGGCCGGGCGGTGAGCGAGGTGCTCAGCACCGTGTAGGCGTAGCCCGCGGGCGTGCGCACGCGTACGAGGCCCCCGCCGTGCCCGGCCAGCTCGTGGGCCGCCCGGGCACGCAGGAGGTCCGCACGTGCACGGGTCGGGGTCAGCAGGAGGGCGTCACGGCCGCCCTGCACCGCCCGGGTGAGCAGGTGCAGGGCGGTGGTGGACTTGCCGGTGCCGGGGGCCCCGAGGACGACGAGGTCCTCCCCGGCGGCGGCGCGCGCGAGGACGACGGCGGCGTCGGCGTCGGGCTCAGGCAGGCCGCCGGGCACGAGGGCGGGCAGCAGACGCACCTGGGGGGTGGCTCCCGTCCCGCCGTACCCGGCGGCTGCCTGCGCTGGTCCTCGTGCTGCTGTCACGGGACCATCACATCACGAGCCACTGACACGACAACGCGCCCGAGCGCGGGCGGCCTCCCCTCCGCCCGACGGCGGCGCCGCGCCCCGGGAGCCCGGTGGCGTCGGCCCCCCTCGTCCGCCCGTCGCGGAACCCTGACGCCGCGACGACGGCGGATCCGGTGCGCCCACGTCGTCCCCCTAGGATCAGCACAGGCAGCGCCCGGCGTCCGTTGGGTGCTCACGACGTACGAGAGACGGAGCAACCATGCAGGTGACGATCGGTATCAAGCACGCCCCCCGCGAGCTGACCCTGGAGACCTCGGCGAGCCAGGAGGAGGTCCTGGCGGCCCTCGCGGGCGCCGCCACCCAGGACGTCACCGTCAGCGACGACAAGGGCCGCAAGATCTTCGTCCCGGCGGGGTCCCTGGCCTACGCCGAGCTGGGCGAGACCACGACGCGCCGCGTCGGCTTCGGTATCTGACCGGGCCCGCCCGGCCGGGCCTTCCCACCGGCCCCGCCCGGTCCATGCCGGGCCGCCCCTCCTGAGACAGCCCTGCCCGGTCGGCGCGGGCCTGCACCGCCCGGCAGGCTGCGCCGTCGCAGAGCGTGTCAGGCTCAGGCGTTGAGCCCCAGGCCGTGCACGCGGCGCACGGCCCCCTCGGACAGCACCTCGTGCAGGACGGTCTGGGTCACGGGCCCCTCGAGCAGGTCGGGGAAGCCTGCGAGGACACGCAGCAGCGAGCCGATCTCCTCGCCCACGACGCGCCGGCCCCACAGGCCCATCCGCCCGGCCAGCTGGGGGTCGGAGCCGATGCCCGGCAGGAGCTGGGCGGCGGCGAAGTCGTCGAAGGTGTCCTGCGCCAGCACCTGCTCCAGCGGCTCACGCGAGCCGTCAGGAAGCGCTGCCACGAGCGCACGGCAGAAGTCTGAGAGCATCCCCAGGTACAGGTGGCTCTTGAGCAGCCGCTCCGCCCAGTCCGCGGGGCGCAGCCGCTCGTCGAGCTCGCCCAGGCAGCCCTGGTAGGGCTGGGCCGCCGTCGCCGCGTCCGTGCCCAGACGGCGGGCGAGGCCGTCGACCTCGCCGAAGGCGCCCACGCGCTCCGCGCTCATGTGCAGCAGCTCGACCCTCTCCACCATCCGCGGCGCCTTGCTCGCGTCCTTGGCATGACGGATCGAGGCCACCGTGCACGAGAAGGCGACGAGGCCTGCGACGGCGCAGACGTGGGCGGGAGGCGCGGAGGTAGTCATGGTCTCAGCGTAGGCGTCAGCCTCGTCCTGCGCCCGGGCTGCCGCCACCCGCCACCGCCCGCCACCGCCCGTGACCTCGCGCACGCGCCCCGCCTCCGCAGCACCTCACACGGACCGGCGGCCCGCCTGCGGCTAGGCTGGTGGCGTCCACGGTTGCCCGGTCGTCCAGCAGCCAGGTCCCGCCGGCTCCCGGCCGCGAGCGGGACACGATTCACGATCGGCTGCCACATCCGCGACCGCGTCGCGCCGCTGCCCCGTCCCCGGGGCCTCGCGGCGGCCCGCGCCGTGCCCGCCGACGCGAGGTCGGCCCACACCGGCGTCGGCGGTCACCCTCCGACCGAAGGAAGCTCGTGACGACCGAGACCCCCAGCACCGAAGACCTCACAGACACTCTCACCGCCCCCCTCACCGGGTCCGAGGCCCCGGACGTCGCCGTCCCGGACGCCACCGACGACGCCCCCGCCGCACCCACCACCGGAATCCTCGCCACCGAGGGCGCCCACGCGCCCGTCCTGGACGAGGCCACGCCCGACATCACCGACGAGGGCAAGAACGTCGACCTCACCCAGAAGACCTTCGCCGACTACGGGGTCGAGGAGGAGATCACACAGGCGCTGGCCGGCAAGGGCATCACCTACCCCTTCCCCATCCAGGCGCTCACCCTGCCGGTCGCTCTGGAGGGCCTCGACATCATCGGCCAGGCCAAGACCGGAACGGGCAAGACCCTGGGCTTCGGTATCCCGCTGCTCATGGACACCCTCGGCCCCGGCGAGGAGGGCTGGGACGAGGACCCGGCCGCCGGCTCCCCGCAGGCCCTCGTCGTCCTGCCCACCCGCGAGCTGGCCACGCAGGTCGCCACCGAGCTCGGCCAGGCCGCCGCCAGGCGCTCCGTGCGCATCGTCCAGGTCTACGGCGGGCGCGCCTACGAGCCCCAGATCGAGGCCCTGGAGAAGGGCGCGGAGGTCGTCGTCGGCACCCCCGGGCGCCTCATCGACCTCATGGAGCGCGGGGTGCTCGACCTCACTCACGTGACCACCGTCGTGCTCGACGAGGCCGACGAGATGCTCGACCTCGGCTTCCTGCCCGACGTCGAGAAGATCCTCGCCCGCACGCGCCCGGACCGCCAGACCATGCTCTTCAGCGCGACCATGCCCGGCGCCGTCGTCGCCCTGGCCCGCCGGTACATGACCAAGCCCACCCACATCCGCGCCCAGGACCCCGGTGACGACTCCATGACCGTCACCACCGTCCAGCAGGTCGTCTACCGCACGCACGCCCTCAACAAGGTCGAGGTCGTCGCCCGCGTCCTGCAGGCCGAGGGCCGCGGACGCACCATCATCTTCGCGCGCACCAAGCGCACCGCCGCGCGCGTGGCCGAGGAGCTCCAGTCCCGCGGCTTCGCCACCGGCGCCCTGCACGGCGACCTGGGGCAGGGGGCCCGCGAGCAGGCGCTGCGCGCCTTCCGCAACGGCAAGGTGGACGTCCTCGTCGCCACCGACGTCGCCGCCCGCGGCATCGACGTCGACGACGTCACCCACGTCATCAACTACCAGTGCCCCGAGGACGAGAAGATCTACGTCCACCGCATCGGCCGCACGGGCCGCGCCGGCAGCTCCGGCACGGCCATCACCTTCGTCGACTGGGACGACACCGCGCGCTGGCGGCTCATCGCCAAGGCCCTGGGCCTGCCCCAGGAGGAGCCGGTGGAGACCTACCACACGAGCGCGCACCTCTTTGCGGACCTCGGCATCCCCGAGGGCGTCACCGGCACGCTCCCGCGCTCAAAGCGGACCCTGGCGGGCCTCGGTGCGGAGGAGATCGAGGACCTCGGTGAGACCGGCCGCAGCCGCCGTGACTCTCAGCGCGGCGGCCGTGGCTCGCGCTCCGCGCGCTCAGGGCGTGGGCGCGGCCGGGACACCGAGCGCGGACGCGGCGCCGAGCGCTCGGGTCGCGACGGGCAGGACGACGGCGGCTCGCGCCGCGGACGCTCCGGCCGGGTGCGGGGCGCCCAGGACGCGCAGGACGGTGCGCCCGCGCGCACCCCGCGCAAGCGCAAGCGCACCCGCGGCGGGCAGTCCCGCTCCGCCGACTGACGCCGACTGGTCTTCCCGCCCTCAGTCCGCCAGGCCGAGGCTCAACGTGCCCGGGGCCGACCACCGCATGGTGGTCGGCCCCGGGCACGTGTGTCGCGACAGTGGACCGCTCAGCCCAGCAGGGTGCGCAGCAGCAGCACGCCGACCGAGCCGATGCTCGCGGAGGCCGGCAGGGTGATGATCCAGGCCAGGCCGATGGGCTTCATGAGCCTCCAGTTGGCGCTCTTGTTGACCATGCCGACGCCGAGGATCGCGCCGATGAGGATGTGCGTGGAGGACACCGGCAGGCCCAGGATCGAGGCCCCCATGACGACGGCGGCGGCCGCCAGCTCGGCGGCGAAGCCCGAGGCCGGGTGCATCTCCGTCAGGCCGGAGCCGACCGTCCGGATGACGTTGCGGCCGATGAACCACAGCCCCGACACCAGCGCCGCACCGCAGGCGAGGGTGATCGCGGAGGGCACGACCGCGGCGCTCGCCAGGGACTGGGTGCGCAGGACGTCGATGATGGCGGCGAAGGGCCCGACGGCGTTGGCGATGTCGTTGGAGCCGTGAGAGAAGGCGAAGGCCGAGGCGGTGAAGACCTGCATCCAGGAGAAGAGGGTGAAGGTCGCCTTGGACAGGGCCTTCTTCTTCATGGAGCGGGCGAAGATGAAGATCGAGAACCACACGACGGCGGCGATCATGCCCATGACGAGCAGGTTCTGGAACATGTCGAGCCCGAGCTCGAGGTTCTTCAGGCCCTTGAACAGCAGCATGGCGGAGATGACCATCGAGCCGCCGGCGGCCAGCAGGGGCACCCACTTCTCCAGGGCCTTGTGGGACTGGATCTTGTCGGCCTTGCGCTCGATGCGCAGCAGCTCCTTGAAGTAGTCGGACTCGAGCTCGTCCTCCTCGAAGTCCGGCATCACCAGGGCGGCGGCGTCGCGCGTCATCTTGTTCGTGTAGGCCAGCTGCTGGAGCTCGGTGAGGCGCTCGAAGGAGGCGCGGTGCCGGTCGCGGTGAGCGATGCGCTCGGCGTGGATCGCGCGCATGCGTGCGTCGGCCTCCTCACCGTAGATGAGGATGTGCTTCTTGATCTGGCTGAAGACGATCCAGGAGGCCGCCGCGCCCAGGCACGGCGACAGGACCCAGGAGATCGCGATGGTGCCGATCTGGCCCCACTGGACCATCTCGAAGCCGCCGGTGCCGGTGACCAGGCCGAGGGTGACGGCCGCGCCGACGATACCGCCGATGATCGCGTGGGTGGTGGACACCGGCCACCCCATCCGGGTGGCGATGAGCAGCCACAGGGCCGCCCCCAGCAGGGCGGCCATCATGATGAAGGCGAAGTCCATGGGCGCCAGGGCCGCATGCGACAGGTCGACGATGCCCGAGCGCACCGTGTCGGTGACATCACCGCCCGCCAGGACGGCGCCGGAGACCTCGAAGACGGCGGCGACGATAAGCGCCTGCTTCATCGACAGGGTCCCGGCCCCCACGGAGGTGCCGAAGGAGTTGGCGACGTCGTTGCCTCCGATGTTGAAGGCCATGAACAGGCCGACGGCGGCGGTCACGAGCAGGATGAGGTGGTCACCGGTGTCGTTGACGTAGCCGACAGCCCACGCGACGAACCAGATGACGGCGACCACGAGGATGGTGCCGAAGACGAGGTGCCAGTTGCGGTCGCGCCCTAGGAAGCGCGCCGACGGGGACGCGCCCGGGGTGTCCTCCTCCTCGGAGCGTGCATCGGCCTCGTTGAGCTCGTGGGCGACGGCAGCGACGATGTCAGGGTTCGTGGGAGGTTCGGCGAGGGAGCCGCCGCCCTGCGGGGATCGGGGGGTCATGCCATCGGGCACGCCAGCGGACACGTTGTCCTCCTGAGAGATGGGGGCCGCGCCGTCGGCCGCGGCGGTAGCAGCATGACGACGCTCAGTGTTCAGAAAGTAGCGACCTGCGGGGGCCTGTTACAAGAAGCTCTCCTTGACGAAGGAGACGACACCGTCTCCGATCATCTGCACGGCGATCGCCGCCAGCAGCAGACCCAGGATACGGGTGAGCACCCGGATGGCAGTGTCCCCCAGCAGCCGGTGCAGCGCGACCGAGAAGCGCAGGGAGGCCCAGATAACGACGTGAGTGGCCAGCAGGGCCAGGGTGACCGTCACCCAGCCGATGACGGGAGTGGAGGCGGACTCCACCGCGACCATGGCGGCAACGATCGCTCCGGGCCCCGCCAGCAGGGGCGTGCCCAGGGGCACGAGCGCGGCGTTGGTCGAGCTGGTCGAGGGCGCGGAGTCCTCGTCGGAGTCGGTCAGCAGCTCCAGGGCGACCAGGAGCAGCAGCAGGCCTCCTGAGACCTGCAGGGCGGGCACCGAGATGCCCAGGAACTGCAGGATGTAACGCCCGAACAGGGCGAAGAGGATGATGACCCAGAAGGAGACCATGGTCGCCTGGGCCGCGGCACGGCGCCTGTCGGCGTCCTTCTGGCGCCCGGTGAGCGACAGGAAGATGGGGATGGCGCCCAGGGGGTCCTGGATGACGAGGATGGTGGTGAAGGCCGTCGCGAACAGGACGGGGCTGAAGATCGAGTCGAGCATGAGGTGTCCGGGGTACGGGGGAAGGGGCTGCGGGCCTCGTGAGCCCTGAACGGCAGACGGGCAGAACCGTACCGGTGCGGGCCCGCCAGTGCCGCATCAGGGCAGGACGAGTCCCAGCGCGCCCTCGTCCAGGACCTGTTCCAGCAGCGCCACCGGCATGAGGTTCTCCCCCAGCCGGTTGGGCTTTCCCGCCCCGTGGTAGTCCGAGGCGCCGGACATCCCCAGCCCGAGGCGCTCGGCCAGCGCCCGCGCCTGCTCGCGCTGGGCGGCGTCGTGGTCGCGGTGGTCGACCTCCAGGGCGGCCAGCCCGGCCTCGGTCATACGGGCGAAGGTCTCGTCCGGCACGAGACGGCGCTGGCGCTTGGCGGCACGGGGGTGGGCGGCGACGGGCACGCCCCCGGCGGCGCGCACGAGCCGGCAGGCCTCGACCGGGTCGAGCGCCCAGTGGCGGACGTAGTAGGGGCTGGAGGTGGCCAGGGGCCCGGCGAAGGCAGCGGCGCGGTCCTGGAAGCACCCGGCGGCCACGAGGGCGTCGGCGATGTGGGGCCTGCCGATGGTGCGCGCGCCTGCGGCCTGCTCGAGCACGTCCTGCCAGGTGACGGGGTAGTCCTCGCTGAGCAGCTCGACCATGCGCTGCCCGCGGCTCTCGCGCGAGCTGCGGGAGGTGGCGAAGGCGGTGGTGAGCGCCTCGTCGTCGGGGTTGAAGAGGTAGGCGAGCAGGTGGAGGGTGACGCCGTCGGCGGAGCAGGAGATCTCCGTGCCGCGCAGGAGGGCGACGCCGGTGCTGGGGACAGCGGCGGCGGCCTCCTGCCACCCGGCGGTGGTGTCGTGGTCGGTGAGGCCGACGACGTCGAGACCGGCCCGGGCGGCGGCGGCCATGAGCTCGGCGGGGGCCTCGGTGCCGTCGGAGCAGGCGGAGTGGGTGTGGGGGTCGATACGCGCTGAAGGGGGAAGACCGTCGATCACTCCCCCAGTGTAGGAAGCGCCCGCTCCGCTGTCCGACGTCGTGCGCGGCCACGAGCGGCCGCCAGGAGTGCGAGGATGCGGCCTATGACGCAGTCCCCCGAGAACCAGGCCCAGACCACCGCCGCGCCGTCGCCCGCCGAGCAGGCGCAGTCGCTCACCGAGCGCGGTGACAACCGCTCCCACCGGCCCTCGAACCCGGCTTTCAGGGACTTCATCGGCTCCGCCTGGGGGCCGCGCCCTGCCGGGCTGCCGCCGCTGAGCGAGGCCGCCCCCTGGGCCGCCGCCCGCCGCGCGCGCCTGGGGGCGCAGTTCCTGGGCGAGCGTCTCGTGCTTCCCGCGGGCCCCCTCAAGGTCCGCAGCAACGACACGGACTACCGCTTCCGCCCGCACTCGGCCTTCTCGCACCTGGCGGGCACCGGCACGGACTTCGAGCCCGACGCCGTGCTCGTCCTGGACCCGCTCACCGCCCCGGGGCAGGCTCCGGCCGACGGCGAGGCCTCCCACGAGGCCGTCGTGTACTTCCGGCCGCGGGCCTCGCGCTCCAGCGAGGAGTTCTACGCGGACGCGCGCTACGGCGAGCTGTGGGTGGGGGTGCGTCCCTCGCTGGAGGAGGTGGAGGCGAGCACCGGGCTGTGTGCGGCGCACATCGACTCCCTGGGTGACGCGCTGGCGAAGGACGCGGGTGCGGACGGGGTCCGGCTGCGGGTCGTCACCGAGGCCGACGCCGCCGTCACGGCGCTCGTGGACCAGGTGCGTCAGGCGGCAGGCCTGGCCAGCGGCCAGCAGGCCCAGCAGGTCGACGACGCCCTGGCGGAGGCCGCCAGCGAGCTGCGTCTGACGAAGGACGCGTGGGAGGTGGCGCAGATCCAGGCGGCGGTCGACGCCACCAAGGCCGGTTTCGAGGACCTCATCCGCTCCATCCCGCGAGCGAAGGAGCACTGGCGCGGCGAGCGCGTCCTGGAGGGGGCCTTCGGCGCCCGGGCGCGCGAGGAGGGCAACGGCCTGGGCTACGACACGATCGCGGCCTGCGGCAACCACGCGAACACCCTGCACTGGATCGTCAACGACGGCGCCGTGCGCCCGGGCGAGATGGTGCTCGTGGACGCGGGCGTCGAGGTCGACTCGCTCTACACCGCGGACGTCACCCGCACGATCCCCGTGGACGGCCGTTTCACCGAGCCGCAGCGCCGGGTGTACGAGGCGGTCCTGGAGGCGGCGGACGCCTCCTTCGCCGTGGCGAACGAGCCGGGGGCGCGCTTTAGCGACCTGCACGCCGCGGCGATGCGGGTGCTTGCCCGCTACCTCTTCGAGTGGGGCCTGCTGCCCGAGGGGGTGACCGCGGAGGCGAGCCTGGCCGCCGACGGCCAGTACCACCGGCGCTGGATGGTGCACGGCACGAGCCACCACCTGGGGCTGGACGTGCACGACTGTGCGCAGGCGCGCCGTGAGATGAGCATGGAGGCGCTGCTTGTGCCGGGCATGGTCTTCACCATCGAGCCGGGCCTGTACTTCCGTGCCGACGACCTGCTCGTGCCCGAGCAGATGCGTGGGATGGCGGTGCGCATCGAGGACGACATCGTCATTCGCGACGACGGGCGAGCCGAGCGTCTGACGGCGGCGATCCCCCGCACGGCCGACGACGTGGAGGCCTGGGTGAGCGGTCTGCTCGCCCACTGAGCACGCCGGTGCGCGGCCCGCGAGCTCCCGGGCCGCCCCATGCCAGCGGGATCCCCCCTGTTCACGCGGATCACCCGTGTGCCGGTGGACAACCTCTGTGCGCCTGGATCACCCGTGTGCCGGTGGACAACCTCCGTGCGCTTGGATCACGTACGGGCGCCACGCAGGTGATCCCTCTGCACACACGTGATCCACAGAGACACACGTGATCCGTCCGCGCGCACGTGATCCGCGGAGGCACACGTGATCCGTCTGTGCGCCTGGATCACCCGTGTGCCGGTGGACAACCTCCGTGCGCCTGGATCACGTACGGGCGCCACGCAGGTGATCCCTCTGCACACACGTGATCCACAGAGGCACACGTGATCCGTCCGCGCGCACGTGATCCGCGGAGGCACACATGATCCGTACGCGCTCGTCCTCCGCACACCTCTAGACATATCGCCACTTGCCGATATCATCGACGTATGCCGATGATTCACGAGCCCCTGCCGACCGACCGCACACGCGACACAGGCGCCGTCGAGGAGCTCACGGAGCTCGCCGACTTCCTGTCCGTCCTCGCCGACCCCACGCGACTGGCCGTCCTCCAGCACCTGCGCGGAGGCGAGCACCGTGTCGGCGAGCTCGCCGAGCACCTCGGCCTCGCCCAGTCGACCGTCTCCCAGCACCTGAGCCTCCTGCGCGAGGCCGGGCTCATCTCGACGCACACGCACGGACGCGCCCGGGTCAGCCGGCTGGAGAACGAGGACCTGCTCACCACCGCCCTCGTCACCGCCCGCGCGCTCGCCGACGCTGCGCGCCCGCTCGCCCAGCCCACCGGGACGGAGCCCGCATGAGCACCGCTCCCCAGCCCGCCGCCCCCGGCCACGCCCACGACCACCACGCCCTCGGCTCCTCGACGACCCGCCTGGCCCTCGCTCTCGCGGTCGTCGCAGCGGTCCTCGTCGCCGAGGTCATCGCCGCCGCGATCTCCGGCTCCCTCGCCCTGCTCGCCGACGCCGGGCACATGGCCACCGACTCCGCGGGCCTCGTCATCGCCCTTGTCGCCGCCCGTCTCGCACGCCGCCCGGCCTCGGACTACTCGACCTGGGGCCTGCGCCGCGCGGAGGTCATCGGTGCCGCCCTCCAGGCCGGCATGCTCGCCGTCGTCGGCGCTGTCGTCGCCGTGCGCGCCGTCACCGACCTGCTCTTCCCCTCCCCCGTCACCGCGGAGGCCATGCTCGTCATGGGCGTCATCGGCCTGCTCGCCAACGCCGCCTGCCTGCTCATCCTCGCGGGCGGCCGCGGCGAGAGCCTCAACATGCGCGCGGCCTTCCTCGAGGTCGCCAACGACGCCCTGGGCTCCGTCGGAGTCATCGTCGCCGCCCTCACCATCGAGCTCACCGGCTGGCAGCGGGCCGACGCCGTCGCCTCCCTGCTCATCGTCGCCCTCATCGTGCCGCGCGCGGTCACGCTGCTGCGCTCCGCCGGAGCCGTCCTCATGGACTTCACGCCCCGGGACCTGGACCTCGGCGAGGTGCGCCGACACCTCACCGAGCTCGACGGTGTCGTCGCCGTCCACGACCTTCACGCCTGGACGGTGGCCTCGGGGCTGCCGGTGCTCACCGCGCACGTCGTCGTCACCGACGAGCGGCACGCGGACGGGTCCGCCGGCGAGCTGCTCAGCGCCATGCAGTCCTGCGTCGCCGAGCACTTCCCGGTGCGTATCGAGCACTCGACCTTCCAGATCGAGCCGGAGCGTCACCGCGAGCACGAGGCCTGCGCCTGAGCGCGCCCGCACGGGCACGGCGGTCTCGCCGTCGGCGGCCGAGTCCCCTCAGTCCTGCAGGTAGCGCTTGCGCGTGGGCGGCGGCACGTGCACCGACTCGGTGTTGCCCTCCCCCTCCAGGTGTTCGCGGGCGAAGGCAAGGGAGGAGGCGAGCGCCTCCAGGCGCTGCTCCTGGCTCATGCCGCGCGTGGTGACCTCGACCACGACCTGCCCTCCCCCGTCCTCGAAGCCGGTGTCGACGAGGTGGCGCAGCACCCCCGCGCAGTCCTGGTCGCCCTGGCCGGGCAGGAGGTGGTCGTCACGGAAGCCGGGCACGCCGTCGGTCAGGTGCAGGTGGCGCAGGGTCGGGCCCAGCGCGCGCGCCATCGCCAGCGCGTCCGAGCCGGAGGTGGCCGCGTGGGAGATGTCGAGGGTGACGGAGCGGTAGCCCTGCCCCACCGGGTCCCAGGTCGGTGCGTAGGCCTGGAAGTCGCGGGTCGAGTGCGGCTGGCGCGGGCGCCAGGTGAACATGTTCTCCACGGCCAGCTTCACCGTGCCCGTCTGCTCGCGCATGTCGACGCCGCGCACGAACTGGCGGGCGTAGCGCGTCTGCCAGAAGAAGGGAGGGTGCAGCACGACGGTGGGTGCACCCAGGGCCTCGGCAAGGGCCACCGAGCGGTCGATCTTCTCCCACGGGTCCGTTCCGAAGACGGTCCGGGTGAGGATGAGTGTGGGGGCGTGGACCGCGAGGACCGGCTGGTCGTAGTGCTCGGCGAGCCGCCCCAGGGCAACGGCGTCCTGGGTGACGCGCTCGGACCAGACCATGATCTCGACGCCGTCGTAGCCGAGCTCGGCGGCGGTGCGGAAGGCGACGGTGGCGTTACCTGGGTACACCGAGGAGGTTGACAGACCAACGGGGATTGCCATGTCAGTTCTCCTGTTCCGACGAGGTCCGGCGGGGAGACTCGGGGGTCTGGCCGTCGGGCGGCCCGGCGGCGGGGGTCTCGGGGTCAGGAGTCCCGACGGCGCGCGGCCCGGCGGCGGGGCCCCCGACGGGGCCACCAGGCTCTTCTCCCGTGACCCTCACGCCAAAGCGCGGCTCCTCGTCCGGGCGTGAGCCGAAGGCCGTGGGGCCGTCGGACCGGGCGGCCTCGCGGGCGCTGCGACGTTCCTCGGCGCGACGCGCCGCCGCCCCGCCCCGCGTGAGGTTGCCGGGCGCGTGGACGAGGGCCTGAGCCGCCTGCGCCGCCTGACGGGCGGCGATGATGGAGTAGCGCGAGGCGATGACCGAGCTCGTGGAGGTGAAGTCGCGACGACCGCGCGTGAGGGCGTAGCCGACCACCTGGAACAGGATCCCCCACACGACGCCCAGGAGCACGGCCGCGAGGAAGCCGACGCCGCCCGCCGGGGTTGTGCCCAGCAGCGACATCATGGCGCCGATGAGCACCCCGAGCCACAGGCCCGAGGCGGCACCGGAGGCGACCGCACGCCCCCAGCTCATGCGCCCGGTGATGTTCTCGACCTGCCGCAGGTCGGTGCCGATGATGGCGAGGTACTGGACGGGGAAGCCGTTGTCGCTCAGCGCGTCGACGGCGGCCTGCGCCTCGACGTAGGACGCGAAGGAGGCGACCTCCTCACCCTGGGGCATGGAACGGGCCCGGCTCGTGGGGAAGGTGCTCATCGGCTGGCTCATGACGCCATGGTCCCACGCGCACGCGCCTGCGACAGGCCTCTCAGGACGCCGTCACGCTGAGGGCGCATAGATAGTCTGTGCCCGTGGAGAACACGAGCACTCGCAGCACGAGCAGGCCGACGACGAGCCGCGTCTTCGTCGCCCGCCTCGTCGGCACGGGCGTCTTCGACCCGCTGGGGGACGGCGTCGGCAAGGTCCACGACGTCGTCGTCCTGCTCGCACACCGGGGGGAGCCGCGCGCCGTCGGCCTGGTCATCGAGGTCGCGGGCCGTCGCCGGGTGTTCCTGCCGCTGTCGCGGGTGACGGCCATCAACCCGGGCCAGGTCATCACTACCGGCCTGGTCAACATCCGTCGCTTCGAGCAGCGCGCCGTCGAGACCCTCGTCTTCTCCGAGCTGCTCGACCGGGTGGTCACCATGCGCGACGGCTCGGGCCAGGTGAGCGTGCGCGACGTCGCCATCGAGCAGGACCGCAACCGCGACTGGAAGATCACGCGGCTGTTCGTCCAGCGCGCCTCCTCCGGCCCACTGGGCCTGCGTCGCGGCGAGACCTTCATCGTGCGCCCCGACGAGGTCACCGGCCTGGCCGGCTCCCTGGAGCCGCAGTCGGCGACCGCCCTGCTGGCGACGATGGAGGACCTCAAGCCGGCAGACCTCGCCGACGTCCTGTCCGACCTGCCGCTGTCACGCCAGGTGGAGGTGGCGGCCGAGCTGGAGGACGCCCGGCTGGCCGACGCCGTCGAGGAGCTCAGCGACGACGAGGCCGTCGCCCTCATCTCCGCCCTCGACGCCTCCCGGGCCGCCGACGTCCTGGACGCCATGCAGCCCGACGACGCCGCCGACCTCGTCGCCGCCCTGCCCGACGCCCAGGCCGACGCCCTGCTCGACCTCATGCAGCCCGACGAGGCGGAGGACGTGCGCCGTCTGCTCACCTATGACGGCTACACGGCCGGTGGTCTCATGACGACCGAGCCGATCATCCTTCCGCCCGAGTCCACCGTGGCGACCTTCCTCGCCCAGGCCCGCAAGGCGGAGGTGGCGCCCGCGCTGGCGGCCGTGGCCTTCGTCTGCCGCCCGCCCCTGGAGACGCCCACGGGCCGGTTCCTGGGGATGGTGCACCTCCAGCGCGCCCTGCGCGAGCGGCCGCAGCAGGCGCTCGGGGCGATCCTCGACAAGGACCTCGACGTCGTCTCGCCGCAGGACTCCATCGGCACGGTCACGCGCCTGCTGGCGACCTACAACCTCACGGCGCTGCCGGTCCAGGACGAGGCCGGGCGCCTGCTGGGCGCGGTGTCCGTCGACGACGTCCTGGACCACCTCATGCCCGACGACTGGCGCGAGGCCG
>CALEXZ010000081.1 GCA_937926195.1 uncultured Actinomyces sp.
GCACCTGACTCTTAATCAGGGTGTCCAGGGTTCGAGTCCCTGAGGGGGTACCACGCAAGGGTCGTCGCCTTGGAACGGCCGGGAACGACCCGGGTCGGCGACATGTCGGGGACCTGCTCCTCCCCCACCCCCCGGTTGGCGGACCACCCGCCCTGAGCCGGGTACGCGCACACCCCCTGGGAATACCCTCGGTGTCGGTGAGTGTTGGTTCTTGCGTCGGTCGGCAGGCCGCGCCCACGCACGGCGCCCTCCCGACCACCGGCTCCCGGCTGCGGCACTCGCCACGTCGTGCCTCCGGGACGCCACCCACGATCTGCCGGGGAGCAGCGCACCGCTGTCCACCACCCGGCGCATGAAGGGCCCTGTCGGGCCACGACGAGGAAGAAGAAGGAATGATGATGAGCACGAAGACGCATGACATCCCCCGCCAGGCCGCCGAGCGCGAGCTCAGGGCCGCCCAGACCGAGCTGTCCTCCCTGGGCGCGTCGGCCTCACCCTCCCGCCTCGAGCGCGCCCTGGAGCGCGTCAAGGCGGCGCGCGACGCCCTCGCCCTGGCCGCCTGAGACCAGGCAGGCCGCGAGGCCTCACCGGCCCGGTAGCCGGGAAGGTCTCCGGGCCGGGCACGCACCACATCCACAGCAGCCGGGTCCCCGCTCCCCCACGGAGCAGGGACCCGGCTGCGTGCCGGGCGCGGTCCCGGGGTGGCCCCACCGGTGCGGGCGGGCCCGTGCCGTTTGCAGTGGCGCACCCCGCGGCCGGATATCGTCGGCACATAACACCACCCCGGCTGAAGGAGACCCAGATGCCCGCGCTCGCCGTCGGCGACACCGCCCCCGACTTCACCCTGCCCGACGCCCACGGCGCCGAGGTCTCGCTCGAGCGCCTGCGCGAGGCGGCCGAGCGGGGCGTCGTCGTCTACTTCTACCCGCGGGCCTCCACCCCCGGCTGTACCAAGGAGGCCTGCGACTTCCGCGACTCGCTGGGCGCCTGGCGTGAGGCCGGCTACGAGGTCGTCGGGATCTCCCCGGACTCGCAGGCGGCCCTTGCCCGCTTCGCCGAGAAGGAGGCGCTGCCCTTCCCCCTGCTGTCCGACGCCGAGCACACCGTCATGGAGACCTGGGGCGCCTGGGGCGAGAAGAAGAACTACGGGCGCGTCGTCACCGGGGTCATCCGCTCCACCGTCGTCGTCGACCGCGATGGCGTGGTGACACTGGCCCGCTACAACGTCAAGGCGACCGGGCACGTGGGGCGCCTGCGCGCCGAGCTGGCGATCAGCTGAGCCGCGGGCGTCCCGGGCGCCCGCTCACTCCCCCGGGTAGACGACGCCGAGGGCGGCGCGCACCTCGTCCATCATCTCCATGACCTCGATGGTCGCGGACCAGGGCATGATGTCAGACTGTGTGCGCCCGTTCTTGATGCACCGGGCGGCCTCGGCGGCCTCGAGCTGGAAGCCGCCGGGAAGGTGGGCGTCCCAGGTCGTGCTCGTGGCGTCGCGAGGGCCGCGGGCTAGGCTCACCGGGACCGGGCGGTAGAACTGCCGGTCGATGGTGAGGCGGGCCTCGGAGCCGATGACCTCGGCGCCGTTACGGCCCGCGCAGTCCATGCCGGAGGCCGCCACGGCGCTGAGGCCGTCATAGCGCAGGGCGCACACCTCCCCCAGGTCCAGGCCCTCGGTGCTCAGCCGGCCGACGACGCTCTGGCTGAGCGGTGCGCCGAGCAGCGCGTGGATGAAGCTGAGCGGGTAGACGCCCAGGTCCAGCAGGGCGCCGCCGGCGAGCTCGGGGCGGACCATGCGCTCGACGTGCAGGAGCGACTGGAAGTGGGTCGCCTGCACGTGACGCACCTGCCCCAGGGCACCGGAGTCCACGAGGCGCTGTGCCAGGCGCTGGCCGGGCAGGAACCGCGTCCATATGGCCTCCATGACGAACAGGCCGCGCTGGCAGGCCGCATCGAGGACGCGCCTGGCCTGGGCGGCGTTGACGGTGAAGGACTTCTCGACGAGGACGGGTTTGCCTGCCTCGAGGGCGAGCAGGGCGTGCTCGGCGTGGAAGGCGTGCGGGGTGGCGACGTAGACGGCCTCGACCTCGTCGTCGGCGACGAGCTCCTCGTAGGAGCCGTGGGCGCGGGCGGGCCCGCCCTTGGCGGTGGCGGGGTGGGAGTCGATGAAGGCCTGGGCCTTGTCCCGGTCGCGCGAGCCGACGGCGGCGATGACGCCGGAGGAGAGGGTGGGGACGTCGGTGGCGAAGGTACCGGCGATGCTCCCGGCTCCTAGGACCCCCCAGCGCAGCACGGGCGCGTCCTGAGGCTCGGGGACCTCGGCGGCGACGTCGAAGGACGCGCCGACGGCGTCCAGCGCCTCTCGGAAGGCCGCTGGCAGGGGCGGCAGGAGCTCGGTGGTGCGGGTGCCGGGGGCGTCGGTGCGGGCCATGACGTCACCCTAGAGCGGGGACCGGGGCGTCCGGCCCGGGTTGCGGCACTGTCCTCGGCGGACGCAGACGGTAGGGTGGAGCGCCGAGCGCGAGTGGCGGAACTGGTAGACGCCCCAGATTTAGGTTCTGGTGCCTTCGGGCGTGAGGGTTCGAGTCCCTTCTCGCGCACCAGCGTGGCGCTGCTGTACACCCGCCCCATGTGGGCCCCTCTCAGGTGTCGTCTTTGCGTTCTGGACCACTCGCCCACGCCGTGGACCATGTAGCCGAGGACTCTTTGGACGTTTGGTTAGGGCTTGCGGGGTGCGCCCACCGGTGTCAGGAGCGTCGTGGGTGTCGGTAGTTCTCGTGGCTTCGGTAACTGCGGGTCGGGCGGCGGCGGGTCAGCTCGACGAGTGCCGCCGTCTCGTCCAGCGCGACGCCTTCGGCCACCGCGGGAGGAAGGCGGACAACCGGGGCTCCACCACCTCACCTGCACCTACGCGCCCGCCCCAGGCGGAAGGCCACCCACAGGCCGGGGGTGCCTGCTTCCTTCAGGCGCAGGCCGTGGGACTCGAGCTCCTCGCGCACAGTGTCCAGGCCAGGATGGTTGACGGTCATCACGGTGGAGCTGGCGTCGATGACCTCGTCGGCGTCGATCGTCAGGTAGGTCATGGTCCAGCGCATCAGCTGGTCGTCCACGGGCTCGCCTTGAGCCCGTCCCTGGTAGCGCAGTCCCCCGAGCCGGGTGTCGGCGAAGACGTGCTCGGCAACGACCTCAGGGCGGTCCGGGGCCTGTAGGTCCAGCAGGACCGGCGCTCCTACAGCCAGCCTTGAGGCCAGGCGGCCGAAGAGCTCTCGGCGCTCCTGAGGACCGAAGTGCCCCAGGACGCCAAGCAGGAGGGCGCCACTGAGCGCATCCGGCCAGGGGGTTTCCAGGGCCCCTTCCGGGCGCACGGTCACGCGCTCGCGCCAGGCCGGGTCGGCGGCCAGGCGGGCCAGCGCCAAGGATCTCATCGCGGGACTGGGCTCCAGTCCGACAACGGTGAGGTCATCCGTGCGCCTGAGGAGGTACTGCGCGGCGCGGCCCGATCCGCAGCCGACGTCGAGCACCGGCCCATCCGCGGGGCGCAGCGCCGTCAGGAAGCCGGCCAGGGCTTGCTCCTGGGCGGCGACGTAGCCGTACGTCATCAGCTCGTAGACGGAGGCGGCGGCAGCATAGGGGTCATGACTCACAAGTACTAATGATAGCCGTTGTCATTAGTGTCTGGCGGTGGGGCTCGGTTGTCGTCTCCACAGCATGGATGCTGGTCTCGGCCCGGCGCCCCGGCCGGTACCCTGGCGCGCATGACGACTGACTTCACCCGTAAGGACGGGCGCGCCACCGACGAGCTGCGTCCCGTCACCATCACCCGCCGCTGGCAGGAGCACGGGGAGGGCAGCGTCCTCATCGAGTTCGGCCGCACCCGCGTACTGTGCGTCGCCTCCTTCACCGAGGGCGTGCCGCGCTGGCGCAAGGGCAGCGGCGAGGGCTGGGTGACCGCCGAGTACGCCATGCTCCCGCGCGCCGGCAGCGAGCGCAGCGGCCGCGAGTCCGTGCGGGGCAAGGTGGGCGGCCGCACCCACGAGATCTCCCGTCTCATCGGCCGGGGCCTGCGCGGCGTCATCGACGTGGCCGCCCTGGGTGAGAACACCATCGCCCTGGACTGTGACGTCCTGCAGGCCGACGGCGGCACCCGCACCGCGGCCGTCACCGGCGCCTACGTGGCCCTGGCCGACGCCGTCGCCTGGGGCACCGAGCGCGGCCTCATCACCCCACGCGCTGGCCGTCCGGTGCTCTCGGACTCCCTGTCGGCGATCAGCGTCGGCATCATCGACTCCGTACCCTGCCTCGACCTGCCCTACGAGGAGGATGTGCGCGCCCAGACGGACATGAACGTCCTGCAGACCGGCGACGGGCGCTTCATCGAGGTCCAGGGCACCGCCGAGCACGCCCCCTTCAGCCGCGACGAGCTCGACGCGCTGCTCGACCTGGCCGCCCGGGGCAACGCCGAGCTCGCCGAGCTGCAGCGCCGTGTGCTCGCCGGCCCCTCCGGTGTGCCCGTCACGGTCCGCTCCGGCCAGGACCAGGCCTGAGCGTGGCCGCCCGCGTCACGGTGCCCGACGGCGCCTGCCTCGTCCTGGCCACGCACAACGCCGGCAAGCTCGCCGAGCTGCGCGCCCTGCTCACCCCGCTCGTGGACGGGCTGCGGCCCGAGCAGGTGATCTCGGCCGCCGAGCTCGACGTGCTCGAGCCCGTCGAGGACGGTCTGACCTTCGCCGCCAACGCCGAGATCAAGGCCCGGGCGCTCGCCGAGGCGACGGGCCTGCCCGCGGTCGCCGACGACTCGGGCCTGTGCGTCGACGTGCTCGGCGGCGCTCCCGGGATCTTCTCGGCGCGCTGGTGCGGGCGCCACGGCGACGACGCGGCGAACCTGCGGCTGCTGCTCGACCAGCTCAGTGACGTCGCGGACCCGCACCGCACGGCCCGCTTCACCTGCGCGGCCGTCCTCGTGGTTCCCGGCGGCGAGCCGGGCGCGCCCAGCCGGGTGACGGTCGTCGAGCGCTCCATGGCCGGTCGTCTCCTGCACTCCCCCGTTGGCGACGGCGGCTTCGGCTACGACCCGGTCTTCGTGCCGCTGGAGGAGGACGCCGCGACCGGCTCGGGCCGCACGACCGCGCAGATGAGCGCGGCGGAGAAGAACGCGATCTCCCACCGGGGCAAGGCCATGCGGGACCTGGCTCCCGCCCTCGCCCAGCTGCTGTCGCGCTGAGCCCGCCTCCCCCGGCGGTCAGCCGAGGCCGTCCGGGTCCGTCCCCTCCTGCGCCCGGACCGTCTCAACATCACCAGCCGTTTCGGCGTCGTCCCGGAGCGCCTCAACGTCGCCAGCCGCCTGGGCGTCACCAGCCGCCTCGGCGTCACGAGCCGCCTGGGCGTCGAGCCTGCGCTGGATCGCCTTGGGGACGAGCGACTCCTGGGCCTTGACGTAGCCGTAGACCCAGCGCCAGCCTCCCAGGGCGACGAGCAGGAATACCGCCAGCGCCAGCCACGTGCCCGCCACGTCCCCACCCGTGGCCAGGCGCAGCCCGAGCCACCCGAGCCAGGTGACCCCCACGACCGTCAGCCCGTCACGGTCGGCGGCCTCCAGGTGGTCCTGCGGGCGCGCGAGCAGCCACGCCACGAGCCACGCCGTCGCCACGGCCACGACCCCGTGCACGAGCATCCCGGGCAGTAGGGACAGGTCGTGCACCGAGGCACTGACGAAGGCGGCCACGAGCGCCACCGACACGAGGTCCGCGGGAGGCACGAGCCACCAGCGCGTGCGCCGCCCGCGCGTCCACGGACGATCGGGCCCGTCGGGCACCGGCGGCGTGTAGGAGATACGGTGCGGCCGGCTGCTCGCCATCCTCAGATCTCCCAGGTCGCGCCCGCCGTCGCCGCCTCCAGCGGACCGTTGTAGACCAGGGCGGCGTTGCGCAGCGGGATGCGGTGCTCGGTCCACGGCTGGATGTGGGTGAGCACCAGCTGGCCGACAGGAAGACGCGGCATCTTGCCGGCGGTGCCCGCGGCGAGCTGACCGGCCCGCTTGCCCGTCAGGTGCATGCCCCGCATCGTGTCACGCCCCTCGACGAAGGCCGCCTCCGCAAGCAGGAGGTCGGCGCCGTCGGCCATGTCGCACATGGACTCGCACAGGTCCGTGTCCCCCGTGAAGGCCAGCGAGACCGTGCGGCGCTGGCCCTCGAGCCCGACCCGCTCGCTCGGCCCCTCGATCCGGTAGCCGTAGGCCTCCACCGGGTGCAGCGCCGCGTAGGGGGTGATCGTCATCGGCCCCACCTTGAAGGACTCGCCCGGCACCGCGGTGCGGAAGGTGAACTCCGAGGCGTAGGTCTCCGTCGGCGGGGTGCCGTCGACGCCGTTGAGGCGGCTGAGCAGCTCGCTGGGGCCGACGGTCAGCACGGGGCCGAGGGCCCCGGTCGGGTTCCAGCGACGGTAGACGTGCATCCCCACCATGTCGACCATGTGGTCGGCGTGGCAGTGGGAGATGAGCAGGGCGTCAAGGTCCGCCGGGTCGATGTAGCGCAGCAGCTGCCCCATGGAGCCGGGGCCGAGGTCGAGCACCACGGAGTAGATGAGCTCCTCGCCGTCCTCACTGGTGCCCGTCGCCTGCACGAGGTAGGACGAGGCGGAGGAGTCGGGGCCGGACATGCTGCCGGCGCAGCCGATGACGGTGAGCTTCACACATGCTCCTTGCTGACGGGACGGGGGCGGGGGCACCCGGACGCTAACGGACTCAGGGATTGCTGTCGACCCGCGGCACGTTGGCGCGGGACACGTGGCCGACCTCAGGGCCGAGGAAACGGTGGGCCAGGACGGCGAAGGCCTCGGGGTCGCCCGTGGCCCGGAAGTCGTGGACGGGGGCGTGAGCCTGCGGATCGCGCAGGAGGTCGCGCCCGGCCAGCTCGCGGTAGACGTCCTTGGCTGTCTCCTCCGAGGACGTCACCAAGGTCACGTCCTCACCCATGACGTAGGAGATGGGGCCGGTGAGCAGCGGGTAGTGCGTGCACCCCAGGATGAGGGTGTCGACGTCGGCCTCGCGCAGCGGGTCGAGGTAGTGGCGGGCGACCTCCATGACCTCGGGCCCGGTGGTGGTGCCGCGCTCGGCGAGCTCGACGAAGCGCGGGCAGGCCGTGGCGAGCAGCTCGACCCCCGGCACGGTCGACAGCGCGTCGTCGTAGGCGCGCGACTCGACGGTGCCCTGGGTAGCGATGAGCCCGACACGGCCGTTGCGGGTCACCCGGGCGGCGGCCCGGGCGGCGGGGTGGATGACCTCGACGACGGGTACGCCGCGCTCACGCGTGTAGCGGGCACGCGCGTCGTGAAGGACCGCGGCGGAGGCCGTGTTGCACGCGATGACGAGCATCTTGACCCCGGCGTCAACTAGCTCGTCCATGACGGCGAGAGCAAGCTCACGCACCTGCGCGACCGGACGCGGACCGTAGGGGGTGTGGGCGGTGTCACCGATGTAGAGCACCTGCTCCCCGGGGAGCTGGTCGATGACCGCACGCGCCACGGTCA
The DNA here is from genome assembly GCA_937926195.1 of uncultured Actinomyces sp. GTDB lineage: Bacteria > Actinomycetota > Actinomycetes > Actinomycetales > Actinomycetaceae > Actinomyces. The sequence goes on from CALEXZ010000081.1 coordinate 7,522, forward strand.
GGCCGCCAACGCCTGAGTCGAACATCCCGATGGGCGCGTTTTTCACGCATCCGAGACTATTCGGGGCCTCCATCCGCCCATAGCGCGGCCAGCAGTGATTCCTGCCACCAGGTCAGCATGTCGTAGGAGATGGCGAGCCCACGCCGCCAGCGGTCCTCGTCCCTCTCCTGCACGCCCGCCTGACGCCAGGCGAGGTCGTGGACCGCCTGGGCGCTGGCGGCGTCCTCGATGCCCAGCCGGCGGGCGAGGACCAGGCGCACGTCGTTGACGGCGGCGAGCCAGTCGCCCTCGCGCCCGCGGCGCACGAGGACGGCCCCACCGGCCCCGGTGGGCTCAAGGAGCTCGGCGACGACCTCGGTGAGCCGGCCGTGCTTGAGGGCGCGCAGCCGCCGTCGGGTCAGTGCGCAGACCTCGTCGGCGACCCGGGGGTCCTCACTGGCCTCCGGCAGCAGGACCTCCAGCAGGGAGGCGACCTCACCGCGCACCGGTGGCCGTGAGCCGGAGCCCTCCTCCGGGCGAACGCCCTCCTCCGGGCGCCCACCGTCCCCGGGCGGCCCACCGACGTCGGAGCGCTCGTCACCGGAACGCCCGCCGTCGGCTCCGACCGCGAAGAGCGGGGCGGCCTCGAAGTCGAGGGCGGCGAGCACCTCACCGTCCCTCTCGCTCTCGTGATCACGCAGGGGGCCGACGTCGGAGCGCGGCTCCTCCACGGGCCCCTCGGCGGCCAGGACGGCACTGACCTGCTCCAGCAGCCCGGCCAGGTACTCGCGCTCCCAGACGCTCAGCTCGCTCTGCCAGCCGTGCTCGACCGGCTCAAAGCTCCTCACGGGGCGTCCTCGTCGCTGCCGGCCGGCTCCAGGGTGGCGTGCAGCCCGTAGGAGTGCATGGCGGTGACATCCACCTCCATGCGCTCGCGCGGCCCCGTGGACAGGACGGCGCGCCCGGTCGTGTGCACCTGCATCATGCGGTGCTCGGCAATGACCGTCGGCAGGCCGAAGTAGGTGCGAAAGACCCACACGACGTAGTCCATCGTGTTGACCGGGTCGTCGTGCACGACGGTGCGCCACTCGCGCAGGGGCGCCGTGCGCGAGTCCTGCCGTGTGTCCGGAGAGACGACGGGCGCGGTGGAGGACATGTCTACCAGCGTAACGGCGCGGACGCTAGGTTGGTGACATGACCTTCCAACCCTCTCCGACGGCTTCCGACCACCGGTCCTCGCACGCCTCGCCCACGACCTCGCTGCTGACGGACATGTACGAGCTGACGATGCTCCAGGCGGCTCTGCGCTCAGGCACCGCCTCCCGCCGCAGCGTCTTCGAGCTTTTCGGGCGCTCACTGCCCCCCTCACGGCGTTTCGGCGTCGTGGCCGGCACCGGGCGCCTGCTCGACGCCCTTGAGCGCTTCACCTTCACGCCCCAGCAGATCGACTTCCTTCACGCCCAGAAGGTCGTTGACGACCAGACCCTGGACTTCCTGCGCGACTTCCGTTTCACGGGCACGATCCGCGGCTACGCCGAGGGCGAGTGCTACTTCTCCGGCTCCCCTCTGCTGACGGTGGAGGGGACCTTCGCCCAGGCCTGCATCCTGGAGACCCTGGCCCTGTCGATCTACAACTACGACTGCGCGGTGGCCTCGGCGGCCTCCCGGATGACGATCGCCGCCCACGGGCGCCCCTGCGCGGACTTCGGGGCCCGGCGCGCCCACGAGCGGGCGGCCGTCTCGGCGGCCCGCGCCGCCGTCGTCGGTGGCTTCACGGCCACGAGCAACCTGGAGGCGGGCCTGCGCTACGGCATCGCCACCGTAGGCACCTCGGCGCACTCCTTCACCCTGCTGCACGACACGGAGGAGGAGGCCTTCGCCGCTCAGGTGGCGTCGCTGGGCCCGGGCACGACGATCCTCGTGGACACCTACGACATCGAGCGCGGCATCGAGCGGGCCGTCAGGGCCGCGCGCGCGGCCGGCGGCGAGCTGGGAGCGGTGCGCCTGGACTCGGGAGACCTGGTCGCCGAGGCCTTCAAGGCCCGCGCCCAGCTCGACGCCCTGGGAGCCACCTCGACCCGGATCACGGTGACCAACGACCTGGACGAGTACGCGATCGCGGCGCTGGGCGCCGCCCCGGTGGACTCCTACGGCGTGGGCACCAAGCTCGTCACCGGCTCGGGGCGTCCGACGGCGGCGCTGGTCTACAAGCTGGTCGAGCGCGCCGACGACGACGGCGTCATGCAGGAGGTCGCCAAGTTCTCCCAGGGCGGCAAGGCGACGGTCGGCGGACGCAAGTGGGCGGGACGCGTCGTGAACGCCTGCGGCCGTGCGGCCGAGGAGCTGCTCATCTCCGCGTGCGAGGGCGGCCAGGCGCTGGCGGCCCTGGACGCGGCGGGGGCGCGTGCGCTCCAGGTGGACCTTGTCGTCGACGGCGTCATCCAGGAGCAGCACCGTGGCCCCCAGGGCCTGGCGGCCGCGGCCGAGCGGCACCGGGCCTCGCGCGCCGAGCTGCCCTACCAGGCGTGGCGCCTGAGCGAGGGCGAGCCCGCGGTCCCCACGCGCTACCTGGACCTCGACGGCCGCCAGGTGCTGCGCGGCTGACGCGCCCCGCCCGCCCCTCCGGCTCCTCGGCCCGGGGGGGCGGGCGGGCCGAGGCGGGCGGGCCCGGGGGCGCGGCCGCCCCCGGTGCCTCAGCGCTTGCCGACGAACCAGCGGCGCAGGGTCTGCACCCGCTTCTCGATCTCCTCGGTGGAGGCCTGCGCGACCTCCGGCCCGCCGCACACGCGGCGCAGGTCGTTGTGGACGACGCCGTGGGGCTGGCCGGAGCGGCGCGCCCAGGCGGCCACGAGCTGGGACAGCTCCTTGCGGGCGGCCTGGCGCCTGCGGGCGTCGTCGGCACCGGAGTTCGCCCGACGCCGGGCGGCGGCAGCGGACTCGCGCTTCTGCGCCTGGATCTGCTTGTCCTGGCGCTGGCGCAGCAGCGCCGTGACCTGCTCGGGCTCGAGCAGGCCGGGCAGCCCGAGGTACTCCTGCTCCTCGACGCTGCCGACGACGGCACCGGTGCCGAACTCGCCGCCGTCGAAGAGCACACGGTCGAACTCGGCGGTGGAGTCCATGGCCTCGAAGGCGCCGAAGAGGTCCTCACTGGCCCTCTCCTCCTTGTTGGCCTCGGCGACGAGCCGGTCCTCGGGGTAGCCGAACAGGTCGTCCTCGTTGGCGCGCCTGCCCCCCAGGACGTGGTCGCGCGCCGCCTCCATCTCGTTGGCCAGGCCCAGCAGGGGTGTGACGGAGGGCAGGAAGACGCTGGCGGTCTCGCCCCGGGCCCGCGAGCGCACGAAGCGCCCCACGGCCTGGGCGAAGAACAGCGGCGTGGAGGTGGAGGTCGCGTAGACGCCGACGGCCAGGCGCGGCACGTCCACGCCCTCGGAGACCATGCGCACCGCCACGAGCCAGCGGTCGCGGGAGGCGGAGAAGGCCTCGATACGGCTGGAGGCGCCCGAGTCGTCGGACAGGACGACGGTGGGTGCCTCACCGGTGATGGCGCGCAGCTGCGTGGCGTAGGCGCGGGCCCGGGCCTGGTCGGTGGCGATGACGAGGCCCCCGGCGTCGGGCACCTGCCGACGCACCTCGCTCAGGCGCTGGTCGGCGGCCGCCAGGACGGCCGGGATCCACTGGCCGGAGGGGTCGAGGGCGGTGCGCCAGGCCTGGGCCTCCAGGTCCTTGGTCAGGGGCTCGCCCAGGCGTGCGGCCACCTCGTCGCCGGTGCGTGTGCGCCAGCGCATCTGGCCCGAGTAGGTCATGAACATCACGGGCCTGACGACGCCGTCGCGCAGTGCCTCGGCGTATCCGTAGGAGTAGTCGGCGTGCGAGCGCCTGACGCCGCCGGCCTCCTCGTCGTAGCGCACGAAGGGGATCTGGGCCTCGTCGGAGCGGAAGGGGGTGCCGGTCAGGGCCAGGCGGCGGCGGGCGGGGGTGAAGGCCTCGCGCACGGCGTCACCCCAGCTCTTGGCGTCACCGCCGTGGTGGATCTCGTCGAGGATGACGAGGGTACGGCGAGCGTCGGTACGGACGCGGTGGAGCTTGGCGTTGGCGGCGACCTGCGCGTAGGTGACGGCGACGCCGTCGAAGCGCGAGCCGAGCACCCCCTGGGCGTTGGTGAAGGAGGGGTCGAGGTGGATGCCGACGCGGGCGGCGGCCTCGGCCCACTGGTACTTCAGGTGCTCGGTGGGGGCGACGACGGTCACCTGGTGGACGTCACCGGAGCTGAGCAGCTCGGTGGCGATGCGCAGGGCGAAGGTCGTCTTGCCCGCGCCGGGGGTGGCGACGGCGAGGAAGTCCTCGGGCATGGCCTTCAGGTAGGCGGCCAGCGCCTCCGCCTGCCAGGCTCGCAGCGAGCCCGCGGTGCCCCAGGCGGCACGTCGCGGGTAGGCCGGCGAGAGGTTCTCGGCGGCGAAGATGGAGGGCTGGGAGGGGTTACCTGCTGCCTGGGAGCCGCGCGCGGGGCTCACTGACCGCCCCGGCCGAAGGGGAACCGGGGGCGGCGCGGCCCCTTGCCTCCGCCGGAGCCCCCGTCCTTCATGCTCTCGTAAATCTGCTTGCAGGTGGGGCACACGGGGTAGCGCGACGGGTCGTGGCCGGGGGTCCACACCTTGCCGCACAGGGCGACGACGGGGCGGCCGGTGGCCGCGGCGGCGGCGATGCGGTCCTTGCGCACGTAGTGGGCGAAGCGGTCGGCGTCGCCGTCGTCGGTGGACTGGAGCTCCTCACGCTCGAGGACCGCGGTGCCGGTCGAGGCGCCGGTGGAGGGGTCCGAGAGCGGGCGGCCGGGCTCGGCGGGGCCGCTGGGGGCGTCCGTGCTGGCCACGGGACTCATCATGTGGAGCTCGCTCATGGGCACCAGCATAGGCCGGGTAGCAGTGCGCCCCGTGGGACGGGTCCTGTGGTTCTTGTCCTGCCGGGTGGTGGCCGCCTGGTGCTCCGACGTCCACGGGGCCGCCTCCCGGCGGGAGACGGCCCCGTGGCGGACACCCGGAGGCTTGCCGTACCTCGGTGATGTCTCAGCGGTATCCCAGTGGCACCTCAGCGGCCGCTGAGCAGGCTGGCGGCCGCCGGGTCGACGAGGACGAGCGCGTCGTCGTGGTTCTGCATGACGGTGGCGGGCCACTCGGGGCTGATCTCGCCCTCGACGAGCTGGCGCACAGCCTCGGCCTTGTTCTCGCCGGTGGCGATGAGCACGAGCCTGCGCGCCTTCATGATGGTGCCCAGACCCTGGGTGATGCAGTGGGTGGGCACGGCGTCGATGTCGCCGTCAAAGAAGCGGGCGTTGTCGCGGCGGGTCTGCTCGGTGAGGACGTCGACGTGGGTGGCGGAGTCCAGGGGGCCGCCGGGCTCGTTGAAGCCGATGTGGCCGTCGGCGCCGATGCCCAGGATCTGCAGGTCGCAGTAGCCTGCGGCGGCCATCGCCGCCTCGTACTCCTCGCAGGCGGCCTGCAGGTCGGGGTTGAGGGCGTCGGGGCCGTGCAGGGCGCCGGGGCGCATGTCCACGCGGGAGCGCAGGTTGCGCTCCATGAAGGTGGCGTAGCGCTCGGGGTGGCCCTCGCTGAGGCCGACGTACTCGTCGAGCATGAAGCCGGTCACGTCCTTGAAGGAGATGCGGCCGGCCTCGCACCGGCGCGCGAGCTCGTCGTAGAGCGGCAGCGGGCTCGATCCGGTGGCGGTGCCCAGCACGGCGTCGGGCTTGGCGGCGAGCAGCTCCTCGATGGCGTCGGCGGCACGCTCGGCGATCTGCTCGGCGGTGTCCAGGACGATAAGCTCCATACTGTTCCCCCTCGGGGCTCGGGTCGACGGCGGTGTGCGCCGGGCGCGTCGGTGCGCCACCCCCAGCATACTCGCCTGAAGCATCAGACATCTGATGTCCTGGGGTGGTGTGAGGGGATCCCCTCCCGGATTGGAGGGGACCCCCTCTCCCCCGCGTCCAGGGTCAGCGAGTCTCCTCATGCCCCGGCCACGAGCGGATGGTGGCGAGCAGCCTCGCCCCCCTCTGGTCGAGGTAGCGTCCTCCGACCACCACCCCGGTCCAGGTGGCGGCCATGCCCCACAGCAGCCCGCCTGCGAGGAGCGCCCAGCCCCACAGCCACTGCTCACTGACCGCCGTCGCGGCGAAGGCGCCGATGACCGGGGAGCACAGGAAGGCGACCACGAACACGCCCAGGAACTGAAGGAGGCTGGCAACGAAGACCGTGCCGGAGGTGCGCGACTTCATCGGGCTCTCTCCCGGCGCGATCGTCTCGTAGGGCAGCAGGACGCTCATGACGCTCGACCACGCGTAGGCACAGCCCAGGACCGCCAGGCTCGTCCCCAGCACCGCCGGCAGCATCTCCCACCGCCCGCACGCCCCGGCGGCGACGAGGCCGGCGAGCACGATGAGGGGCAGCTGCCACAGCACCGCGCCGACGACGCGTCCCAGGCGGTCGTCACGCCCCCGCGTCCCTGCGGACACATGCTGCCACAGCGCGGTGGAGTCGAAGGCGATGTCGTCGTGCAGCGCCCAGCCGCACATGAGCGCGGCGAAGACGACGCCACCAAAGACGGCCGGGTGCGTCTCACCCCAGCGCAGCATCTGCCCGAGGGCGACCTGTGCGCCCTCGGGGCCGGCGCTGGCGCGTGCCCCGCTGGCCAGGGCGATCGAGGAGACGGTCGGCACGAGGACCAGGGCCGCCCCCTGAGCGAGGTAGCGGGGGTCGGTGCGCCAGTAGCGCAGGGCACGGGCGGCCACGGCGGCGGCCGGGGAGGGCATGAGCCGTGACAGGCGCTCGTGCCACACCAGCGGCCGCGCCCCCGCGCCGGCGCCACGGCGCCCGGTGGCCTCGTAGGCCTGCGAGCGGGAGGAGGAGCGCGCCGGCCCCGTCATGACCCGCGTGACCACACGGTCCCAGGCGGGCACGAGCACGAGGACGAAGAGCACCGACCCCAGTGCCAGGAGCACGGCGGACAGCACGTCGCCCCGAGCGAGGTAGCCGGGCGCTGCGGCCGCCCAGCCGAAGGGGGTGAGGCTCGCCACGGTCGCCGCCGTGCGCGCCGCGGCCTGGAGGGCGCCGGCGTCCCCGAGCTCGACGCTCGACAGCGCCGACGGCAGCATGGACACCAGGAGGATGACGAACATGCTGATGACGCCCACAAGGTCGCGTCCCCGGCGTGACTGGGACAGGCCCGCCCCGATGACGACGACCCGGCTGAGCAGGACGCAGGTGGCCAGCAGGACCGGTGCGAGCACGAGAGCGAGCAGGGCTGCGCCCGGCTGGCCCGACAGGGCCCACACGAGTGGCGGCAGGAGCGTGCCCAGCCCGGTGAGCACACCGGTGACCCCGCAGGCCGCGGCCACGGCCATGCCGCGCGAGAGCCTGGGCGAGGGTGCCACCCAGGCCGCCATGGCACGGGGGTCGAGCGTGGAGTCGACGCCCGTGAACAGCAGCGGGATGAGGGTCCATGCCAGGACCGTGAGCGCCCCGGCAGCCCCGAGGGCCGGGGCGATGAGATCCGGGGAGGTGACCCCCAGGGCGATGGCCCCCGTGACGAGCACCGCCAGCAGCCCGACGCCGTACAGGGTGCCGATGACGGTGCCGACGATCGCCCAGACGTTGCGTGACAGGGCGTTGATCGTCAGGCGCCACCTCAGACGGATGAGGGTCGCAACCACGACAGCTCCTCTCGGGTGGCCGGGGCTCCGACGAGCTCGGCGAAGCGGGAGTCAAGGTCCTCTCCGGCCGCCACCTGCTCGGTGGTGCCTGCGGCCAGGACACGACCGTTGCTGATGACGGCCACGTGCGTGCAGAAGCGCTGGACGGTGGCCATGACGTGGCTGGAGATGACGACGGTGCCTCCGGCACCGGCGAAGTCGGTGAGCAGGGACTGGATCGTCTGGGCGGAGACGGGGTCGACGGCCTCGAAGGGCTCGTCGAGGACGAGCACGGAGGGCGAGTGGACGAGCGCGCAGGCCAGGTGGACCTTCTTACGCATACCCGCGGAGTAGTCGGTGACGAGCGTCGTGCCCGCCTCCCACAGCCCCAGGACGTGCAGGAGCTGGGTGGCTCGCTCGACGACGGTCTCGCGCTCCAGCCCGCGCAGGATCCCCGAGTAGGTGACCAGGTCGAGGCCGGAGAGCCGGTCGAAGGTCCGCAGCCCGTCGGGCAGGACTCCGAGCTGGGCCTTGGCGCGGACCGGATCGGCCCAGACGTCGGTGCCGTGGACGAGCACGCGGCCGCCGTCGGGCACCAGCAGGCCGGTGGCCATGGACAGGGTCGTGGTCTTGCCCGCACCGTTGGGTCCGACGACACCGAAGATGGATCCCGTGGGCACCGCCAGGGACAGCATGTTGACCGCGATCTTCTGGCCGAAGGCCTTGCACAGGTCCTGGCACAGGAGGGCGGGAACGCCGTCGGTCTCATGGACGGGCGGTTGCAAGGGCGAGGTACTGGGCGTGTGGGGCATGCCTCCACTCTAGATGCGGCCCTATGACGTGCACCTCGTCCACCAGGAGGAACGGGGGTACTCCGCGCTGAGGAGGAACGGGCGGGCCGCACGCTCCCCGGTGATGAGGACGGCGCGAGGGCGCACCACGTAGTGGTGCGCCCTCGCGGGTTGCTCGGGTGGCGCGGACGGTGCCGCGCGCCTCAGAGCGAGGTCACTTGGCGACGGCCTTCTTCAGGGCGGAGCCGACGGTGAGCTTGACGCCGTAGCCGGCCGGGATCTGGATCTCCTCGCCGGTGCGCGGGTTGCGGCCGGTGCGGGCGGCGCGCTCGACACGCTCGACACCCATGAGGCCCGTGATCTTCACAGCCTCACCCTTGGCGACGTTCTCGACGAGCACCTCCTGGAAGGCCCCGAGGAAGGCGTCGGCCTGGACCTTGGTGAGGTCCGCTTTCTCGGCGATGGCGGCAATGAGCTCAGTACGGTTGACGGACATGAATCTGCCTCTCAGTCGTGGTTGGGCACCGGGTCGGTTCGGTGCCGCTGGCAGCAACGCTATGCACAAACGGCCCGTCTTGTCAGATATCGCGGCGTTTTTCACGGCGTGGCGCGCTCTGAACGCCCCCTACTTCTCACCGCTCGTCACACACGTCACAGGAACCACAGGCCGGGTGGTGTCAGGCCTGCCTGAGGGCGTCGACGAACCAGGAGGTAATCGTGGTCGGGTGGGTGATGGCGGTCCCGACGACGACGGCGAAGGCACCGTGCTGCATGGCGAGCGCGGCCTGGGCCGGGGTGTGCACGCGCCCCTCGACGATGAGCGGCACCTGGGCGATGGCGGCGACCTGGTCGATGAGCTCGACGTCGGGGCCCTGCGTCTTGGGTCGCTCACCGGTGTAGCCGGCCAGCGTCGTGCCCAGAAGGTCGGCGCCGGAGTCCTGGGCCATGCGGGCGTCCTCGAGGCTGCCGCAGTCGGCCATGACGAGGATGCCCGGGCGGGCCTGCTTGAGGCCCTCGACCGTCTGGGCGAAGGTGAGGCCGTCGGGGCGCGGGCGGCGCGTGGCGTCGATGGCGACGATCTCGACGCCGGTGGAGGCCACGGCGATGGCGTGAGTGAGGGTGGGGGTGATGAAGACGCCGTCGTGGCCGTCCTTCCACAGGCCGATGACGGGCACGTCGACGTGCTGGGTGATGAGGGCCAGGTCCGCCAGCCCCTGGGCGCGGATGCCGACGGCGCCGCCGGCCACGCAGGCCTGGGCGACCTCGTCCATGGTGCGCGGGTCGCGCATGGGCTCACCGGGGTAGGCCTGGGCGGAGGCGATGAGTCCGCCGCGCAGCCCGGCGAGAACGGGGTTGAGAGTGCTCATGGGTGATTCCTTGGTTGTCGGGTCGTCGCGCCGGGGCGGGCGCGGCTGGCGGTGGGGCGGGAGGCCTGAGCGCCTCGGCGCCGCGCCCCGAGTGGGGTACGGCGCCGAGGCAGTGGGTCAGGAGCGGCGTGCGAGCCGCAGGTGCGCCTCGTGGGCGGCGCCGATGATGGGCGCGGTGGTGCCCAGGGTCGCGGGCAGCAGCTCGGTGTCCCGGGCGACGAGGTCGATGAGCTCGTCGGCGACGGTCTGGCGCAAGGGCCCCCACCACAGCTCGCCCGAGCGGGCCAGCCCGCCCGAGATGATGATCCGGTCGGGGTCGAGGACGGTGACGACCTGGGCGATGGCCTTGCCCAGGGCGACGGCGGCCTCGCGGTAGACGCGCTGGGCGGTGGCGTCACCGGCGTCGGCCAGCCGCTCAACGGTCAGCGCCGTCGTCACCTCGCTCGCGCCGGTGGCCTCGCGGTAGCGGCGGGCGATCTGGGGCCCCGCGGCGACGGCCTCGAGGTGGCCGGGGCGCGAGCAGGTGCAGACCTCCTGCCCGGCCAGCCCGCTGGGCATGTGCCCCATCTCGCCGGCGACGTAGTGGGCTCCGTGGTGGACGGCGCCGCCCAGGATGACGGATCCCCCCACGCCGGTGCCCACGGCGACGACGAGCGCGCAGCGCGCTCCGGCCCCGGCCCCGATCCAGGCCTCGCCGGCGGCGTAGGCGTTGACGTCGTTGTCGACGTGGACGAGGGGGGCGCCGCCGTCGGGGCGCCTGACGCCGGCGGTCTCGAGCCGGGCGCCGACACCGCAGACGATGTCCGTCCCGGGCCAGTCGGTGATGGCGTCGGTCGCGGCGGTGACCACTCCCCTGTCGGCGTCGATGACTCCGGCGGAGCCGATGCCCACGGCGAGGGGTGCGACCCGCTCGCTGGGGCGGGTGCGGGTCCCCGCCACCACGACGCGCTCGACGAGCCCGGCGATGGCGTCGAGCATGCGCTCGGGGCCGTCGTGGGCCGGTGTCGGCGTCTGGAGGACCTCGCCCAGGAGGGTGCCGTCGGTGGCGACGAGGGCGGCGGCGATCTTCGTCCCGCCCAGGTCGACGCCGACGAGCACGTCGTCAGCGGGGCGGGGCGTCGCGGCAGCGGGGACCGGCGTGCTCATCTCAGATCAGGTCCCGGCTGCGGGCGATGGCGATGACGCCCTCCTTGGTCTCGCCCTCCAGGGCCTTGACCGGGAAGGCCATCTCGTTGGAGGCGATGGTGCCCTGGGCCTCCATGACGGTCTTGAAGGCGCCGATGCCCGTGGCGTCGCCGGAGCGGCCCTGCGGGACGGTGACGATCTCGAAGCCCTCGTTGATGCCGTCCTGGATGCGGCGGGCCTCCTCCCAGTCCTTGGCCTGGGCGGCCGCCCACAGGTCGGCGTAGGCGCGGGGCTCGACGTTGCCGTAGCCGGGCACGAGGCCGTCGGCACCGCCCAGGAGCATACCGTCGACGACGCACTCGTGGCCGGTGAGCAGGGCCAGCGGGTGGCCGGCCTTCTCGTTGAGCTGGACGAGGCGGCGGAAGGCGACGTCGTTGCCCGAGGAGTCCTTGACGCCGGCGATGACGCCGTCGGCGCCCAGGCGCACGAGCATCTCGGCGGCGAGCTTCTTGCCGTTGAGGCGCACGGGCACGTCGTAGGCCAGGACGGGCACGTCGACGGCGGCGGCCACGGCGCGGAAGTGGTCCTCGATCTCCGTCATGTCGTTGATGGCGTAGAAGGGGCAGGTGACGACGATCGCGTCGGCCCCCAGGGCGGCGGCGCGCTTGGCCTGCTCGATGACACGGGCGGTGGTGGTGTCGATGGCACCGACGAGCACCGGCACGCGTCCGGCGGTGCGCTCGATGACGCGGGCGGCGACGGCGTCGCGCTGGGCGTCGGTGAGGTAGGCGACCTCACCAGAGGAGCCGCCGACGAACAGGCCGTTCATGCCGCCGTCGATGAGGAAGTCGACGACCTTGTCGAGGGACTCGAAGTCGACCTCGCCGTCCTTGAAGGGCGTGACGACCGGGGGGATGACGCCGGTGAAGCGGGTGTCCATGTTGCTTACTCTCTCCTTTGACAGTTGGTCAGACATCTGACGTCCGAAGTCAGTGTGCCAGATATGGCTCGCCCACGCCACCCCAGTGCCGGGATCGGTGGCGATCAGTTCCGACCCCGGGCACCGAGGCGGCGTGGGCGAGAGCTGGGGCGGGGCGGCTACTTCACCGACCCCTCCGAGAGCCCACCGGCGATGTGGCGCTGGATGAGCATGAAGAAGACCACTGAGGGGACGATGACGATGACGGAGGCCGCCATCATCGCGCCCCAGTCGAGCACCTCCGAGCCCTGTAGCGAGTACAGGCCCACCGCCACCGGCATCTTGTCCGAGTCGGTGATGAACAGCAGCGCGTAGAGGAACTCGTTGAAGGTGTTGATGAAGGTGTAGACCGCGGTGGCCACGATGCCCGGCAGGATCACCGGCACGGAGATCTGCCAGAACACGCGCAGCCGGCTGGCGCCGTCGACCGCCGCCGCCTCCTCGATGCCGATGGGCACCGTCTGGAAGAAGCCGATGAGCATCCAGATCGCGTAGGGGATCGAGAAGGACAGGTAGGCGATGACGAGCCCCACATAGCTGTTCATGAGCCCCAGCTTGACCATGGTGATCGTGTAGGGGATGGCCAGCAGGATCGGCGGGAACATGTAGGTGCTGATGAGCAGCTTCGTCAGCTGGCGCCCCACCCGGGGGAAGAAGCGCACGATGCCGTAGGCACCCAGCAGCGACACGAAGACGGCGATGACCGTCGAGCAGGTCGCGATGAGCAGGGAGTTCCTCAGGTTGCCCAGGAAGCCGATCTCGGTGATGACCTTGCGGTAGTGCTCCAGCGTGGGCGAGGACGAGAACATCTGCAGCGGGTTCTGCGCCAGCTCCGTCGAGGTCTTGAAGGAGGAGGTGATGACCCACAGCAGCGGGAACACCGCGATGAACGAGGCGATGACGAGCAGCGTGTAGACGCCGACGGCGCCCCAGCGGCTCTGACCGGCACGACGCATGACTTAGCCCCTTTCCTTTTCCCAGCGGTTCATGACCCTGAAGGCCACCAGGGCGATGGCCAGCAGGAAGATCAGCAGAAGCACGGTGACGGTCGAGGCCACGCCGAGCTGACGCAGGTTCCAGCCCTCCTGGTAGGCGTAGATCGGCAGCGTCGTCGTACGCGAGCCCGGTCCACCGCCCGTGAGCAGGAAGAGCATGTCGAAGTTGTTGAAGACCCAGATGACGCGCAGGATGACGAGCAGGCCGACGACCTCGCGGATGTGGGTGAGCGTGATGAAGCGGAAGCGCTGCCAGCCGGTGGCGCCGTCGACCATCGCGGCCTCGTACTGCTCCTGGGGGATCGTCTTGAGGGCCGAGAGGATGTTGACCATGAACAGCGGCGTGCCGAACCAGACGTTGACGCCCAGCACCACCCAGAAGGTCAGGTCCGGGTTGCCCAGCAGCGCGATGTTCGACTCGGTCAGCCCGCTGGTCGTCAGCAGGTTGGGCAGGACCCCGTAGACGTCGTTGAGGATCCACTTCCAGGCGAAGGCCGTGATGATGGCCGGGAAGGCCCAGGGGACGATGAGCAGCGTGCGGAAGACCGCCGAGCCGCGGGGCACCCGGTCCAGGGCCAGGGCCAGGACGAGCCCCATGAGCAGCTGCAGGCCGATCGACAGGGCCGTCCACTTGACCGAGACGCCGAAGGCGTTCCAGTAGTCGGGAGAGGTCAGCAGCTTGGTGTAGTTGTCCAGCCCGACGACGTCGTAGCTGGTGCGCAGCAGGTGCTTGTTGGTGAAGGAGAACCAGATGCTGGACAGCACCGGGTAGATGAGCAGCGCGAGCACCACCACGATCGACGGGGCGACGAAGGCGATACCGGTCCAGTTGAGTTGCTTGAGACGAGACATGTCATGCTCCTGAGGCCGGTGGCGGACGGTGCCCGCCACCCGGGGGCCAGTGCGGGCCGGCTCAGCCGACCTTGGCGCCGGCCGCCTCGAAGGCCGAGTTGAGCTTGTCCTCGCAGTCCTTGGCGGCTGTCTTGATGTCCGCGCCGTCGATGATGACGGAGTGGAACATCTTCTCGATCAGGCCCTGGCTGGTCAGGACGCCCGCCTGGACGAGCGGCCCCTTCTCCATGCCGATGGCGCTGCCGACGCCGACCTGGTCCTGGATGACCTTGATGGAGTCCGCGAAGGTCGTGATCGTCTCGTTGTCCAGGTAGGCGGGGTCCTCGGCGATGTCGGTGAGCACGGGCAGCATGCCGCCGGGCACGGCGTGCAGGAACTCGATGTACTCGTCCTTGGAGAAGAGGAACTCCAGGAAGGCCTTGGCCTCGCGCTTGACCTCCGAGGCCTCCCACACGACCAGGGGGATGTTGGAGATCTCGGCGGGGTAGTTCACCGGGTCGGAGGCCTTGATCCGCGGCAGGGGCGCGGCGGCGATGGAGCCCATGAGGTCGGGGCGGTTGGCCTCGACGCCGGAGATGTGGAAGCCGGAGTTGAAGTCGAAGGCCGTCTTGCCCTGGTAGAAGAGCGTCGCCTGGTCGAGCACGGCGTACTCCAGGGAGCCCTCCGGGGAGACCGACCGGTACAGGTCGACCCAGTACTTGATGCCGTCGAGCGCGGCGGAGGAGGTGAGGTTGGCCGAGCCGTCATCCTTGAGCAGGCGCTCGCCGGCGGAGCGGACGTAGAAGTTGAGGTAGCGGGCCCCCATCATGTCCCCCGTGCCCAGCGGCACGCTCAGCCCGTACAGGTCGTCGGAGCGGCCGATGGTCGTGGCGGCCTTGGCGAGCTCCTCCCAGGTCTGGGGCACGCTCAGCCCGTGCTGCTCCAGCACGTCCGTGCGGTACCACATGACCTGGGCGTGGGAGTAGATCGGCACGGAGTAGGACACGTCCTCGACCTGTCCCTCACGCAGGGCCGACTCGGGGAAGCGCGTGCGCCCAATGGAGTCGATGACGCCGTCGAGCGGGACGAGGGCCTCCGCGTTGATCATCTCGACGACGTTGTTGGGCAGGGCGGTGGAGATGTCGGGGACCTGGCCGGCGGTCAGGCCGGTGGTCCACTTCGTGTTGAACTCGCTCCACGAGAACTGCTCGATGTTGACGGTGACGTCGGGGTTCTGGGCGTGGAAGGCCTCGGCCATCTTCTGCATCCAGTCGGCTCGGGGCCCCTGGGTGAAGGACGACCACATGGTGACGGTACCGGACAGCGGACCGCTCTCCTCGGCCTCGGCCTCCTCGGAGCCGCCACCGCCGCAGGCGGCGAGCAGGCTGAGCAGGCCGACGCCGCCGGCGGTGACGAAGCCGCGTCGGCTCAGGGAGGGCAGGGTGAAGGCGGTGGTACGGGACATGTCGGTTCTCCTTTGAACGGTTACGGAGTCAGGTGGGATCGGGGGGTGCGCGGGTGCGCTCAGTCGGTGGGGGCGGCCGGGGCCGCGGGAGTGAGAGGCAGACCGAAGAAGCTCAGCGGCAGCCGGGAGAAGTACAGGCCCTGGCACTCGTTCTCCCACAGCAGGCCGATCGCTCCGTCCGCCAGCTCGCACATGCACTGGTAGACGTAGTGGGCGGGGTTGACGGCGCGCGAGCTCGCCCAGGTCCTGCCCCCGTCGAGGCTCAGGCGCACGACGCCGCAGCCCCGGTAGGGCAGCATAAGGGAGGCGTTGGCGAAGACGACCCGGTCCTCGCCCGCGGGCGAGCTGAGCGACAGGGCGTTGGGCTGGCACCAGATCTCGGGCAGGGCGTCGTCGAAGCCGATCTCTCCCCAGCTCTGGCCGCCGTCGTCGGACACGGCGGTGGCCACACGCGCCCGCGGGTGCTGGTTGCGCATGAGCATGAGCACGCTGCCGTCCCGGCGCTCGACGACGGTTGCCTCGTGCAGGGACCAGGTCTCGTCGGTGAACGTGCGCGGGTCGAGCGGATCGCCACCGGTGGGGCGGCCCTGGTTGGGGCTGGCGCCCAGGCTCCAGGTCTCCCCGTGGTCGTCGGAGTAGATGACGGCGGCGCACATGGCCAGCCAGTTCTCGTCGTTGTTGAAGTAGACGGGAACGACGATCCTGCCGGCGTGCGGGCCGTGGCGCAGGACGATGCCGGTGCCCGGGCAGGTGCCCAGGAACCTCATCCACGGCTCCTTGAGGACGGGGTTGAGGTCGCGCGGCGCCGACCACGTGAGGCCGTCGTCGTCGGAGTAGACGTGCAGGAGGTGGCTGGTGGGCACGGCGAAGAGGGTCTGTGCGCCGTCCGCACCGGGGGCCAGCTCGATATTGCCCGCGGGCCGGCCCCCGGTGGTGAGGTTGAGGGCCTCGTCGACGTGGTGGTCGGTGGGCTCCCCCTCCTCGGTGCTGACCGAGCCGTCCTCCTCGACCCGGTAGCGGCCCCCCTCCAGGTCGTGCAGGACCCGGCGGCCCTGCTCGTCGAAGCCGGTGCCCGCCACGCAGTTGGGCTGGCCCGTCCCCCCTGGGAAGTGGTCGATGAGCACGTGCACCCGCCCGGTCTGCGGGTCCTGGACCATGCAGGAGTCGATGACCGAGGCGGCGTCCTGGCCGGTGCCGGGGCAGTCGATGACGGTCTGCAGCGGCCCCCAGGTCCGGCCGTCGTCGGTGGAGCGGCGCACGACGAAGTTGATGTCGTTGGGCGAGTCGTTGGCGATGGACACGCGCTGGTCGGCTCCGGCCAGCACCGTGCCCGAGGCGAGGGTGAGGATGGAGGGGATGCGGTAGGAGGCCGAGCCGTGGAAGCCGCGGTCGAAGACGGCGTCGGTCTCCACCGGCTCCACGCCGTGCAGCCGCTTGACCTGCTCGTTGCTCAGCACCTGCTCGTACAGGCCGGCGCTCTGGACCTCGCCGGACAGGCGCACCCCGTGGCAGTCCTGGCCGATGACGATCTCGTCGAGGGACTCGACGTCGCCCAGGAAGAACTCCCCGGGGGCGTGGACCTCCCGGAATCCGTCGACGTACAGGTCCACGGCCCCGTGCCCGCACACGAGGGCGACGCGGTGCCACTGGCCGTCGCTCCACTGCCCCTGGGCGGCGACCTCGCGGCTGACCGAGCCGTCGGGGCCCAGCGCCCGGTAGACCAGGCCCTGGGGCGTGACCCGCAAGTGGAGGCGCTCGCGGCCGCCCGCGCCCGCGGCGATGAGGGCGCCCTCCTGCATGCGCCCGCGCACCCGGAAGCGCAGGTCGACCGCGCCGCGCCGTACGCCGGCGAAGCGGGTGACGTCGAAGGGGTTGAGGCGGTTGGCGGCGAACTCGACGGCGGGCTGCGCGACGTGGGAGCGCGAGAGGACCTCGCGGGAGCTGAGCACGCGGTCAAGGACCTCCAGGTTGTGGACGTGCGGGCCGCCGTCCTGGGCGGTGTGCACGCTCAGGGCGCCCTCCAGGGCTGCGAGGAAGGCCGTGGAGGTGCCGCAGAAGACCTGGTAGCCGTCGACGTACAGGCGGGTGCCGCGCGTCGAGACCGTGACGGCGACGCTGTGGAGGTGGCCGTCGGTCAGGGCCCGGGCGTCCTCGGCCTCCAGCCTGTTCCACGTACCGGGGGCGCTGGCCTCGTAGACGGCGTAGCCGCTGTCGATGCGCAGGCACAGCCCACCGGCGGCCTCGTCGGTGATCCGCAGGAGCTCGCCGTCGCTGGTGGAGCTGAAGTCGAGGACGATGCTGCCTTCGCGGCAGGATCGCAGGTCGTGGTTGAGATCGGGGAGGGTGAGTGTTGAGAGCATGCTGTTCTCCTTTCCGAAAAAGGGTGCACGTGTCCCCTGGAAATGCATTCAAGGAATTGTCGCGTACCGAGACGGGAATGGGTTCTCGGAATAGCGGAGGCAAGGGCCGCCCGCACTCAGGTGCGTACAGGGGCGGCCCGCAGCCGGCCGAGCCGGGACGGCGGGGCGGGCCCGAGAACATCCTCAGGGCACGGGGCGCCCGCACACGGGGCACGCTGGGGAGCGCAACGCTCCCGTCGCGTCAGGCGACGACGGAGGGGCCGCGCCCCTGGCGGACAGCAGAGCGACGACGACGGGTGCTCGTGGTGATGCGCCAGCTTGATGCCGCGTGCATGAGCCCCTCCTTTGTCATTCACCGTCGAACCGTCCGGGGCTTCTTGGCCCCGCGCAGATCGTCTTTGATCTACCGATACGGATAATGTAGTCCGACGTCTATCTCGCGTCAAGAACTTTCAAGGCCCTGATACGAGGGAATTGCGTTCCTGGGCACTGGTGAACGACGGCAGCCGGCCCCACCCGTACGTGG
Organism: uncultured Actinomyces sp.; assembly: GCA_937926195.1. Classification (GTDB taxonomy): domain Bacteria; phylum Actinomycetota; class Actinomycetes; order Actinomycetales; family Actinomycetaceae; genus Actinomyces. The sequence goes on from CALEXZ010000081.1 coordinate 25,618, forward strand.
GACCGGCTGCCGTGAGGTGACGCCGTCGCGCGAGCACTCCCCTACCGGGCAGGAGGCTCGCGACGGCGCGCCGCGGTGCGCGCTCAGACCTCCAGGAGGGAGGGCACCGCGCCCAGCAGGGTGCGCGTGTACTCCTGCTGCGGGTTATTGAAGATCTCCTCGGTCGTGTTGAGCTCGAGGATCTCCCCGAAGTACATCACCGCGATGCGGTCCGAGACGTAGCGGACCGTGTTGATGTCGTGGCTGATGAAGACCAGCCCGAGGCCGAGGGCGGCCTTGAGGTCCTGGAGCAGGTTGAGCACCTGGGCGCGCACGGACACGTCCAGGGCGCTCGTGGGCTCGTCGGCCACGATGATGTCCGGGTCGAGCGCCAGGGCGCGCGCGATGGCGACGCGCTGGCGCTGTCCGCCGGAGATTTGGCGGGGCAGGACGTCCATGGCGCTGGGCGGCAGGCCCACGAGGTGAAGCAGGTCCTTGACCTTGGCCTCGCGCTCGGCCGGGGAGCCGATGCCGTGGACGTTAAGCGGGTCGATGAGCGTGTCGTGCACGATCATGCGCGGGTTGAGCGCCGTCGCCGGGTCCTGGAAGACCACGGAGACCGCACGGCCCAGCTCGCGCCGGTCGGCGGCGCTGCGCCCGAGCGGACGGCCCTTGAAGAGCACCTCGCCCTTGGTCAGCTCCTGCAAGCCCACCATGACGCGGGCGGTGGTGGACTTGCCGCAGCCGGACTCGCCCACGAGACCGAGGGTCTCACCACGACGCACCGAGATGGACACGTCGTTGACGGCGTGGACCGTGTCGGGGCGGAAGAGCTTGCCCGTGCGGGACTTGTGGATGACGTGCGCGTTGCGCAGCTCGACCACCGGGTCCGTCTTCGGGTCCCACCCGGCGTACTTGTCAGCGGACATCAGTTGGCCTCCTTCGCGAGGATCGCCTCAAGCTCGGGCGTGATGGCGTGGTAGTGCTCGGTCGTGCCGGGCACGAGCTTGAGCACGGGGCGGGTCTCAAGACCGACCGTCGGGTGCTCCGAGCGGGGCGCGAAACGGTCTCCCGTGACGAACTCCGAGGGGCTGGGGACGGTGCCTCGCACCTGGTGCAGGCGCTTGGAGCCGGCCTCGATGGACAGCACCGCGCCCAGCAGACCGCGGGTGTACTCGTGCACCGGGTTGCTCATGAGCTCGGTGGTGCCCGCCTGCTCGACGACCTGGCCCGCGTACATGACCGTGATGCGGTGGGCGACCTTGGCGACGAGGGCGAGGTCGTGGCTGACGAAGACCATGGCGAAGCCGAGCTTCTCGCGCAGGTCGTTGAGCAGGTCGATGACCTGCTTCTGGACCGTGACGTCGAGGGCCGTGGTGGGCTCGTCGGCGATAACGAGGCTCGGGTCGCGGGTGAGCGCCATGGCGATGAGCACGCGCTGGCGCTGTCCGCCGGAGAGCTCGTGCGGGTAGCTCTTGAGCGTGCGCACCGGGTCCAGGCCGACGAGCTCGAGGAGCTCCTCGGCGGTGCGGGTGCCGCCGCGCGAGGTCAGCTGCTTCATCTGGGTGGAGATGAGCATCGACGGGTTGAGCGAGGACAGGGCGTCCTGGTAGATCATCGCCATCTCGTGGCCGCGCAGCGCGTTGTGCTCGGTGGGAGTGAGGTCGAGGATGTTCTTGCCCTTGAACAGGATCTCGCCGCTGATGCGGGCGGTGGGCGGCAGCAGGCCCATGACGGCCATCGAGGAGATCGACTTGCCGCAGCCGGACTCGCCCACCAGGCCCATGGTCTCGCCCGGACGCACCGAGAAGGAGACGTTGTCGACGATGTTGACGTCCCCGTGCTGCTGCGGGAAGGCGATGGACAGGTTCTTGACCTCCAGGACGGGCTCGGCCTCGGGGGTCGCGTAGACGAGGCGGTCGCCGCGGGCGAGCTCGGCCTCGCGCAGGAGGGCCAGGCGCTCGGACAGCGGGGTCTCCTCGGCGGCCGGAGCGATAACGCCGGTGAGGCCGGAGGCCTGCCCGCCGGCGATGGCGTCGGCAGCCATGTCGGCGTTGTCGCGCACGGCGTCGCCGGCCTCGTTCCAGGCCTTGTCCGTCTTCATGGCCTCCTCGTCGGCCTCGACGTCGACCTTCTTGCGGATCCTGGGCGACGCCATGGCGTCGGTCAGGCCCTCGGAGAGGATGTTGAGGCACAGGGTGGTGATGAGGATGAGCAGGCCGGGGAAGAAGGTCGGCCACCAGTGGCCGGAGAGGACCAGGGCCTTGCCCTCGGAGAGCATGTTGCCCCAGGTGGGGGTGTTGACGGCCTGGATGCCCGTGCCGATGAAGGACAGGGAAGCCTCGAAGACGATGGCGTCGGCGACGAGGACCGTCGCGTAGACCATGATCGGCGCGATGCAGTTGCGCACGACGTGCTTGATGAGGATCCAGGGCACGCGCGCGCCCATGACCTTGGAGGCGGCGACGTAGTCCTCGCCGAACTGCGCCAGGATGTTGGCGCGCACGACGCGGGTCAGCTGCGGGGTGTAGACGATGGCGGTGGCGGTGACGATGACGGGGACCATCGGCATGTGCGCGCTCAGGGCGAGCACGAGGACGGCCGCCAGCGCGATGCCCGGGAAGGACATGACGACGTCGAGCACGCGCATGAGCGTCTCGGAGACCCACTTGCGGCTGGTGGCGGCGATGGCGCCCAGGACGGAGGCGACGGCGAGGGCCAGGCCGGTGGCGGACAGGCCGACGACGAGGGAGACGCGGGCGCCGTAGACGGCGCGCGAGAAGATGTCACGGCCGGAGCCGTCGGTGCCGAAGATGTGGTCGGCCGAGGGCGCGACGGCCGGGTCGACGGAGACGACCTCGCCGACGCCCTCGATCTGCGTGACGACCTCGGTCGCGTCGAGGCCCGTGGCGCGCGGCGAGAACGGGGCGATGAGCGGGGCGAAGATCGCCATGACGACGACGCCCGCCAGGATGAGCACGGCGATCTTGGAGCCCAGGGGCAGCGCCTTCCAGCCCTGGAACCGGGTACCGGGTGCGGCGACCTTGTCGAGTGTGCGGCGGTGCAGCATCAGATGCTCCTGATTCGCGGGTTGACGAGCACGTACAGCATGTCCACCACGATATTGATGATGATGAACGCGGCGGCGACGGTGATCGACACGCCCTGGACGATGTTGACGTCGTTACGGGTGATGCCCTGGAAGATGAGCTGACCCATACCCTGGATGTTGAAGATGATCTCGATGACGACGGCGCCGCCCATGGCGTAGCCCAGGCGCAGGCCGAGGACGGTCAGCGGGGTGATGAGGGCGTTGCGCAGGACGTTGCGCGCGATGACGGTGCGCTTGGGGATGCCCGCGCCGATGGCGGTGCGCACGTAGTCGCGGTCGAGCTCCTCGACCATGGCGGTACGCACGATGCGGGTGAGCGTGCCGGAGTTGGGAACGGCGATGGCGAAGGCCGGCAGCGCGATCTGGCGCATGTAGGCGCCCGGGTCGTCGGAGAAGCTCACCCAGTCGGTGACGACGGAGGGGAACAGCCCGGCACCGCCCGGCACGTCAGCGAGCCACTGGATGAGCAGCAGCGCCAGCCAGAAGGAGGGGGTCGCCAGGGACAGGATGGAGATGACGCGGATGACCTGGTCGGGCCAGCGGTCGCGGTAGAGGGCGGCGACGACACCCAGGACCAGGGCGATGATGACGGCGATGAAGATGCCGATGAAGGTCAGCTGGAGGGTGATCGGGAAGGCCGAGGACACAAGGTCCGTGATCTTGACTCCCGTGAAGCTCTCACCGAGATCGCCGCGCACGAGACCCATCATGTAGGTCCAGTACCGGGTCAAGAGCGGGTCGTTGAGGTGGTGGGTCTGGCGGTACTGCTCGAGGGCGTCAGCCGAGGCGGCCTCACCGAGCGCCAGGCGCGCCGGGTCCGCGTTCGAGAACGACATGACGATGAAGACGAGCAGCGTCACGCCCAGCACCATGAGAGGCAGCGCCAGGAGGCGCCGCCCGATCAGGCGGAGGAGGTTGGACACTGGGTGCTCCTTTGCTTCGGTGTCCTTCACCGCTCGCGGGCACGAGCGGCTGCGGAGGAGACGACTGCAATGCGGTCCCCTCTATTGTCTGATGTCTGACATCAGATCGCAAGTGGTGATACGTGTCGTGCCCGACGCCCTGCACGCAGGGCCCGGACACGGACGGTGCCGGGGGCAGCGGCGCGCGCCTGCGCTGCTGCTGCCCCCGGCACCGGGACCTCGTCTCAGACGGTCGTGCCGACGTCGACGAAGGACAGACCGGTCAGCGAGATCGGCTTGAAGGCCTGCAGCGTCTGGCCGTTGTAGGCCGTGGGCGTCTTGCGGTGGAAGATCGGGTAGAGCGGGACCTCGGTGGAGATGAGGTCGAAGATCTCCTGCCACTTGGTGACCTGCTTGTCACCCTCGAGCTGGACGGCCTCGTCGAGCATCGCCTGGACCTTGGTGTAGGCCTCGGAGCCCTTCCAGTGCATGCGGGTGTCGGTCCACACGTCACCGCCGTACCACCAGCGCAGCAGCAGGTCGGCGTCGGAGCCGAAGACCGAGGGGTCACCGGGGGCGACGACGACGTCCCAGGCGCCCTCAGCGGAGTCGACGTAGCCGTAGACGTCGGAGGACTTCTTCTCCTGGTAGTTGACGGTCACGCCCAGGGCCTCGAGGTTCTGGCGGATGATCGGGCGCACGTTGGAGAACCAGCCGTGGTCGGTGCACAGCAGGTTGATCTCGGTGACACCGGCCTCCGCGATGAGCTTCTTGGCCTTCTCGACGTCGTAGGAGTAGACGGTCGAGGCCTTCTTGTAGGCGGGGTGGTCCTCCTGCACGAAGCAGGTGGCCGGAGTGGCCAGCGTGCCCATGCCGGTCTCGCAGATGGAGGCGTAGTCGAGGGCGTAGAGGATGGCCTGGCGCGCCTTGACGTCCGCGAGGACGGAGTTGTTGAACATGACGAACAGGAGACCGAAGCCCTGCTGCGCGGCGACCTTGACCGGGTCCTTCATGGAGGTGAGGTTCGCCACCGGGACGGCGTCGATCGCCTGGACCGTGTTGGAGGTCATGGCGTTGGTGCGGGTGGTGTCGTCCGGCAGGACCTGCCACACCATGGACTTGGCCAGGGCCGGCTTGGGACCGGTGTAGGCCTCGTTGCGCTCGAAGACGACCTTCTGGGAGCCGGCGCCGTTGTCCGTCATCTTGTAGGGGCCGGAGCCCACGGGCATGAGGTCGAAGGCGGCGGGGTCGGCCTCGACGGCCGCCCTGGGGACGATCTTGACGACGCTGATGCGCTCGGCGACCAGCGAGTAGGCGTACTTCGTCGTGATCGTGACGGTCTTGTCGTCCTTGGCGGTGACGGAGTCCACGAAGGAGATGAACTGCGCGTAGAGGGACTTGTTGTCCGGGTTGAGGACGCGCTCGAAGGAGAAGACGACGTCGTCGGTGGTGACGGGGCTGCCGTCGGTGAAGACGGCGCCGTCACGCAGCGTGACCTCGTAGGTGGTGTCGTCGACCATCTTGGGCAGGTCGGCGCCGAGCGCGGCGTAGACCTCACGGGTGGCGGGGTGCAGCTCGGTCAGACCCTCCATCGTGTGCCAGTTGGCAGCGACCGTGAGCGCGGAGGTCGTGGTCATCGGGTCGTAGCCGTTGGTCCCCAGCTCGTAGGAGATACCGGCGGTGATGGTGCCGTCCGAGCTGGTGGCCGTGGCGGCATCGCTGCCGGCCTGGGAGGCGCTGGAGGAGGACGAGCCACCGTCGTCGCCACCGCAGGCGGCGAGGGCGGCGGCGACGCCGGCAGCCAGGCCGAGGGTGGTGCTCATGCGGATGAAGTCGCGTCGGGATGCGCGGGGGGTTGAGATCGCCATTGAGAAGTCTCCTGAAGTCGGACGTCTGTTGTCTGACGTTGGTGGGGTGACCATATCACACTGTCGACGACACCTCGTCGCCAATCACGTCACATTGTGCATCCGCCGTGTCAGCATTTGTGCATCCACCGTGTCAGCAAAGACACTGTCCACCGGATGCGGGACGATGCACAGTAGCACCCGTCCCAGCCGAACCCGCCCAGAACCACCCCAGTACCGAGGACAATGATGCCCATGGAACCAACGCGCGGCACGTACACATCCCTGAACGAGGCCAACACGACCCAGGCATCGACGGCCATCAACGCCATCAAGGACTACATCCTCGCCAAGCACCTGCAACCGGGGGACCCCCTGCCGACGGAGTCCCAGCTGTGCGCCGACCTGGGTGTCTCGCGCTCCTCCGTGCGTGAGGCCGTACGTACGCTCGTCGCCCTCGACATCGTCACCGTGCGTCACGGGCACGGCACCTTCGTCGGCGAGGTCTCCATGCGTCCCATGGTCGAGTCCCTCGTCTTCAGGGGCCTGCTCAAGCCCGGCGACGACTTCCGCTCCCTGCGCGACGTCGTCGAGGTCAGGGTCACCCTCGACATGGCGCTGGCCGACGACGTCGTCACCGTATGGAAGGACCGCCAGGACCCCAGGATCGACGCCGCCCTCGACGAGATGGAGGAGCTCGCCGCCTCCGGCTCCACCTTCTCCGAGCAGGACCACCAGTTCCACTCCATGCTCCTGGAGCCGCTGCCCAACCACCTGTTCCAGCACCTCATCAACGCCTTCTGGGCCGTGCACACCCTCACCGTGCCGCTGCTGGGCGCCCCGACCCCCGAGGACATGGTGCACACCGTCAACGCCCACCGCGCCATGATCGACGCGGCCCGCGCCGGGGACACCGAGGCCTACCGCAAGGCCATCACCGACCACTACGCGCCGCTCCTGCACGTCCTCGACGTCAACCGGGGGGGCTGACGATCCGCCCGGGCCCCGCCGCCGCAGCGGAACGGCCCCAGCCGCACGGACCCGCAGGGCCCGGTGTGACGTCCTCGTCACACCGGGCCCCGTGTCATGCTCCCGTCATCAGCCGCGGCCGACAATGGGCGCACCCAGCCCCACCTGTACCAAGGAGTCTTCGTGCCAGCAGGCCTGTCCTCCCCCGCTCCCTCCCCCGCGGCCGCACCCGTGCGGACCAAGGAACCCGTCGACGCCGTCCCTCCCGTCGGCCGCCTCGTCGTCCTGGGCGTCCAGCACGTCCTGGCCTTCTACGCCGGGGCCGTCGTCGTGCCCCTCGTCATCGCCACCGGGCTCAACCTCGACGGCGCCACCACCATCCACCTCATCAACGCGGACCTGCTCACCTGCGGCATCGCGACGATCATCCAGTCCGCCGGCCTCGGCCCGAAGATCGGCGTGCGCCTGCCCCTCATCCAGGGCGTCACCTTCACCGCGGTCTCCCCGCTCATCGCCATCGGCCTGGCCGCCTCCGGCGGTGCCGGAGGCACCCAGGGCCTGGCGGCCATGTACGGCTCGATCATCGCCGCGGGGCTCGCCACCTTCCTCGTGGCCCCCTGGTTCGCCCGGCTGCTGCGCTTCTTCCCGCCGGTCGTCACCGGCACCCTGCTCACCGTCATGGGCACGACGCTCATGAGCGTGTCCGCCAACGACATCGTCAGCTGGGGAAGCGCCGCGGCGGCGGCCGGCGAGGACCCCGCGGGCCCCACCCTGCGCGGCCTGGGCTACGCCGCGCTCACCCTCGCGCTCATCGTGCTCGTCCAGCGCGTCTTCAAGGGCTTCATCGCCACCGTCTCCGTGCTCATCGGCCTGCTGCTGGCCACCGCTGTCGCCTGGGCCCTGGGGGACGCGAGCTTCTCCGGCGTGGGCGAGGCCGACGCCCTGGGGATCACCACGCCCTTCTTCTTCGGCCTGCCCCAGTTCACCGTCACCGGCATCGTGTCCATGCTCATCGTCATGGCCGTCACGGCCGTGGAGACCACCGGTGACGTCTTCGCCACCGGCGAGGTCGTCGGCCGGCGCATCACCCCCGCGCACGTCGCCAACGCCCTGCGGGCCGACGGACTGTCCACCGTGCTGGGCGGCATCATGAACTCCTTCCCCTACACCTGCTTCGCACAGAACGTCGGCCTGGTCCGCCTGACCCAGGTCAAGTCCCGCTGGGTCGTCACCTGCGCGGGCGTCATCATGATCGTCCTGGGCCTGCTGCCCAAGGCGGCCGCCGTCGTCCAGGCCATCCCCACCCCCGTCATCGGCGGTGCCAGCCTGGCGATGTTCGCCTCCGTCGCCGTCGTGGGCATCCAGACCCTCGGCAAGGTCGACATGACCGACAACCGCAACGCGGTCATCGTCTCCACCTCGGTGGGCCTGGCGCTGCTGGTGACCTTCAAGCCGGACATCGCCACGATGGTCCCCTCGTGGCTGGCGATCCTCTTCGGCTCGGGTGTGACCATCGGCGCGCTCACCGCCGTCGTCCTCAACATCCTGTTCTTCCACGTCGGCCGCCAGAAGGGGGCCGACGTCGCCCGTGTCGAGGGCCGGGCCCTGGGCCTGGATGACGTCAACGCCATGGACCGCGAGGAGTTCGTGCGGGTCTTCTCCCGCCTGTACGCCGGCGCCACCTGGCCGGCCGAGCGGGCCTGGGAGTCGCGCCCCTTCGCGACGACGACGGCACTGCGCCAGGCCTTCGAGGACGAGGTCCTCGCCGCCTCCAGCCAGGAGCAGGAGGAGCTCATTGCCGGGTACACCGACGTCGTCGACCTCCTGCTGGGCACGGGCGGCGACGAGCAGGCGCGCCTGGACACCGCCTCGCTGGCGCTGGGCGAGCTCGACGACGCCGAGCAGGCCGAGCTGCGGGGCCTGTCCGAGGCCTACCGCAGCAAGTTCGACCGCCCGCTCATCATGTGCGTCGAGCGGGTCGCCGACCGCCCCCAGCTCATCGCCCGCGGCTGGGCCCGGGTCGAGGGCTCCCCGACGCGTGAGGCGCGCACCGCCGTCGGCGAGGTCATCGACATCGCCGACGAGCGCTTCAGCGAGATGGTCGCCGACGCCAACCCCATCCGCTCCGCCTGGGCGCGCAAGTTCGAGCAGCTCGGCTGAGGCCCGGCGCTCACGCCCGGCAGGCTCCCCTCGTCCCGGGAGCCTGCCGGGCGCCCACCCCGATCCCCCGGGCGGCTGAGCAGGCCGCCCGGGGGATCCGGCTGTCCACCCCGACGGCACGGCACCGGACCCGGGGACGAGTCTCAGGGCTGTCAGAGGCTGTAAGCGGGGTGGGAGAATGCTGGGGTGCTCGACCTCCCGTCTCCCGAGGACGTCTTCCTCGGTGCCTTGCGATGGCTGGGCGTCCCCCTCATCCTCATCCTTCCGCTGAGCCTCGCCCTGTGGGTCGCTGACTGGTGGGCCGCAGGTCAGCGGGTGGGCACGGGCGTGCGCCGCCTCAGTGAGGCCGGTGCGGCTCTCGCGCGCCAGCGCCCCGTGCGCCTGCTGTGCTTCGCCCTGGTGCAGTCCCTGCTCGCGGCCCTGGTCTACTCGGGCTTCAGGCTGGCGCACGCGATGAGCGTGCCCGACGCGGCGGGAACGACGATCGCTGACGGACGGACCTTCACGTGGGTCGAGCTGTGGACGGCCGTGACGACCTACTCCAGCAGCGCCGCCCTGCCGCTCCAGGCCTTCCTCGGGACCGTGGGGTGTCTGCTCGCCCTCAACCTGGCCCACGTCGCCCGCTCACGGCTGCTCGTCCGGGTCCTCACGTGTCCGATGTACCTCGTCATGGCCCTGTGCGCCCTGGCCGGCCTGGGCATCGGCGCCGTCGGGCTCATCGTCCTCAGCCTCGCGACCTGGATGCACAGCCCCCAGTACAACGTCGGGATGGTCACGCTGTACGCGGCCTGGGTCATCATCCTCTGGGGCGGTGCCGTCGTCCTTCCCACCTGCATCTCGCAGGCCGAGGAGGTCTACGGGCAGGACCCGCCTGAGAAGCCCGGAGGCGCAGGGTGACACAACGCAACCGGGCGCCTGCCCCAGGCCGTGGGGCAGGCGCCCGGTCACAGGGGCATAGTGGAGCTCACGGGGTACGTGTCGAACTCGTCCCGGCATTTGATCACTTGCTGCTGGTGGCGCCGACAGCATCAACGAGCCAGTAATGATTACCAGCATACGCATCAGGTTTTGACCAGAATACGATGAGTCTCTACTCACTAGGGGTGTTTAATGAGGTTGATGATGGCGAGTGCGGTACGACGCTAGCCGAGGGTGACGCGTTGCAGGGCCTTGAAGTGCTTGGGCATGCCCTTTGCCCTCTCTACAAGGGGAACGTAGGGAGATGTGCAGATGGTTGTAGGTGGTATCGTCGGGGCTGGTGCTTTCTAGGGGCGTGAGCACACCGATGCCAGCGCCAGCGTAGCACTTACCCACAGAGTCTTCAGCCCCTGGCAGGCGACCTTTGCACAGGGCGGATAGCGCATGGGCGCGCGGCGGTGAGGCATGGGGCGAGCCCGGCTCGACCGGCGAAACCCACACCGGCAAGCCGATAGAGTCGGTCGAACTTGGACGATTCCCCCGGATGCCTTGTGCTTACACGAGCGCCGCGAGTGATTTCCTCTTTGTGTGCGGACCGCACCCTTGTCAGAACAGATCAGGGTGACGCCCAGCCATGCCAAGGGCTCACCCTGAAGCGTCCTGGGTTTTGTTCCGAGTCTCAGCAAGGAGAATCGGAGTATGCCCA
>CALEXZ010000082.1 GCA_937926195.1 uncultured Actinomyces sp.
TCGACGGCGGCGAGGATCTCCTCGGTCGAACCGATGTCGTTGACGGCGACCGGGGTGGGGCTGGGCGTGTTGGTGGTCATTGAGTAGTTGCTCCGAATACGGACGGTTGGGTCGGGAGGGCAGGTACCGTACGTCCCCCGTCACCTCGAGCCAGCCCGGACTGGCACCGCTGTGCGGTTGGGGCCCTGACGGGCGCCCAGGGACGCACCCGTGGGACTCTACCAGCACGTTCCCAGCCACAGAACAGAGCCGTTCCAACGAGCGAGACCCACTGGGACGTGTCATCGGTCACAACTGCTGATCGGAGTGATCCGTGTCAGTGATCGACGGTGGTCTGCGGCCCCAGGACGAGGCCCGGGGCACGGCACGGCTCAGTGCGCGGCCTCGCGCCAGGTGCGTCCGTAGCCGACCGACACGTCCAGGGGCACCGACAGCTCGGCGGCACCGGACATGAGCTCTCGCACGACCTGCTCGACGAGGTCGCGCTCACCGGGGGCGACCTCCAGGAGCAGTTCGTCGTGGATCTGCAGCAGGATCCTGGAGGACAGGCCCCGCTCCTCCAGGCCGTCCGCGACGTCGATCATCGCCTTCTTGACGATGTCGGCGGCGCTGCCCTGGATGGGGGCGTTGAGCGCCGCCCGCTCGGCCATCTCGCGACGCTGACGGTTGTCGCTCGTGAGGTCCGGCAGATAACGACGCCGACCGAGCATCGTCTCGGTGTAGCCGTCACGCCGCGCCTGCTCGACCACGGCCTCAAGGTAGTCGTGGACCTTTCCGAAGCGGGCGAAGTAGGCGTCGCGCAGGCCGGTGGCCTCCGCGTTGGAGACACCGAGCTGCTTGGCCAGGCCGAAGGTCGACAGGCCGTAGGCCAGGCCGTAGCTCATGGCCTTGACGTGGCTGCGCTGCTCGGCGGTGACCTCGGCGACGTCGACGCCGTGGACGAGGGCGGCGACGTAGCGGTGCAGGTCCTCGCCTGAGCGGAAGGCGTCGATGAGGGCCTCGTCGCCCGACAGGTGCGCCATGATGCGCATCTCGATCTGGGAGTAGTCGGCGGTGAGGAGGCACTCGAAGCCCTCCCCCACGGTGAAGGCCTCCCGGATGCGCATGCCCTCCTCGGTACGGGCGGGGATGTTCTGCAGGTTCGGGTCGGTGGAGGACAGGCGGCCCGTGGCAGCGACGGTCTGCTGGAAGGTCGTGTGGATGCGCCCATCGGGAAGGACGGCCTTGCGCAGCCCCTCGACGGTCTGACGCAGCTTGATGGCGTCGCGGTGCTCCAGGAGCTGCTCGAGGAAGGGGTGGCCGGTCTTGGCGTACAGCTCCGCCAGGGCGCCGGCGTCGGTCGTGTAGCCCGTCTTGGTGCGCCGGGTGTGCGGCATCCCGAGCTCGTCGAAGAGGACGGTCTGCAGCTGCTTGGGGCTGGAGAGGTTGACCTCGTGCCCGGCGGCCTCGTAGGCGCGCTCGGCGGCGCGGCGCACGCGGGTGTCGAGCTCGTTCTCGCGTTCGGCCAGGACCGTGTCGTCGACGGCGATACCGTCGTCCTCCATCTGGGCCAGGCGGGCGGCCACCGGCATCTCCAGGTCGGTGAAGAGCCCCGTGGCACCGCGCTGGGCCATCTGTGCGACCAGGACCTCCTGCAGGGGCAGGAGCACGGCGGCGCGGCGGGCGCAGGCGAGCAGCTCGGCCGGGACGTCCGAGGCCTCGGCGGCCAGGGCGTCAAGGTCGAAGGCGGCCTGCTCCTGCCCGGCGGCCTGCGCGCCCTGCTCGTCGCCGACCTCGTCCAGGTCGACGCCGAGCCAGCGCTGGGCCAGGGAGGCGACGTCGTAGGTGCGCTGCTCGGGACGGCACAGGTACCCGGCGAGCGAGGGGTCGGCCACGACCCCGTCAAGGGTGAGGCCGCGCGCCCGCAGCGCGTGCCACGCGCCCTTGGCGTCGGCGACGACCTTGGGGTGGTCCGGGTCGGCCAGCAGCGCGGCGAGCTCGGCCTCGTCCCCGGCACTGAGGTCGGCCATGTCGACGGCGAGGGCGTGGCGGCCGTCGGTGACCGTGAGCAGGCGGGCGTCGCCCTGTCCGGCCAGGAGCGTGCCGACGACGTCGAGGCCGAGCAGGACCCCGGCGTCACCGAGGTGGCGGTGAAGCCAGCGCCCAACCGTCCCCGGCTGGAGGTCACGGCCCAGCACGTGCGTGTCAGGGCCGGTCAGCGCCTGTCCGGCGGTACCCGGCTCCTGTGCGACGCCGTCGGAGAAGGTGAGCACGCGCTGGGCGCGCTGGGCGAGGGTGCGGAACTCCAGGGTCTCCATGACGCGCGCCAGCGCGGCGCGGTCGGCGCCGCCCACGGCCAGGTCGGCGGCGGGCTCGATGCCCAGGTCGAGGTCCGTCACAAGGCGGTTGAGCCTGCGGTTGCGCAGGACGTCGTCAAGGTGCTCGCGCAACGACTGGCCGGCCTTGCCCTTGATCTGCTCGGCGTGGGCGATGACGCCGTCGAGGCCGTCATAGAGCGTGATCCACTTCGCGGCGGTCTTGGGGCCGACCCCGGGCACGCCAGGCAGGTTGTCGCTCGTCTCGCCGACGAGGGCCGCCAGGTGGGGGTAGCGCTGCGGGGGCACCCCGTAGCGCTCCTCGACCTCCTGGGGGGTCATGCGGCGCAGGGTCGACACGCCCTTGACCGGGTACAGGACGGTGCAGCGCTCGGTCACGGTCTGGAAGGAGTCGCGGTCGCCGGAGCACACGAGCACCTCCATCCCCTGCTGCTGGGCGCGCGTGGCGAGGGTGGCCAGGACGTCGTCGGCCTCGTAGCCGGGGGCGGTCACGGTGCGCACCCCCATGGCGGCGAGCACGTCCTGGATGAGCTCGACCTGGCCGACGAAGGGCTCCGGGGTGGCGTCGCGGGTGCCCTTGTAGTCGCTGTACTCCTCGGTGCGGAAGGTGCCGCCCGGCAGGTCGAAGGCGACGGCGACGTGCGTGGGCGCCTCGTTCTCGATGAGCGACAGGAACATGGAGGTAAAGCCGTGGACCGCGTTGGTCGCCTGGCCGGTGGAGGTGGTGAAGGAGTCCACCGGAAGCGCGTAGTAGGCGCGGAAGGCCATGGAGTGGCCGTCGACGAGCAGAAGCCTGCCGTCGGTCTCGGGGCTGGGGGCGTCGGCGCTCGGAGTGGTCCTCGTGGTGCTCACCGTGTCAGCCTACGGGTATGAGTGACGAGGCCGCCCTGCCCGTGTCCCCCTCCCCCGACGAGACTCCCGTCCGCGCCGAGGCCCCGCTGGCCTTCCCGGCGCGCGGGACGCGTCCCTTCCCGGACCCGCGTCCGGCCGGGTCCGCGGTCTCCGCGCCCAGTGCCGTGCGTGCGGGCCTGGAGACCTGGGAGCAGGGCACGCTCATGACGACCCTGGGGATGGAGGTCGTGGAGCGCGGGCACGAGCGGGTCGTCGTGCGTATGCCGGTGCGTGGTGCGACGCAGGTCGTCGGCGTCCTGCACGGCGGGGCCAGCGCCGCGCTCATTGAGACGGCGGCCTCTGTAGCGGCCCGCCAGGTGGCGCCACAGGGCGCCGTGGCCGTGGGGGCGGAGCTGCAGGTCTCCCACCTGCGTCCGGTGCAGGCGGGCTACGTGACCGCGGTGGCGACGCCGGTGCACCTGGGACGCCGCACGGCCGTGCACGAGGTGACGGTCAGCGACGACGACGGCCGCCTGGTCGCCCGGGGGACGCTGCGCAGCCTCTACACCGAGGTGGAGTCAGGGGACTGACGGGGAGCGCGGGCCGCTACTCCTTGCCTCCGCCGACCTGCTCGATGACGGCGTCGGCGACCTCGCGCATGGTGAGGCGACGGTTCATCGAGGTCTTCTGCAGCCAGCGGAAGGCCTCGGGCTCGGTCTGGCCCATCTTCTCCATGAGCAGGCCCTTGGCGCGGTCGACGCGCTTGCGGGTCTCGAAGCGCTCCTGGAGGTCAGCGATCTCGTTCTCCAGGGACTGCAGCTCCTCGTGGCGCGAGATCGCGATCTCGACGGCGGGGATGAGGTCAGCCGGGGTGAAGGGCTTGACGACGTAGGCCATGGCGCCCGCGGCGCTGGCGCGCTCAACGAGGTCCGTCTGGGAGAAGGCGGTGAGCATGACGACGGCGACCGGGTGCTTGTCGAGGATGCGCTCGGCGGCGGTGATGCCGTCCATAACGGGCATCTTGACGTCCATGACGCACAGGTCCGGCTCGAGCTCTCCGACGAGTCGCACCGCTTCCTCCCCGTCACTGGCCTCCCCGACGACGTCGTAGCCGGCCTCGGTGAGGGTCTCGACGATGTCCAGGCGGATGAGGGTCTCGTCCTCAGCGACGACGACTCGACGGCTGGTACTGGACGCGGGGGTGCCCGCGGACTCGTTACTCACACGGCAACCTTAGTATGCTCTGGGCGTCGCGAGTAGATGACCGTCCGCACGGCGGGTCATGCCCGCGGCCGCGCCCCCGTAGCCCAACTGGCAGAGGCATCCGACTCAAAATCGGAGGGTTGTGGGTTCGAATCCCACCGGGGGCACGCCTGTCAGGTGCACGGCGAGAGCCCGTGCCCACGGATGCTCTCCGTGGGCACGGGCCCTCGCTGCGTGCGGGGCTCAGGCTCGGTAGTCGCCGGTCTCGCCGACGGTGTGCACGCGGATGAGGTTCGTGGAGCCGGGAGTGCCCGGCGGCATGCCGGCGACGATGATGATCTGGTCGCCGGGATGCGCGAGCGCCTTCTCCTGCAGCACCTCGTCGACCTGCGCGACCATCTCGTCGGTGTGGCGCACCTCAGGGGTCTCGTAGGTGGACACGCCCCAGGACACGGACAACTGGTTGCGCGTCGTGCTCAGCGGGGTGAAGGCCAGCAGCGGGATCGGCGAACGCAGGCGCGAGAGGCGGCGGGCCGTGTCACCGGACTGCGTGAAGGTCACGAGGTAGGTCGCGTCGAGCTGCTCACCCATCTCCGCCGCCGCGCGGGTGAGGACGCCGCCGCGGGTCTGCGGGTAGGAGCCCAGTCCGGCGATGCGCTCGCCGCCATTCTCCTCGACGTTCTCGATGATGCGGGCCATGGTGCGCACGGCCTCGATCGGGTAGGCGCCCACGCTCGTCTCACCGGAGAGCATGACGGCGTCGGCGCCGTCGAGGATAGCGTTGGCGCAGTCGGAGGCCTCGGCACGGGTGGGGCGCGGGTTCTGGATCATCGACTCCAGCACCTGGGTGGCGACGATGACGGGCTTGGCCTGGCGGCGGGCGAGCTCGATGGCGCGCTTCTGCACGAGCGGCACGGCCTCCAGGGGCATCTCGACACCGAGGTCGCCGCGGGCGACCATGATGCCGTCGAAGGCAGAGACGATGTCGAAGAGGTTGTCGACCGCCTGGGGCTTCTCGATCTTGGCGATGACGGGGATGCGCACCCCGACCTCGTCCATGATCTCGTGGACGTCCTTGATGTCGTTGGCGTCGCGCACGAAGGACAGGGCGATGAGGTCGGCGCCGATCTTCAGGGCCCAGCGCAGGTCGTCGCGGTCCTTCTCGCTCAGGGCGGGCACGGAGACGGCGACGCCGGGCAGGTTGATGCCCTTGTTGTTGGACACGTAGCCGGGCACCTCGACGCGGGTGACGACGTCGGTGTCGGTGACGGCGGTGACGCGCACCGCGACGTTGCCGTCGTCGATGAGCAGGCGGTCGCCGGGACGGCAGTCGCCCGGCAGGCCCTTGAAGGTCGTGGAGCAGCGCTTGACCGTGCCAAGCACCTCCTCGATCGTGATCGTGAACTCGTCACCCTTGTTGAGCATGACCTTCTGATCGTTGACGAAGGTGCCGAGCCGGATCTTGGGCCCCTGGAGGTCGACGAGGATCGCGACCGACCGGCCGGAGGCCTCCGCCGCGTCACGCACGCGCTCGATGACGACCTCCTGGTCCTCCGCGCGGCCGTGGGAGCGGTTGATACGGCAGACGTTCATGCCCGCGTCGACCAGCGCCTGAACCTGCTCCGGGGAGTCGGTGGCGGGGCCGAGGGTGCACACGATCTTGGCTCTACGCATGGTCAAAGCGTACGTGACCGGGAAGGCAGATTCGACACTGCGATAGCCACCCGCAATCGTTGGGACCTTCGTCACGCATCCGCCGGCTCGGAAGCCTCCTCGTCCGCCGTCGTTCCTTCCTCAGCGGGCTTGCCGGCCCGCTCGTCCTCGCCGTCGCGGGTGATCGCGTCGCTCGGGCTCCTGCGGGAGGCGATGACGTAGCCGACCAGGCCGACGAGGCCGACGACGATGGAGGTCCACACGTTGAGGCGCAGCCCCAGGACGCGCTCGGCCTCGTCGATGCGCAGGTACTCGATCCACACCCGACCACAGGCGTAGACCATGACGTAGGCCCAGATGAGCCTGCCGCCGACGGCGCCGTCGCGCCGCCGCAGCCGCCGCTCCAGCCACAGGAGGAAGGCCGCGCCCGCGAGGTTCCACAGGGCCTCGTACAGGAAGGTCGGGTGGAACAGGGTGCCGGAGGCGAAGCCGTCGGGCAGGTGGGCGTCGTCGATCTCCAGCCCCCAGGGCAGGGTGGTGGGCTTGCCGAAGAGCTCCTGGTTGAACCAGTTGCCCAGCCGCCCGACGGCCTGGGCGACGAGGAAGGCGGGCGCGACGGCGTCGGCGAAGGGCCCGAGCCTGAGCCCACGCCGGTGCAGAATCCAGGCGCCCACAGCGATACCGGCGGGCATGGCGCCCCACACGCCCAGGCCGCCCTTCCAGATCTGCGGGATGAGCGCCGGGTCCCCGTTCGGCCCGAAGTACGCGTCCGGGGAGGACAGCACGTGATAGAGGCGGGCGCCGAGGATGCCGACGGGCACGGCGAGCATGGCGATGTCGTAGGTGCTGTCCGCGTCGCCCCCGCGTGCCCGGTAGCGCCGGTGGGTCCACCAGGCCGCGAGGAAGATGCCCGTGAGCATGCACAGGGCGTAGGCGCGCAGCGGGAAGGGCCCGAGGTGCCACACGCTCTGCGAGGGGCTGGGGATGGACAGCGGCAGGAGCGCAGCGGTGGGCAGCACGTCAGAGGGCCTCTCGGTGAACGGCGTTGAGAAGGGAGGGGTGGGAGCCTGCGGCGACGAGCTCGGCGACGAACTGCTGGGGGTCGGCGGAGCGGATGAGCGCCTCGCCCACGAGCACGACGTCGGCCCCGGTGCGCGCGTAGGTCATGACGTCGCGCGCGCCGGCGACCCCGCCGCCCGCGATGCGCATGACGGAGCCGGACAGCACCTCCGCCACCTGCTCGAAGCGTGAGCGGTCCACCTGCAGGCTCAGGGGGTCGCGGGCGTCGACGAAGATGGCGCGGGCCCCGGCCTCGACGGCCGTGAGGGCCTCGCGGCGCGAGTGGGCCTCGACGACGGCGAGCATGCCCAGGGAGTGTGTGCGCTCGATGAGCGACTCCAGGACGATGGTCTGCAACCGTGAGTCCAGCATGAGCAGGTCAGCGCCGTGCGCGCGTGCCTCATGCACCTGGTAGGGCGTGACGACGACGTCGTTGACCATGACGGGCACGTCGACGGCCCGCCGGACGACGTCGAGGTCCGCGATGTCGCCGTGGGCGTGGAGGCGCTCGGTGACGACCGAGACGCAGGCGGCTCCCCCGGCCTCGTAGAAGCGTGCGAGCACAGCGACGTCACCGACGCCGGTGAGGTCCGCGAAGGTCGCGGTGGCGCGCTTGACCTCGGCGATGACGGACACGGCGCGTCCGCGGCAGCACAGGGCGGAGACGGCGTCGATACAGCCAGGTGCCTGGCGCACGGCCTCGCGCAGCTCCTCGAGGGGCACGCGCTGCTCACGCTCAGCCACAGCGGCACGGGCCGCAGCGGCGAGCTCGGCGAAGCTGATCACGGTGCACCTCCTCGTCCTGGGCAAACGACGGCCTCCGGGGCCTCCATCGTCCTTGGTGTCGGTGCGGCCTGGCAAATCCGCCTGTGAGCCGACTGCCGCTCAGCTGCGGGAGCCGACGACGGCGTCGAGGTCGCCTCCGGTGAGGAAGCACGTGCGTGCCCCCGTGTGGCAGGCCGCCCCGACCTGGTCGACCTCGATGAGCAGCGCGTCACCGTCGCAGTCGATGCTCACGCTCTTGACGTACTGGTAGTGGCCGGAGGTGTCGCCCTTGCGCCAGTACTCTTGGCGGGAGCGCGACCAGAAGGTGACACGGCCCTGCGTGAGGGTGCGGCGCAGGGCCTCGTCGTCCATCCAGCCCAGCATGAGCACCTCCCGGGTGTCGTACTGCTGGATGATGGCGGCGACCAGCCCGTTGCTGTCGCGCTTAAGGCGCTGGGCCAGATCACCCAGGGGGGACGGGACACCCGACGGGGACGAAGTAGTCACGTTCGCTTCCTCTCACGCGTGCTCATCCGGGTGGTCCCAGCAGCGGCCCCAGGTAGGTCCACATGCCGGGCAGGTTGCGCAGGACGCCGAAGGCCGCGAGGAGGCACAGCACGACGGCCATCTCACGTCCGCTCAGAGGGGGGCGCAGCGCCCCTGCGCGTCGGCCCAGCAGCCAGCGCCCCGCGACGGCCGCTCCCAGGAGCAGGACCACCGGCGCGATGGGGTTGTAGCCGAGGGCCGCGGTGACGTCGCCGTGCAGGAGCGAGTACAGGGAGCGGGTGCCGCCGCACAGCGGGCACCAGAAGCCCGAGACCAGGTGCACCGGGCACAACTCGATGCCCGAACCCGGCCCCCGCAGCAGCGTCGCCGTGATCGGCAGGGCCCCGGGAAGGAAGGACGCGATGAGGACGGCCACCCATAACCCGCGTCGACGACGGTCCGAGCCCGGGTGCGTGTGAGCGCCCCGGGCTGCGGATCCGGCGTCAGGACAGGATGGAGTCATACATGCCGAGGGCGTAGGCGGCGATCATCGCCACGATCGACAGTCCGCCCAGGACGATGCCCGTGATGGCGACGCCCTTGTTGCTGGCGCGTCCCTCGTTGCAGGCCTGCAGGCCCAGGTAGCCCAGGATGGCGGCCGGGATACCGGTGAAGATACCGCAGCAGAGGACGGAGGCGACGCCCAGGCCCACGGCCCAGTTGCCCAGGTTGTTCTTCTCGGTGTTCTGCATCATCGGGTACAGGGGCTGGCCCTGGTACGCCTGTCCCTGCGGATAGGGCTGACCCTGGTAGCCCTGGT
>CALEXZ010000083.1 GCA_937926195.1 uncultured Actinomyces sp.
GTGCCGGTGAACAGCCAGGTGGTCTGGGCGACGACGGCGCTGGCGGCACGGACCTCGTCCTGGGTGGCGGCGGTCAGGGCGGTGCCGTCCACGCGCAGGGTGCCGTGGGCGGGCAGCAGGTCCCCGGAGACGAGGGAGACGAGGGTGGACTTGCCTGCACCGGAGGGGCCGACGACGGCCACGCGCTCGCCCGGCTCGACCACGAGGTTGACGTCGTCGAGGACGGTGGGGGCGGTCTCGTCCCAGGTGGCGCTGAGCCCGGACAGGCTCAGGCGCGCCCCCTGGGCGCCGGCGGCGGGCGGGGCGGGCTCGCGCAGGCTCGCACCCTCGGGCAGCGGGTCCGCGGTGCTGCGCTCGGTGGCCAGCAGGGCGCGCAGCGCCCGCTGGTTGGCCAGACCACCCATGCCGACGTAGAAGAAGGCCCCCACCCGGTCGAGGGGCTCAAGCAGCACGTAGGAGACGAGGACGATGGCGAGGGCGTCACCGACGCTGATGGCGCCCGCACCGAGCCGGCCCATGGCCATGGCGGCGGAGGCGGTGACGAAGAAGAGGGAGAAGAGGCTGTCGGTGAGGAGGATGACGAGCTGGTTGCCGGCGAGCAGCCCCATGACCGCACGACGGTTGGCCTCCCCCTCCTGCTTGAGGTTCTCGTGGGTGCGTCGGGCCGCGCGGGCCAGCACGAGGGTGGTCAGCCCCTGGATCGCGTCGAGGTACTCGGCGCTCAGGCGGGTGCGCTGGCGGCGCGAGCCGGAGGAGGAGCGGCGCACCTTGGAGTGGAAGACACCGATGAAGCCGGGGATGAGGACGACGGCGACGGCGAGGACGACGGCGGGCACCCAGTCCACGGTGACGGCGAGCAGGACGAGGACGAGCGCCGGGGACAGGACCGCGGCGACGGTGGGGGCGAGGAAGGTCTGGCGGTAGAGGGCGACGCGTTCGGCGCCGTCGGTGAGCAGGGAGACGGTGGCACCGCTGCGGTGCTCGCGGGCCCGGCCGGGGCCGAGGGCGAAGAGGTGCCCCAGGGCCTTGGCGCGGATCCCTCCCTCCTGGCTGGCGGCGCTGGCGCGGGCGATGAGCTCGACGGCGAGCTGGCAGGCCCCGGCGAGCAGCGCCCCCAGGACGGCGCTCATGAGGTGGCCGCGCCAGGCGCCGCCGTCGGAGGCGCCCAGGAGGCCCTCGGTGACGGCGCCCAGGCCGCGCCCGAGGCTGATGAGGGTCCATCCCGAGGCGAGTCCGGCGAGGACGGTCAGAAGGAAGGAGGCGGCGTTGGCTCGTGCCCCGGCGCGGGTGCCGACGGGGACCTTGGGGGCACGGGGGGATCTGGCCATGGCTTCTTCTCTCGTTGCCGGTCACGGGAGCGCGCCGTCGGGAGCAACGGGCAGCGTAGGGGAGCCTAACCTTCGCCGCCAGACTTTGGCGACGCTGCGTCACGTCTTGGGACCTCCACCATAAGCCGCCGCACCCCAGCGTCTCGCCGGGCACGCCCCGCCCTCGCCCGTGCGCGCCCACCCAGCCCAAGTCGGGGACGACAAGCTGAGGAAGACCCTCAGACTGCGTCACAGCGAGAGTGCTGCATGACACACTCTGCCCATGAACGCCATGCGCCTGACCGACTCCGCCCCCTCCCTGCGGCACCTCAACATCCGCGCGGCCGACAGGCGCTGGTACCACCCCGGCCACGTGGCCGTCGAGATCTGCACCGAGAACGCCGAGGGCGTGCGCCTGTCCGCCCGGGCCGGGGCCGACCGCGCCGAGCTGTGCGACAACCTCGCGGCGGGGGGCACCACACCCTCCATCGGCTCCGTCGAGGCCGCGATCTTCGCCGCTGCCGAGGAGATCGCCGAGCGGCGCGCCCTGGCCGGGCCTCACTGGGTCTCGACCCCCGCGGCCATCCCCCTGGGCCTGCGCATCATGATCCGCCCGCGTGGTGGCTCCTTCGTCTTCAGCTCTGACGAGGGGCGCGCGATGATCGCCGACGTGCGCCGCATCGCCGCCCTCGGGCGTGAGATGAGCGAGTACACGCGTCCACAGCCCGTCGGCTCCGCCGGCCAGCCGCTCCCCCCGGCCGTCGACCTCGGCTTCGTCGTCGGGGCGCTCACCGAAGAGCACACCATCGACCGCGGCCTGCTGCGGCTGCTCGTCGCCACGGCCGACGGCGCCCCCGTCACCTTCCACAAGGCCCTGGACCAGACCCGGGACCTCGTCGAGGCCTACGGCGACCTCGACGGGCTCGGCGTGAGCGCGGTCCTTACCTCCGGCGGCGCCCCCACCGCCCTGGAGGGTGCCGAGGTGCTGCGCGGGCTCGTGAGCTCCGGCGGCCCCACGGTCATCGTCGCCGGAACGGTGCGTCCCGAGACGACGGCGGAGGTCATCGCCGCCACGGGTGCGCGCGAGATCCACATGCGCTGCTCGGTGCCGGGCCTGACGCCGGGCGAGCCCCAGCGCACCGACGAGTCCCTGGTGCGCATGGCCGTCGAGGCTGCCCACGCCATCACCGTCTGAGCCTCACATACCGACGGTGGCGCCCCGGCCCTTGAAGGGCTGGGGCGCCACCGCGCTGTCGGGGCTGTTGAGGCCGGGCCTGTGTACTCGGGCCTCGGTGCCCGGGCCGTGTACTCGGGCCTCAGTGCCGGGGTCTGTGAACCCGGGCCTCAGTTCCCGGGCCTCAGTCCTGGGCGTGCGCGGAGCGCACCCGGGCCGTCGCCTCCACCAGGTTCTTCAGGGACTCGCGCGTCTCCTCGTACCGGCGGGTCTTGAGTCCGCAGTCGGGGTTGGCCCACAGGCGCGCCACCCCCAGGGCGTCGACGGCCCGCTCCAGCAGGTCGCGGCACTCCTCGACGCTGGGCACGCGCGGGGAGTGGATGTCCCACACGCCCGGGCCCAGCTGCCGCTCAAAGCCGTGCGCGGCGACGGCAGGCAGGATGTCCATGCGCGAGCGGGAGGCCTCGATGGAGGTCACGTCCGCGTCCAGGTGGTCCACGGCGTCGATGACGACGTCGAACTCGGAGTAGCACAGGTGCGTGTGGACCTGCGTGGCGGGAGCCGCCCCACCCGTGGCCAGGCGGAAGGAGCCGACCGACCACTCGAGGTAGGCGGGACGGTCCGCGACCCGCAGCGGCAGCGTCTCGCGGATCGCGGGCTCGTCGACCTGGATGACGGCGATGCCCGCGGCCTCCAGGTCCGTGACCTCGGCGCGCAGGGCCAGCCCGAGCTGGTCGGCGACCTCGGCGCGCGGCACGTCGTCACGCACGAAGGACCAGGCCATGATCGTCACCGGCCCCGTGAGCATGCCCTTGAGCGGCTTGTCGGTCAGGGACTGGGCGTAGCTCGTCCAGCCGACCGTCATCGGCGCGGGCCGGCTGATGTCGCCCCACAGGACGGAGGGGCGGGTGCAGCGCGAACCGTAGGACTGGACCCAGCCGTGGACGGTGGTGGCGCAGCCGTCCAGAAGCTCGGCGAAGTACTGCACCATGTCGTTGCGCTCGGCCTCGCCGTGGACGAGCACGTCCAGCCCGATCTCCTCCTGGAGCCTGACGACCGAGGCGATCTCCTCGCGCATGGCGAGCTCGTAGCCGGCGTCGTCGAGCTGTCCGGCCCGGTGGTCCGCACGCGCCCGGCGGATCTCGGGCGTCTGGGGGAAGGAGCCGATGGTCGTGGTGGGCAGCAGCGGCAGGCCCAGCCTCTCCTGCTGGGCGGCGCGGCGCTCCTCGTAGGGGGCGCGGATGCGGTCCGCCTGGGTCACCCCGGCCACCGCCGCGCGCACGTCCTCGCGTCGGACCCCCGGGTGGGCGGCGCGGGCGGCCCGCAGGCGGGCGTCCTCCTCCAGGGCGGGGGCGACGGCCTCACGCCCCTGGCGCAGGCCGGCCGCCAGGGTACTGACCTCGACGATCTTCTGGTCGGCGAAGGCGAGCCAGGAGCGCACGTCCTCGTCGATGCCCGTCTCCCGGGCCGCGTCGTGGGGCACGTGCTGCAGGGAGGTGGAGGTGCCGACGACGAGACGGGCGTCGGCGGGCAGGGCGGCGCGCAGCGCCTCGAGGGTGTCCAGGGCGGCGGCCAGGTCGCAGCGCCACACGTTGCGGCCGGAGACGACACCGGCCACGAGGGTGCGGCCCGCCAGGCCGGCGAGGTCGGCGGCCTCGGGCAGCGCCCCGGCGACGAGGTCGACGGCCACCGCCTCCACGCCCGTGGAGGCGACGACCGGCAGGGCGTCACCGAGGCTGCCGTAGCCGGCGGCCAGGAGGATCTGGGGGCGCTCGGCGATGGCCGACAGCCACGTGTAGGCGCGCGCCGTCACCTCCAGGACGCGCTCACGCTCCACGTCCCAGGCGTCGCTGACGAGGGCGGGCTCGTCGAGCTGGACCCAGCCGGCTCCGGCGGCCCACAGGTCGGCGAGCAGGTGGCCGTAGGCGTGCAGGACGTCGTCGAGCCGGTCCAGGGGGTGGAAGCCGTCGGGGGCGCCGTCGGCCGCCTTGGCCAGCAGCAGGTAGCTCACCGGGCCGACGACGACGGGCCGGGGTGCGTCCTCGCCGGCGGCGAGGGCCTCCAGGACCTGGGCGACGGGACCGTCCGTGGGGTCGATGCCGCCGAAGCCGGGCCGGTAGTCGATGACGGTGTCCGGGCCGATCTCGGGGACGAGGTAGTGGTAGTTGGAGTCCATCCACTTCGTCATCTCCAGGGCGGCGCGCTCGCCCTCACCCCGCGCGGCGGTGAAGAAGCCGTCGAGGTCGGTGCCGCGGTGCTCGGAGCCGGGGGCGGCGGCGCCTGCCAGGTCCGTGAAGCGCTCAGGCAGCACGCCGAAGGCGGTCGTGACCTGCAGGACCTGGTCGTAGTAGGTGAAGTCGGCCGGGACGGCGGCCTCACCGGTCAGGCCCAGCTCTCGCAGGTGGGCGCGGGTGCGCGAGCGCAGCGCGGCGGCCTCGGCGCGCAGGGTCGCGACGTCGCTGCGCCCGGCCCAGTAGGACTCGACGGCGCGCTTGAGCTCGCGGTCGGGGCCGATGCGGGGGTAGCC
>CALEXZ010000084.1 GCA_937926195.1 uncultured Actinomyces sp.
AGGCGCGCGACCCGGCCCGCCCGCCGTCCGCCTGCCCGGGCCCCGGCTGCCCGTCGTCCGGCTGCCCGGGCCCCGGCCCTGGCGGGGCACCGGCAGCCGGGCGCAGCACCTCCTCGAGCCAGCGGGTCGTCACCGTGTAGCCCGACGCGGCGCGCAGCCCCGGATGGGCCAGGGCCTCACGCAGCAGCGGCACCAGCGTGCGCACACCCCGGGTGCTCACCCCCGCCAGGGCCTCGTCCAGGGCGTCCAGCGCCGTCGCGCGCTCTTCACCGGCGGCCACCAGCAGCGCGAGCGGGTCCGAGACCGCCCCGACCAGCGCGTCACCCGGGAAGAGCGAGCGCTCCGTGCGCAGGCGCACCGGCCCGGCCGGACGTCCCGAGGCGACACGTCGGCGCTCGGCCTCCAGGCTCAGGGGCACCTCCAGACCCAGCAGCTCACCGTGCTCGGGCAGCAGCGTGTCCGGGTCCTCGGCGTACACGCGCGCCTCGACGGCGTGGCCGCGCACACCCACGCGCTGCGCCCCCGCCTCCAGGCCGAGCACCTCACCCAGGTCCCGCCCCTGCGCCAGCAGCAGCTGGGCGCGCACGAGGTCGGTGCCCGTGACCTCCTCCGTCACCGCGTGCTCGACCTGCAGACGGGCGTTGACCTCCAGCAGCAGGGGGTCGGCACCCCCGGCGGGCAGGAGGAACTCGCAGGTGGCGGTCCCCACCAGGCCGGAGGCGCCCAGCAGCGCGCGCGTGCGCTCCTCCAACGCCCGGCGGACCGGCTCCGCCAGGAAGGGCGCCGGGGCCTCCTCGATGAGCTTCTGGGAGCGGCGCTGCACCGAGCACTCGCGCGTGCCCAGGGTGACGACGCGCCCGCAGGCGTCGGCGAGCGCCTGCACCTCGACGTGGCGGGCACCGGTGACCGCCTCCTGCAGCAGGAGCGGCCCCATGCCCGTGAGCGCGGACAGGGCGTCGCGCGCCGCCCGGCCCCGCCCCGGGTCCCCGGCGCCCGGCAGGAGGAGGACGCCGCGCCCGCCGCCGCCGTGCACCGTCTTGAGGACCGCGGGGCCCTCCACGAGCGCAAGCGCCTCGTCGAGGCTCCGCGGGCCGGTGACCGCCAGCGTCAGGGGCGTGGGAACGCCCAGCCCCCCGGCCAGGCGCGCCAGCGCCCGCTTGTCGCTCAGGAGCTCCAGCGCCTCGGGTGAGGGCCCCACCCAGGTCAGTCCCGCGGCCGCCACCGCCCGGGCGAGGGCGGCGGACTCGGCGGCGAAGCCGACACCGGGGTGCAGGGCGTCAGCCCTCAGGGCCAGGGCGGCGGCGACGAGGGCGTCGACGTCGTCATATGCCTCGACCTGGACGACGTCGTCCAGGGCCCGCAGCCACAGGCTGTCACGGTCGGCGGCGGTGAACACGCCGACGACTCCAAGGCCCAGGGTGCGGGCCGAGCGGGCCAGCCGCAGGGAGGTGGCGGTACGGGAGGCGACGAGCAGCCGCCTCATGCGGGCGCGTCCGCGCCACGGGCGGAGCCGTCCTGCGCCCCGCCGGACGGCAGGTCCCACAGGTGCGTCCACGTCACCCCCAGCTGCGCCAGGAGGCGGCGCAGCAGAGGCAGGGAGATGCCCACGACCCCGTGCGGGTCGCCCTCGACCCCCTCGATGAAGGCACCGCCGTAGCCGTCGATGGTGAAGGCGCCCGCGCACCACTGCGGCTCGCCCGAGGCGATGTAGGCCTCGACCTCCTCGGGGGTGGGCGAGCCGAAGTGCACGACCGTGGAGGACACCCCTTCCGCCGTCTGCGCCACGGCGGCCTCGGCGCCGTCCTCGCCCAGGCGCACGAGGCTGTGCCCGGTGTGCAGCACCCCGGTGGCGCCCGCCAGAGCGGCCCAGCGCTCGCGCACGGCCGCGTCGGTACGCGGCTTGCCCACGACCTGCCCGTGGATCTCCAGCATCGAGTCACAGCCGACGACGACGGTGGCGGCGCCCTCGACGGGGCGGCTGCGGCGGGCGACGTCCAGGGCCTTGGCCCGGGCGAGGGCCAGGACCTGCTCGGCGGGGGTCGGGCCCGGCGCCCCGCTGTGCGCGCGCCCGCGGGCGAGCTCGTCCAGCACCGCGGGCTCGTCCACGTCCGAGACGTCAACGACCGGGCGAAGGCCGGCGGCGCGCAGGGTGGCGAGGCGACCGGAGGACTGGGAGGCGAGGATCAGCGCGGCGGGGCTCACGGGCCCACCCTAGGCGCAGCGTCCCGGGACTCTTCGTCTAGCCTCGTGCCCATGAGCTGCGACGACGCCCTGTCCCACGCGGAGCCCGCACCGGCACTGGCTCCCCTCGTCACCGTCACGCGGACCGGTTCGACCAACAGCGACCTCGTTGACGCCCTCACCCGCGACCCCGCGGCCGCCACACGCCAGTGGCCGCACCTGTCGGCCCTGCGGGCACGGAGCCAGGCCGCGGGCCGGGGCCGGTGCGGACGCAGCTGGCAGACACCCGACGAGGGCGCCCTGCTCCTGTCGGTCGTCCTGCGGCCCCTCGTGCCCGCCTCCTGCCTGCCGTGGCTGCCGCTGCTGGCGGGCCTGGCGGTGCACGACGCCCTGGCGCGGGTCCTGGCCGCCGCGGGCTCGGCGTGGAGCGTGCGCACCAAGTGGCCCAACGACGTCCTGCTCGTGCCCGCGCACGGCGCCGCCCTCGAGCCGGTCGCGGGCTGGGGCCGGGCCCGCAAGGTCTGCGGCATCCTCGCCGAAGTGGCGCAGACGGCCCGCTGCGCTCCCGAGGAGGTGCCGACGAACCGCGAGCAGGCCGCCGCCGTCGTCCTGGGCATCGGCGTCAACGTGAGCCAGGAGGTGCCGGACCTGCCCGTGCCGTGGGCGGGCTCGCTGCGCCTGGCGGGCGCCGACCTGGGCCCCGAGGACCTGCTCACTCCGCTGGGCAGCGCCCTGGCTGCCCGGGTGGGGCAGTGGGAGGCCGACGGCGGGCGGCCCGCCGCCGGGCTGCTCCACGAGCTGCGGAAGGCCTGCCTCACCCTGGGGCAGGAGGTGCAGGTCGACCTGCCCGGGGGAGAGGCGCTGGAGGGGCGGGCGGTCGACATCACCCCCGCGCTCGTCGTCGAGCAGCCCGACGGCGGACGGCGGAGCGTGGCCGCGGGGGACGTCTACCACACGCGTTCAGTCACGGTGTCATCTCCCGCCCTGTTCGATTGAGCACGAGTGTGTGACCTGGGCTACGATTCGCGGGTGACTGAGCACAGGAGGCCCGAGAGGGGGGCCGAGGTCGAGAGTGGTGACGCCGCGGACTCGGAGAGTTCCGGCCCACGCAGCGCACCCGCCCCCCAGCCCGGCCCGGCAGGCGTCCCGCGCTCCACCTACGACGCCACCCTCAGCCGCCACGAACGGCTCCTGCTGGGAGGCCGCCCCAGCCTCACCCTCGCGCAGCTGGCCGAGAGCGCGGGCACGAGCGTCGACGTCGCCCGGCACTTCTGGCGGGCCATGGGATTCGCGGACGTGCGCCCCGACGACGTGCGTTTCACCGAGCGTGACGTCGAGGCGCTGCGCGGGGTCGCCGACCTCATCGACGACAAGGACGACGGCCTGCCCTCCCCGTCCGCCCCGGGCGGGGGCCTGGCCGCCTCCAGCGTCTTCGAGATGCTGCGCGCCCAGTCCTACACGATGGACCGCCTCGTGCTGTGGCAGCTCGAGACCTTCGTGGCCGACGTCGTCCAGCGGCTCCACCTGGACGACACCGCCGCCCGGCTCGTCGTCCTCGACCACGTCGACGAGATGACCGCCTCGCTGCGCTCCCAGCTGGACTACGTGTGGAGCCGCCACATGGCCGCTCTGCTCGGTCGCACGGACGCGGAGGTCTCCGGCCGCGGACGGGAGGAGGCCGGCCCCGACCTCTACCCGCTCACCCGCTCACTGGGCTTCGTCGACATCGTGGCCTTCACCCAGCGGGCCCAGACGATGGGGCGCACCCAGCTGGAGACCATGCTCAACGACTTCGAGACGACGGCGCGTGACGTCGTCACCTCCCGCGGCGCCCGCGTCGTCAAGACCATCGGGGACGCCGTCATGTACATCGCCGACGACGTCGTCACCGCCGCCGACGTCGTCACGGCCCTGGTGCGTGAGCTCCAGTCCGGGCCGGTGCCCATGCACGTGCGCGCCAGCCTTGTGCAGGGACGGGTCGTCTCCCGCTCGGGCGACGTCTTCGGCCCCACCGTCAACCTGGCCTCGCGACTGGTCGACACCGCGGAGCCGGGCGGCATCCGCATGGACGAGCCGACCGCCCGCGCCCTCATGAACGGTCCCGAGGCCGCCCGCTACCGGGTCAGCGAGTGCAAGGAGGTCGTGGCCAAGGGGCTGGGCAACATCGTCCCCTGGTCGCTGGCGAAGGCCTGAGCGTCGACAGCCTCCGGGGCCGCCAGGCGGGACGGGAGGCACCGATCGTGCCCGCGTCGTGGCGCAACGGGGAGCCGTCCCATACGATCCGGGTATGACCACCGTGCTGCTCGTCGAGGACGATCCCGCAATCTCCGAGCCCCTGGCGCGTGCCTTCGGCCGCGAGGGCTATACCGTGCGCGCCTACGGCACCGGAGCGCGAGCGCTGGAGGAGGTCGCAGAGGCCGACATCATCGTGCTCGACCTCGGTCTTCCCGATATCGACGGCCTCGACGTCGCGCGGCAGGTGCGTGCCCAGGGCCTGAGCACCCCGATCCTCATGCTCACCGCCCGCTCGGAGGAGGGCGACCTCGTCGTCGGCCTCGACGCCGGGGCGGACGACTACGTCACCAAGCCCTTCCGCCTGGCCGAGCTGCTGGCCCGCGTGCGCGCCCAGGTGCGTCGCGCCTCCGGCGAGGTCACGGAGGACGAGCTCGTCGTCGGGCAGGTGCGTGTCGACGTCGCCGCCCACCGCGCCTTCGTGGGCACGCGCGAGCTGCAGCTGTCCACCCGCGAGTTCGAGCTCCTGCGGGTGCTCGTGCGCGGGGCCGGGGCCGTCGTCAGCTCCGAGGACATCCGCAAGGAGGTCTGGGGCGAGGACCCGACCGGCTCCGAGCAGGCGCTGGCCATGCACGTGACGTGGCTGCGCCGCAAGCTCGACGACGACGAGGCCGACCCGGCGCTGCTCGTCGCCGAGGGCACCGGCTACCGCCTGGCGGTCTGAGCCGCACACCGCCGGCCCGGCCACAGCGGGCGCGTACGTGCCGGCCCCGTGCGGGTCGGGGAGGAGGATGAGGTGCGACGCCGCGCCATGCAGATGACGATGGGCGCGGTCACCGTGGCCGTGGTCCTGCTGGGGCTGCCGCTGGGCACCGCCTGGGTCCTGGTGGCTCTGCGCTTCATGGACGACACCGCAGAGCGCATCCCCATCATCGTCACCGTCGTGCTGGCGATCGTGGGTCTGGCGCTCGTGGCCGCCATGACCGCCTACGTCGTCGCCGCCCGGGGCTCGCGCCGCATCCAGGCGCCCCTCATCTACCTCGCGGCGGAGGCGGAGCAGCTCGGCTCGGGTCAGGTGCGCCCGCGCCTGCGCACCTCGGGCATCGAGGAGATCGACCTCGTCCAGGCCGAGCTCGTGCGCTCGGCCGAACGGGTGGCGGGCCGCCTCGCCGCTGAGAGGCAGTTCGCCTCCGACGCCTCGCACCAGCTGCGCACACCCCTGACCTCCCTCGAGCTGCGCCTGGAGGAGATCGAGATGATCACCGACCAGGAGGAGGTGCGGGTGGAGGCGCGAGCCTGCATCGAGCAGGTCGACCGTCTCGTCGGCGTCGTCGAGGACCTGCTCAAGGTCTCGCGCCGCAAGGGCGGCGGCTCCACGGAGGCCCTGCGGCTGGTGGACGTCCTGGACCAGCAGCGCGAGGAGTGGGGCCCGTCCTTCGCCGCGGCGGGCCGCCGCCTCGTCATGAGCGACGAGGTGGGGATGCCGGTCCTGGCGACGCCGGGCTCACTGGCCCAGGTGCTGGCCACCTGCCTGGAGAACTCGTTGCGCTACGGGGCGGGCACGACGACGGTGAGCGTGCGCAGCGCCAACGGCGGACACGGCGTCTTCATCGACATCGCCGACGAGGGGCCGGGGGTGGACGACGACCTGGCTCCGACGATCTTCGAGCGCGCGGTCTCCGGCCACGGCTCCACCGGCGTGGGCCTGGCGCTGGCCCGCAACCTCATCGAGGCCGACGGCGGCCGTATCGAGCTCTCCCAGAGGCGCCCACCGGTCTTCTCCGTCCTGCTCAACGCGGTGCCCAAGACGCTGGACCCGGACAAGGTCCTGCCGCAGGGGGCGCTGGTGAGCGTGGGACGCCGACGCCGCTTCTGAAGGAGCCGACCAGCCCGGGCGGGCCTCACTGCTCCGCGCGCCCTGAGCCACCCGGACGGCTGGAGGGCGGGAGCGCGGGGCCGGGGCAGGTCTCGGACGAGGGGTCCGGCACGGTCCCCCGGCTGAGCGGACGGGTCGCCGGGGCCCCGCCGACGACGGCGACGGTGACCGAGCCGGGCGAGTCCGGGCACTGGGCGGTGCCGGTGAAGACGATGTAGTGGTAGAAGACGAAGCGGAAGGCCGTGCCCAGGGCGAAGCCGACGACGTAGGCGGCGACGTTGTCCGCCAACGGCGAGGTCAGCCGCAGGACCTCGTGGGTGAAGAACAGGCAGAACTGGGTGATGAGCACGCCACCGATGTTGGCGAAGGCGAAGAGCAGGGCCTCCCGGGCGACGTTGTCGCGGGTGCGGCCCCGGTAGGTCCACAGGCGGTTGGCGACCCAGGAGAAGACCGTCGCGATCGTCGCACTGAGCACGTTGGCGGTGTTGGGGTGGCCGGCGAGGAAACCGGTCGGCCCGTGCTGGAAGAGGTTGAACAGCCCGGCATCGACGACGAAGGCGAGGGCGCCCACGAGACCGAACTGGAGGAACTCGCGCACCCAGGCGACGACGCGCTCACGCACAGACGTGCGGCGGGAGGGCTCTGGCATGGCAGACACGGCCGTGATCCTAAGGCGTGGGCCGCCGGATGCCGGGGAACGGGGACGGGGAGGACAGCCCGTCAGGGCACCCACTGGATCGACACGCTCGACAGGTCCCACACCCAGCTGATCCACAGCGCCTGGCCGATGACGCATCCCACGCCCGCCAGCACGAGGCCGCGGCGCCCGTGGTGGCGGGCGAGCGCCGCCGCCAGCGCCCAGCCCAGCGGGACCAGGGGCAGCAGCAGCCGCAGCAGCGACGTCGTCGGGTCGAAGAAGACGAGCAGGTAGACCACGTAGCCCACGCACCAGGTCCACGCGGCTGCCCCCATGGAGCGCAGGAACCGCGAGCCCAGGGCCGCCCCTGCCAGCGTGAGCACCCCCAGCAGGAGCACCGGCCCCAGGTGGTCGCCGACCCACCAGCCCGAGCGCACCGCCCAGGGCGTGAAGGGGATGAGGTGCGAGCCCCGCCAGGCGGTCTCCGTGGCCGTGTAGGCGTCCATCCGGCCGGTCCATGCCCAGGCGAGTGCCGGCCACAGCAGCGCCGAGGCCAGGGCCACGACCGTCAGCCCCAGCAGGTGCAGGCGTTGCCGTGCGGACAGGTTGGCCCCCAGGGTGAGGGCGAGCGGGGCGCGCACCGCCGTCGGCAGCAGGTCACGCGAGCGCAGCAGCTCCAGCAGCCACCACAGGCCCAGCCCGGCGGCCAGGGGGAGCCCCACCGGCCGCGACAGGGCCGCCAGGGGGACCAGGGGCAGGGCCAGTAGGAAGCGGCGGCGGTCCGCCGCCAGCAGCACCCCGGCGACCAGGGCCAGGGCGAGCGGCTCGGCGTAGGCGCTCTGAAGGACGAGGGCGCAGGGTGAGGACCACACGAGGGCCACGGCCCACAGGGATACCTCGGCGCCCGTGCGCCGGGCGAGCCAGCGGTCGGCGGCCACCGCCGCCACCGCTGAGGCCGCAAGGGACACGAGCGCGGCCCGTACGTAGAAGGAGGCCCCCGTCCACGTCAGCAGCCCGGCCAGCGTCGGCAGCATCGGCATGAAGGCCCAGGTGGACTGCGTCACCCGGCCGCTGCCGTCCACCGGCAGCTCGCTGGGGTAGCCCTCGGACTCGATACGGGCGTACCAGCCCGCGTCCCAGAAGGACAGGTGCTCAGCCCAGGAGGGGCGGGCCCCCGCCCAGGGGGTGGCGGGCGTGTCCTGCGCTCCCAGACGCGCCAGCAGGAAGGTCAGGGCGGTGCAGGCGGCCCACACGAGCAGGACCTGGACGGTGCGGGGCAGCCGCTCACGGCAGCGCGCGGGGCGGGGCGGCTCGGAGGAGGGGGCGGGCACGGCCTCAGCGTACGTGGCCGGGTAGCCTGGACGACGTGAGCGCACCCACGGCCGCCGACCCCGCCCGTCGTCCCACCGGCGCCCCTGTCGTCGCCGTCATCGGCGGCGGGCAGCTGGCCCGCATGATGCAGGAGGAGGCCAGCGCCCTGGGCATCCACCTGCGCGCGCTCGTCGAGGCCCCCGACGGCTCCACCGCCCAGGTGGTGGTCGACGCCCCCGTGGGTGCGGCCGACGACGCCGTCGCCGTGCGCGCGCTTGTTGCCGGTGCGGGCGCGGCCGAGGAGGCCACGGCCACCCGTGCCCAGTCCCTCGCCCCCGCCGACGTCCTCACCTTCGAGCACGAGCACCAGGACTCCGAGCTGCTGGCCACGCTGGTCGGTGAGGGCGTGCGCGTCCACCCCGGCCCGGATGCCCTTCTGCTCGCCCGCGACAAGATCGCCATGCGTCGTGCCATGGCGCGTATCGACGCCCCTCAGCCGGCCTGGGCGGAGGTGTCCGGCACCGTCCAGCAGATCCGGGCGGGCATCGAGGACCTCGCCGCGCGCCACGGCTGGCCCCTCGTCCTCAAGACACCCCGTGGCGGCTACGACGGCCACGGCGTGCTGCTCGTGCGCTCGGCCGCCGAGCTGGACGACGGCGAGGCCGCCACGTGGATCAGTGCCACCGCCGCGGCGGGGGCCGGGCGCTCCGGCGGCCCCGCCGCGGGCGGGGGAGGCAGCCTCGGCGGGGCGGCCGTCACCAGCCTCCTCGTTGAGCAGGCCGTGCCCTTCACCCGAGAGCTCGCCGTGCTCCTGGCGCGCAGCCCCAGCGGCGAGACAGCCGTGTGGGACGTCGTCGAGTCCCGTCAGGTCGACGGCATGTGCGCCGAGGTCATCGCCCCCGCACCCGGCCTGGACTCCGACGCCGCCGCGCTCGCCCGCGCCACCGCCCTGGCCGTCGCCGAGCGCTTCGACGTCACCGGCGTCCTCGCCGTCGAGCTCTTCGCCGTCGAGACGGCAGGCGAGCCCACCCGCCTGTTCGTCAACGAGCTCGCCATGCGCCCCCACAACTCGGGCCACTGGACCCAGGACGGTGCGCTCACCAGCCAGTTCGCCCAGCACCTGCGGGCCGTGCTCGACCTGCCGCTGGGCTCCACCGAGCCGACGGCGGCCACCACCGTCATGGTCAACGTGCTCGGCGGCGAGCGGGAGCCCCTGGCGGGGGCCTGGGCGCGGGCGCTCGCGGCCGACCCCGCCGCCAGGATCCACCTCTACGGCAAGCAGTGGCGCCCCGGACGCAAGCTCGGGCACGTCAATGTCACCGTCCCGGGCGACCCGTCCGCGGCGTCCGCCCCCGAGGCGGTGGACGAGGCCCTGCGCCGTGCCCG
The DNA here is from genome assembly GCA_937926195.1 of uncultured Actinomyces sp. Taxonomy (GTDB): domain Bacteria; phylum Actinomycetota; class Actinomycetes; order Actinomycetales; family Actinomycetaceae; genus Actinomyces. Next base: position 9,624 of record CALEXZ010000084.1, read on the forward strand.
CGCCGTCGTCGCCGTCCTGCGCGGCGAGGCCTGACCCCTCCCGACTCCCACCCTGGAAGGACCCTCATGAGCACCACCACCCACCCCGTCGTCGGCATCGTCATGGGCTCGGACTCCGACTGGCCCACGATGCAGGCGGCCGCCGACGCCCTCGACGAGCTCGCCATCGCCTACGAGGCCGACGTCGTCTCCGCCCACCGCATGCCCACCGAGATGATCGACTACGGGCGCGGCGCCAGCGAGCGGGGCCTGCGCGTCATCATCGCGGGCGCCGGCGGTGCCGCCCACCTGCCGGGCATGCTCGCCGCCGTCACCGAGCTGCCCGTCATCGGCGTGCCCGTGCCGCTGGCGCACCTGGACGGCATGGACTCCCTGCTGTCCATCGTCCAGATGCCCGCCGGGGTACCGGTCGCCACCGTGTCCATCGGCGGGGCCCGCAACGCCGGGCTGCTGGCCGCCCGGATCCTCGGCGCCGGGCAGGGCCAGGAGGCGCAGCGCATCCGTGCCGCCATGCGCGCCTTCCAGGAGGAGCTGGGACGTGTCGCCCACGCCAAGGGTGCGGCCCTGCGCTCTCGGCGCGCTCAGGGCTGAGAACCTACGGCCCTAGCGTGATGTCTAGACCGTCGGCCGCGGTTCACGTATGGGGCGAGCCTTTGGTAGGGCTCATCCTTGTCAAGCGCGGTTCCGGTCGCGCAACTCCTTGCGCATCGCCCGGCGGATCGTACTGTGCGACTGCGGGTTCTTCAGCATCTCCTGATATGTCGAGCCGTCCCTGTCGATGCGCAGCCAGTCGAGGCACGCTTGCGTCTCCGCCTGTAGATCCGCGCCGCCCGACTCCTCACACCACTCCTCAATGAGGTCGGCCTCCTCATAGAAAGCAACGGTTTGCTCGTGGAATGTGTGGGTGGGCACGACGACTCGGGAGTTGTAGTGCACCCACCGTTGAAGAAGTAGGTTGACGCCGAACGGTGACAGTGAGGCAATGCGCGAGGCCAGCAGAGCTGGTGCGATCGTGTAGAGGTTGTCGAAGTTAGCGGCCTGGTTCCGGCTCTGGTTTGTCACCTCTGGGCGGATGTCAGGCAGCGGCATGAGGTTGTAGTTGCCGTTGACCCAACCCTGTTCGTTGATCTGCTTGCGGTTTGTCACCTCAGCGACGAGGACCTGCCAGGCGAGGTCGACGCCGTTCCTGCGCATGGAGCACGGGTGTTGAAGAATGATAACCGAGCGAGACTTCGTCCTGCCCGTTGATCCCGGGAGCTGCAGGTTCGTGAATACGTCGCCGGTGAAGAAGGGCCGCGAGTTCCCGACGTCGTCGCCGCGCGCACGGTAGAGAGCATCCCAGTCTGGCGTACCCTTTGTGTACGGGGACTCGAGGCCTTTACTCACCATCAATCCTTCATACGAATCGAGTGATTACCGTCGCCCGCCTCGAACACCTCGAAGTCTGACCGGTACTGTTCGCGCCAGTCGGGGTCGAACTCCGACAATAGCACTTCGGGGTCGACGTGACCGCTTGCAAGCTCAAACACGAGGTCGGGGCGACTGGCTGCGTAGAGTGCAATCGGCGTGACAGGTGCCGCTGAGGACAGCGGCGTCTCGAACCATGAGGCGACCTCTTCAACCATGTAGTGACTCGTGATCAGATCACAGGCGGCCAGGAGGCTCGCAATCCGCATGCGACTGTCACCGGACGCCCTTTCGCCCTTGCGCCACTTCTGCACTGCGGGCACGCTCACGCCGACCATCCGGGCGATGTCGCGCCAGGCGAAGCCGAGGTCAGCAAGCTCCACAAGTATCGAGGTCACGCTGGCCTTACGACGCTCAGCTGTCGTCGTACGCCACTCCTCCTCGAGGGTGCGCTTGTGCAGGTCGTCAGCAGCGCTCTTCAGGTTACGTGCCATGCTTCGAACCACTCCAGCCTCTATCGTGAGGTGAGGAGGTGTCAGTCGTGTCTCCGTCTGAGTCGGAGTAGATGTGGAGGTGCCCCCGGTGGCGCGAGAGCCCAGCGCCGACTCGACAGCGGCGTTCCAAACGAGCGTTTCAGTCATGTCTCAGTACTTTCTCCCGCAGGTCATCCGTAATCACGCTCTCAAACACGCCTCGCACCGGATCATGCAGGTTGTCCGCGCGGTGCAGAATGAACTCCATGTCAAACTCCGGCACCTCGTCAGCTGCCTGCCAAAAACTGTCGATGTCCAACTTGAACAGGGGCCCCGGAGGTGGGAGTGGGCGCCGCAGGTCGGGTGTGGACTGCACGACATAGTCGTTCTGTGCGCCGTATCTCAGTACCAGTGCGCGATCGCTGCCGCCAGAGAAGACGCACGTCCCTTCGTTAACCACAGGTTCGAGGCGTAGTCGCGTACTGATATGCGCGGGTCCCAGCAAAGAAGCGTCCACCCACCGTGCCCACGTGGGCATGTCGCTGCCGTTCTCAGCAGGAACCCGAATCTCGTCGATGTACCGAAGTCCGATCCGCTCCACTCCGGCCGGAGCTGCAACGGCTAGGCGGGCTTGGAGTGCGACGACGAACAGGTCGCGAATCCTGTCGTAGCTGCCATAGTCGGTGGTCTCGATTATCAGGCTGTCTGGGCGGATCGACAGAGCAGTTCGCTTGTCCCGACTCGTCCACCTAGGAAAGGTGCTGACGACCTGATGCTGGGTGGGCGGACCGTCAGTGCTCGTCTGCACGGTGAATGAGACCTCGTTCATCTCACTCGGCAGAGGCAGCAGGTGTCTGACCCGCGCCGACACGTCCGCAACCTGCTTGCGGTCAAGTGGGTCGCACTGCGGGTGCCGCACCTCGATCGCCATCAGGACGATAGGCGCGCTCGGATAGATCTCTCGCTCCCCCATGCCGCTGAGGCTACCTGAAGTGAAACCAAAACGGCAACCAGTGCAAGTCGTCAGTCAGGCCGCATCGCCCACGCCATGGGCGCGGCCCTGCGCAAGCGGCGCGATTAGGGCTAAGCAGCCGGGACGTTCCTGTCGGTCCCGTCGTCGGGGAACCGGCGGGTGCCGGTCCGCGGGGACGGAGGGCTCCCGCGCGTCCGTGTCCTCCTTCGCCCTGAGGGGCCCTCAGGCGGCGATGAGCCCCATGGCGATGTTGACCGTGGCGTGCACGGCCGCGCCGGGCAGGTAGGTGCCGGTCCTGTGGCGCAGCCACCCCAGGACCCAGCCGGCAACGAACTGTGCCGGAAGGAGCGGCCACAGCCGCGTGTCGACGAGCAGCAGAGGCAGGTGCACGAGGAGGAACACGACGGCCTGCAGGAGGTTGCCCCAGGCGAATCCGAGCCGCCTCATGAGCACCCCGCCGAGCAGCCCGCGGAAGAAGACCTCCTCGCCGACGGGCCGGAGCACGGCCCCCGCTGCGGCCCCCACCGAGGTGAGCCGGGCGATGGACACCCCGGACATCTCCAGCACGTCGTCGGGAACGAGGACGATGGACAGCCACCCCACCAGCAGCAGCGGGGCCAGGACGAGCAGCGCCAGACGGTAGTGCGAGGCGGAGCCCACGGTGTGGCCCAGACGCTCGAACGCGGCTCGGTAGCGCTCCGGCGACTGCTGCCCGCGCGTCTGCACGGGCAGGTACAGACAGGACGGCAGACACAGCAGCATGAACTCGGTCACACCACCAGTCTATCGTCATGACATCGCGGTCTCCTGCCGAAAAGTGGCTCTTCAAGACGGGGCTCGGCGATTGCCGGCACGTCTAGGCTTGGTTCCATGAGCATCCTCGTTGCCGGTGGCGCCGGCTACATCGGCGCCCACGTCGTCCG
>CALEXZ010000085.1 GCA_937926195.1 uncultured Actinomyces sp.
GGGCGAGTACGACGACGGCACCGTCGAGATCATCAACCGCGGCAACGGCGCGGGCCAGTACACCAACCGTGCGACCGGGCTGACGATCGTCAACCGCGGCAACGGAACGGCCGAGGTGAGCTGGCCGGGAGGCGACACGACGGTCGAGGCCGATCCTCTGTCCCCGGTTCCCGCGCTCGGGACCTTCCCCAGCCTCGAGGCCATCTCCCCCATCGAGTCCTGCGGCACGCTCGTCACGCTGCGTGACAGCGTCCTGTTCGACTTCGGCTCCTCAGAGATCCGCTCCGACGCCCAGGCCGTCCTCACTGAGCTCGCGGGCGTCCTGAGGGAGGCGAATGTTCCCGCGGCGCAGGTCTTCGGCCACACCGACTCCGTCTCGGACGAGGCCTTCAACCGGACCTTGTCGGAGCAGCGGGCGCAGGCCGTCGTCTCCGCCCTGGAGGCGGCCGGGGCGCCGACATCCTTCGAGGCCACCGGCCTGGGGGAGTCCGCGCCCATCGCCCCCAACGAGAACGAGGACGGCTCGGACAACCCGGCGGGTCGCCAGCTCAACCGTCGTGTGGAGATCTTCATCCCCGCCTTCTGAGCCGCGGTGCGGGCCGACGTCCCGGGGACGGTCCGGCCCGCACCGCACCCAGCGGCAGTACGTACGACACCGGGACGGTGGGAGTCATGCTCTCCACCGCCCCGGTGGCTTGTGGGACGGCCCGCTCGGGCCGGTCTCGCCTGCGCGTCAGTGCGCGATGACGACGCGCAGGTTGCGCGGGCCGTGCACGCCGTTGACGCGCACGAGCTCGATGTCGCTGGTGGCTGAGCCGCCGGCGATCCACGTCGTCGGGCGGGTCGGGTTCTGGCCGAGCACGTCGACGGCCTGCGGGACCGTCGGCATGATCATGTCACGCTCGATGACGACGACGTGCGTGTCCGGCACCAGGGTGATGGCTCGACGCCCCTGGTCGGGCTCACCGTCGAGGCAGATCGTGCCGGACATGGAGATGGACACGCGAGAGCAGGTGACGACGGCGTCGATCTCGTTGAGCTCGAGCGTGGGGATCGGCTTCTCACGCGAGTCCTCGCGCACGGTGCGCCCACCGCGGGCGGCCGCCTCCTTGTACGCCTCGGGCAGACCGGCGGGGACGACGACGCTGCGCGCGCCCTGGTCGACGAGGTAGGCGTCGATGGCGTCGGCGATCTCGGCCTCCTCGCTCGCCTGGACGACCTTGGCGGAGTAGTCCTCGAGCTTCTCGACCATGTCGGCGACCACCGGCTCCGAGCCGGGGGCGTGCTCACCCTGGCGGATGTAGCGGCGGGGGATCTCGCGGACGGGACGTCCCTGCTGGGAGCGGGAGATGGCGTCGCGGGCGCGAGCGAGGATGGCGGTCCTGGCGTCCATGCTCAGGCCTCCTCTTCGTCGTTGGTGCGGGTGGTCATGCCGTGCGGTCCGGCGAGCGGGATGCCCATGACGGGGGCGTCCGTGCGCGGCGCGTAGGCGTCCGAGTCGGGGTGGGTGCGCTTCCACCACTCGCGGAAGGACTCCTTGGGGGTGACGGGCACGTCGCGCGAGCTCGTCCAGCCGTCGATGACCGGCATCGGGATGTGGCCGATGCGTCCCTTCTTGGCGCCCAGCAGGCGGGTGGCCTTGGCGCCCTGGTCCACCAGGCTCCACATCTTGCTGTTGCTCATCGCCGGGCCGGTCACGCCCATGGCCAGGTCCCAGATGTCGGGCACGGCCCGGCGCTTGAGGTCCACGGAGCGGGCACGCAGGTGGATGAGGATCGTCGGGATGTCGATCTTGACCGGGCAGACCTCGCCGCAGGCCCCGCACAGGGAGGAGGCGAAGGGCAGGGTGTGCACCGGGTCGTCGTCGGCCAGCCCCTGGGTGAGCTGCGGCGTGAGGATGGCACCGATGGGCCCCGGGTAGACCGAGCCGTAGGCGTGGCCCGAGGTGTGCTGGTAGACGGGGCAGATGTTCATGCACGAGCCGCAGCGGATACAGGCCAGCGCCTGGCGGCCGATGGGGTCCGACAGCACCTTGGTGCGCCCGTTGTCCATGAGGATGAGGTGGAACTCCTGCGGGCCGTCGCCCGGGGTGACACCGGTCCACATGGACGTGTAGGGGTTCATGCGCTCGCCGGTGGCGGAGCGGGGCAGGAGCTGGGAGAAGATCTCCGCGTCCTGGTAGCGGGGGACGAGCTTCTCGATGCCCATGAGGGTGATGAGCGTGTCCGGCAGGGTCAGGCACATGCGGCCGTTGCCCTCGGACTCGAAGATCGAGACCGTGCCCGTCTCCGCGATGCCCATATTGGTGCCGGAGATGGCCACGGGGGCGTGCAGGAACTTCTTGCGCAGGTGGGCGCGGGCCGCGCCGGCCAGCTCCTCGGGCTCGTCGGACAGGTCCGCCGGGGCGTCGTCCATGCGGTCGAGGAAGATACCGCGCACCTCGGAGCGGTTGCGGTGGATGGCGGGCACGACGATGTGCGAGGGCATGTCGTCGGCGAGCTGGACGATCATCTCGGCGAGGTCGGTCTCGTGGGCGGTGATGCCCTCGGACTTGAGGTGCTCGTTGAGGTTCGTCTCCTGGGTGGCCATGGACTTGACCTTGACGACGTCGTCGCAGCCCTTGGACCTGAGGATCTGGGTGACGATCTTGTTGGCCTCGGCGGCGTCACGCGCCCAGTGGACGATGCCGCCGTGGGCGGTGACGTTCTCCTCGAACTGCACGAGCAGCTCGGGCAGGCGGGAGGCGACCTCGAACTTGACCGCCTCGGCGGCCTCGCGCAGGTCCTCCCAGTCGGGCATCTCGTCGACACGCATCTGCCGCTTGTTGCGGATGGTGCGCGTGGCGTGACCCAGGTTGCGGCGCATCTGGGTGTTGGCGAGGGTCTTCTGGGCGCCCTGACGGAAGGTCGGGCCCCAGCGCAGGGCGTTGTCGGGGATGCTGACGTTGGTGCGCCACCCGCCGGTGTGCACGTCGGAGGAGCCGGGCATGCCCAGGAAGGCGGGCTGCGCGGAGCCGGTGCGGGGGAGGTCGGTCTGCGTCATCGTGACACCACCTGTGCGCTAGCGGGGGCGAAGGAGATGTTGCCCTGGAAGGGGGCCTCCTTCGTGGAGGCGAGGATCTCGGCGAGGTGCATGACGCGCACGCCGGACTGGACACGGGAGAGGGCGCCGCCGATGTTCATCATGCAGGAGTAGTCACCGGTGCACAGCACCTCGGCCTTGGTGGACATGATGTTCGCGGCCTTCTGGGAGACCATGGCGGTGGAGACCTCGGGGTTCTTCACCGAGAAGGTGCCGCCGAAGCCGCAGCAGACCTCCTTCTCAGGCAGGTCGATGAGGGTGAGGCCCTCGACGGCCTGGAGCAGCCTGTAGGGGCGGTCGCCCACGTGGGCCACGCGCATCGAGTGGCAGGTCGGGTGGTACGTGACCGTGTGGGGGAAGTAGGCGCCGACGTCGGTCAGGCCCAGGACGTCGACGAGCAGCTCGGACAGGTCGTAGGTGTGGGCACCGATGCGCTCGACCTGCGTGGCCAGGGCGGAGTCGCCCACGTGGTCGGCGACGATGCGCTGCTCGTGGCGGGCGGCACCGGCACAGGAGCCGGAGGGCACGACGATGGCGTCCCACTGGCGGTCGAGGACGGGCTCGAAGGTCCTGACGTGGTTGCGGGTGATCTCGGCGGCCTTGTCGAAGTAGCCGGTGTTGGCGTGCATCTGGCCGCAGCAGACCTGACTCTCGGGGAACACGACCTCGTGCCCCAGGCGCTCAAGGATGCTGACGGTCGCTTGCGCGGCCTGGGTGAACATGGCGTCTGCGAGACATGTCGCGAACAGTGCGATTCGCACGGGTGGGGTCCTTCCTCCACGACGTCGTTGACGGGATGGGCTCAGGTTAGGAGCGCCCGACGGGGGCGATGACGAGTCCGGGCCGGTCGCCGTCGTCCAGGGAGGAAGGTCCCCGGATCGGCGGGGAAAAGTCGTGGTGGTCCGACGGCGTCCGCGGAGGCGGTGCGCGACCGCCCGGGCGCGGGGGTCCGGGGTATTGCTCACACATGTCCTGCGTATTTGTGTGATGTCCTCGGAAGGCGGGCCTCCGACGGCGCTCGCGACGGTCCGCGTCGGGCCTGCGGTGGTGCGTCTGCGCCCCCGGGACCAGGGCGGTCCCGGGGGCGCAGGCACAGGCAGAGGAGGGATGACGGCCCTGCCGCGGGTCAGCCGACCATGAGCGGGCCCAGCACCCCCAGCGAGGCCAGGAGGACGAGGGTGCACAGCACCAGCAGGATGCCGATGGAGTAGGGGGCCGCCTTCTTGAGGATCTCGGCGTCGGAGCCCTCGGCGTTGACCGCCCCGGCGGCGACCGCCAGGTTCTGCGGGGAGACGATCTTGCCCAGGCCGCCGCCGATGGTGTTGGCCGCCAGGAGGATCCGCGGGTCCAGGCCCGCCTCCGCGGCGGCCGTCGCCTGCAGGTTGGCGAACAGGGCCCCGGCGCTCGTGGCCGATCCGGCCACGGCCGTGCCCAGCCAGCCGAGCATGGGCGACAGGAAGGCGAAGGCTGCGCCGGTGGTCGCCAGCGCCACACCCACCGCCGAGGTCTGCCCGGAGAAGTTCATGACGTAGGCCAGGGCCATGACGGTGACGATGGTGAGGATGGACATCCGCAGCGTGTAGATCGTCTTGGGCAGGACGGCGAACATCTGTCCGATGCTCGTCTGGTAGCGCCCACCGGAGGAGCGGGTGCCGTACAGGACGCAGATGATGACGGCGGTCAGCAGGATCCACGTGCCGGGGTTGGACAGGGTCTGCAGCTTGTAGATGGCGGAGCCGGAGGGCTCGCCCGCGGAGGTGAGCAGCGAGCCGTAGACGCCCGGCCAGTGGATCTCCCGGTCGGTGGAGGACAGGGTGGCGGCCAGGTCCACCCCGACCTTCCACAGCTTGGTGACGGCGATGATGACGACGACCAGCACGTAGGGCGCCAGCGCCATGACGACGCGCTCGGTGTCGGGCTTGTCGGCCTCGTTGACGTGCGTGCGGTAGTCCTCGGGCGTCTTGGGGGTCCACACGAGCAGGAAGACGTAGCAGGCGGCCAGGCCCAGCAGAGAGGCGACGACGGCGGTCAGCTCGTAGGACACCGAGGGGGTGAAGAAGTGTCCCAGTGCGGCGGCGGCCCCGGCCACGAGCGCCAGCGGCCACAGCTGACGCACACCGCGCACCCCGTCGAGGATGAACAGCAGCACCGTGGGGACGAACAGGCAGATGATCCAGGTCAGGTGCCCCATGTCGGTGGCCAGCTCGACGGCGTCGACGCCACCGAGCTTGGCGGCCGTCGTCACCGGGATCGCCATGGCGCCGAAGCCGACGTTGATGGCGTTGCCGACGATGGTCACCAGTGCGGCCTTGATGGGCGGCAGCCCCAGGGTCAGGAGCATGGCGCAGGAGATCGCCACCGGCGCCCCGAAGCCGGCCAGGCCCTCAAGCAGGCCGCAGAAGCAGAAGGCGACGATGAGGGCCTGGGCGCGCTGGTCGCCCTTGCCGATGGTGTTGAACACGGCCTTGAGGTCCTGG
>CALEXZ010000086.1 GCA_937926195.1 uncultured Actinomyces sp.
CTGGGCATGTTCCGCATGCGCGACGAGAAGGGCGGCGACGACAAGGTCCTGTGCGTGCCCTCCGGTGACCAGCGCGCCTCCTGGCGCACGGACATCGAGGACGTCAGCGAGTTCCACCGCCTGGAGGTCCAGCACTTCTTCGAGGTCTACAAGGACCTGGAGCCCGGCAAGAGCGTCGAGGGCGCCCACTGGGTGGGCCGTGAGGAGGCGGAGGAGGAGATCCGCCGCTCCTACGAGCGCGAGGCCGAGCGCGTCGCCCGCGAGGGCCACTGAGACCCAGGGTCGCGGAGCCCGGCAGGCGCCGAGGCCCGCAGGCACGACACGGAGGCCCGCAGGCGCCGAGACCCGAGGCCGCGGAGGTCCGGACGCACGACGAGGGGGGCTCGGTCACCATGATGGTGACCGAGCCCCCTCTGTGCTGGTGGGCCGGGCCGGGCGGGTGGGCCGGGCCGGGCGGGTACCCGCTGCCGACGGCGCAGCCGGGTCTCAGGGGCGCACGGCGTAGGGCATGACGCCGGAGTAGCGCATCGAGGTCACGCGCACGGTCATGCCGAAGGTCGGCGCCTCGATCATCTGGTCGCCGCCGAGGTACATGGCCACGTGGTAGATGCCGGACTGGGAGCCGTCGGAGGACCAGAAGACGAGGTCACCGGGCTGGGCCTGAGACAGCGGGATCTTGTCCCCCTGCCCGTACTGCACACGCGAGGAATGGGTGAGGTACACGCCCGCGGCCTGGTAGGCCAGCATCGTCAGGCCCGAGCAGTCGACGCCCCAGTAGGACTCGCCGCCCCACACGTAGGGCACGCCGATGTACGAGTAGGCGGCCGAGATCGCGGCGTCGGCCCCGTAGCCGGAGTAGCCGCCCGGGCTCTCAGGCTCCTCGTAGGCCGGAGCGGGGTCCTCCGCGGGTGCGGGCTCCGGGGCGGGCGCGGGTGCCGGGGCGGGGGCAGGCTCCTCCGCGGCCTCGGCGGCCGGGCCGGGCTCCTGGGCGGCGCCAGCAGCGGCGGCCGCCGCGGCGTCAGCGGCCTGCTGCGCGGCGAGCTGGGCCGCGGCCTCCTCGGCGGCCTTGCGGGCGGCCTCCTCCTCGCGGGCCTTGCGCTCGGCCTCACGCTGGGCCTGGTACTGGGTCTCGAGCTCAACGGTGGTGTTGCGCTGCTGGGCGAGCTGGGCGATGAGGTCCTGGCGCTCACTCTGGGCGTTGACGACGGCGTTGGCGGCGTCGACCGCGGCCTTGTCGGCCGTCTTCTTGGCCGCCTCGGCGGCGTCAGAGGCCTCCTGCTTGGCCCGGAGCTTGTCGTCGGCCAGCGCCTGGAGGGTGTCGGCGACGGCCTGGAGGGCCTCGACGCCCTGCAGCTGGGCGTCGGACTGCTCGCCGACGCGCGTCAGGGCGACGTCGGCGTCGGCGAGCTCGGCCAGGGAGGTGCTGGTGAGGTAGGGGGTCAGGGCGTCGAGGGCGTTGCCGCCGTCCTGGTACGTGCGCACGACGGCGGCGCCGAGCTCGGCGCGGGCCGTGCGGGTGGCCTCGGCGGCGGCGTCGGCGTCGGCCTGGGCGTTGTCAGCCTCCGTGGTGGCGGCGGCGAGGTCGTCGAGGGCCACGAGGTAGTCCTCGTTGGCGACCTGGGCGTTGAGGGCGGCGGCCTCGGAGTCGACGGTGAGCTGGGCCAGCTGCGCCTCGAGGGAGGCGATGGACTGGGAGGTCGAGGCCTCGGCGGCGTGAGCGTCGTCGATGTCGTCCTGGGTGACGGGGTCCGCGGTGGCCATGGGGACAAGCAGGGAGGCGGCCAGCGCGACGGCGGCGGTGGCCAGCGCCCCCTTGGTCGCAGCCGTGGCGGCCCGGGACCTGCGTGCTCCCCGGTGCGCGTGGGTACGCGAGCCGCTGCGGTCGCGGCTCTGGCGCGTGGTGGTCGTCCGGGTCACTGCTTCCTCCGTCTGTCGGTTCCTCCCGGTGGCTCCCGGCCGCCTCGCACCCGCGAGCGGGTGGGCGGGCCGGTCGCCCCGGTCAGGAGTCCTGGCTGTTGTCACAGTAGTCAGACGTCGCCACACGAGAAACCACTTCCCCACAATTCACAGTCGTCACAGGAGTTCGCCTGCCTCACAAGCGCCACTCTCCCGCGGCAACACGCCGTTCACCCCCAAGATGTGAGAACCCTCACGACACCGTTGTCATTCAGCGCCCCCACCCCTCCGCCGTCGGAATACGGAAACCCCGGGACCCGCCGCCACCCCGGCGATAAGGTGCGCAGCAGCGCCCCCAGGGGCGCACCCATCGCCCCGCCGGGGCGCCGCCCACCCGAGACGAGGACCCGCATGACCACCGTCCCCACCGCAGCCAACCCCTCCGGCTGGCACTTCGAGACACAGCAGGTCCAGGCCGGCCACACCCCGGACTCCGACACCGGCGCGCGGTCCATCCCCATCTACCAGACCTCCTCCTTCGTCTTCCCCGACACCCAGGAGGCCGTCGACCGCTTCAACCTCAAGTCCCTCGGCCCGATCTACACCCGCCTCGACAACCCCACGAACCAGATCGTCGCGCGCCGTATCGCCGCCCTGGAGGGCGGTATCGGCGCCCTGCTCGTTTCCTCGGGCATGTCCGCCGAGGTCCTCACCTTCCTCACCCTGGGCGGCGCCGGCAGCAACATCGTCGCCTCCCCCTCCATGTACGGCGGCACCACCAACCTGCTCGTGCACACCATGCCCCGCATGGGCATCGAGACCCGCTTCGTCGAGGACCCGGGCGACCCTGCCTCCTGGGCGGCGCTCGCCGACGAGCGCACGATCTGCTTCTTCGGGGAGTCCATCCCCAACCCCAAGTGCGACATCCTCGACATCAAGCCCGTCGCCGAGGCCGCCCACGCCCTGGGCATCCCCCTCGTCGTCGACAACACCGTCGCCTCCCCCTACCTCACCCGCCCCTTCGAGTGGGGCGCCGACATCGTCGTCCACTCCGCCACGAAGTTCCTCGGCGGCCACGGCTCCAGCGTCATGGGGTGCATCGTCGACTCCGGCAGCTTCGACTACGCCTCACAGCCCGAACGCTTCCCCCGCTTCAACGAGCCCGACCCCTCCTACAACGGCCTCGTCTACGCCCGGGACCTGGGCGTCGGCAGCGAGCTGGGCAACATGGCCTTCATCCTCAAGGCCCACACCGAGGGCCAGCGCGACCTCGGCTTCGCCGTCAGCCCGCTCAACGCCTTCCTCGTCGCCCAGGGCATCGAGACCCTGTCCCTGCGCATGGAGCGCCACGTCGACAACGCCCTCGCCGTCGCCCGGTGGCTTGAGACGCGCCCCGAGGTCTCCGAGGTGCGCTACCCCGGCCTGGCCTCCAGCCCCTACTACGAGCTGCACCGCACGTACTGCCCGCGCGGGGCCGGAAGCGTCTTCACCTTCGACCTGGCGGGCGGGCGCGAGGTCGGGGCCGCCTTCATCGAGTCCCTGTCGCTGTTCTCCAACGTCGCCAACATCGGTGACGTGCGCTCCCTGTGCGTCCACCCGGCGACGACGACGCACTCCCAGGTCGACGACGCCGGCCTGGCCAAGGCGGGCATCAGCCCGGGCACCGTGCGCCTGAGCATCGGCATCGAGCACATCGACGACATCATCGCCGACCTCGAGCGGGGCCTGGCCGTCGTCACACGCTGAGTGTCTGCCGCACCGGGCCGGACCCCTTTCAGCGGACACGTGGTGAGTCAGTCGCGCTACCATGACCCCATGGCTAACGATCGTTCGCCTTCCACCCGGGAGCGTCTGCTCGACGCCGCCCTGGCCCGCTTCTCACGTGAGGGCTGGGGCGGGACCTCGATCCGGTACCTGGCCCGCGACGTGGGTATCCGCGAGAGCTCGGTGTACAAGCACTTCGCCTCCAAGCAGGCGATCTTCGACGCCCT
>CALEXZ010000087.1 GCA_937926195.1 uncultured Actinomyces sp.
GTTGCCCTGGTGGACGACGCGCGCGCCCAGGCGCATGAGCTGGTTGATGACCCGGAACACCGAGTTCTCGTTTCCGGGGATGAGGGAGGAGGCGAAGATGACCGTGTCTCCCGGCTCGACGGTGATGGTGCGGTGCTCGCCGTGGGCCATGCGCGACAGCGCGGCCATGGGCTCGCCCTGGGAGCCGGTGACCATGAGGACCCGCTCGTGCGGAGGCAGGGAGGTGAGGTCGCGGGCGTCGATGAGGACGCCGTCGGGGACCTTGAGGTGGCCGCGCTCGGCGGCGATGCCCATGTTGCGCACCATGGAGCGTCCCACGAGGGCCACGCGGCGTCCGTGGTCGGCGGCGGCGTCGAGCACCTGCTGGACCCGGTGGACGTGGCTGGCGAAGGAGGCGACGATGATCTGCTGGTCGGAGCCGGCGAAGACGTTGTCGAGGACGGGGCCGATCTCGTTCTCGTGGCCGATCATGCCGGGGACCTCGGCGTTGGTGGAGTCGACGCAGAACAGGTCGACGCCCTCGTCGGCGAAGCGCGCGAAGGAGCGCAGGTCCGTGATGCGCCCGTCGATGGGCAGGGAGTCGATCTTGAAGTCGCCGGTGGCGAGCACGTTGCCCGCGTCGGTGCGGATGAACACGGCCATGGCGTCGGGGATGGAGTGGTTGACCGCCACGAACTCCAGGTCGAAGGGCCCGTAGTTGACCTCCTCGCGCTCGGCGACGACGTCGAGGACGGGGCGCAGGCGGTGCTCCTTGAGCTTGGCCTCGACGAAGGCGAGCGTCAGCTCGCTGCCGACCAGCGGGATGTCCTCGCGCAGGCGCAGGAGGTAGGGCACACCGCCGATGTGGTCCTCGTGCCCGTGGGTGAGCACGAGGGCGACGACGTCGTCCAGACGGTCCTCGATGGAGGAGAAGTCGGGGAGGATGAGGTCGACGCCGGGCTGGTCCTCCTCGGGAAAGAGGACGCCGCAGTCGACGACGAGGAGCTTGCCGTCGAGCTCGAAGACGGTCATGTTGCGCCCGACCTCGCCGAGCCCGCCGAGGGGGGTGATGCGCATCGCGCCGTCGGGGACCGGGCCGGGAGCCTTGAGCGGGGGGAAGTTCGTCACGCGCCCGAGCATAGCCAGTTGGCCGCAGGGGCCGTCACCACGGCTGGCGCCGGGACGGGCGGAGCGGGGACGCGAAGAAGCCCGGCAGCCGTGGCCGCCGGGCTTCTTGCTCCTTGTACCCCGTACCGGATTTGAACCGGTGCTGCCGCCGTGAGAGGGCGGTGTCCTGGGCCGCTAGACGAACGGGGCCCTGACTCAGAGGCCCTGAGGGCTTCTGACTCGTACCCCGTACCGGATTTGAACCGGTGCTGCCGCCGTGAGAGGGCGGTGTCCTGGGCCGCTAGACGAACGGGGCCTCATGAAATTGTGGTGGGTCGTGCGGTGCGGCCGGGGACCGGCTGCGTCTCACTCTCCGCTGGGGTACCAGGACTCGAACCTAGAATGGATGAACCAGAATCACCTGTGTTGCCAATTACACCATACCCCAAAAGAATGGTGCTCCCCGGGCGTCATCCGCTCGGAGCAGCGGGAAGTAATCTACACGCCGCCCCTCGGACCACCAAATCCTGCGCACGTGAGTGCGCCCACAGTCTCGTGGGAGGCCCGGCGTGACCGCCCGACGGCTCCGGCATCCACGTCCGCAGACGGTGAGCCCTCCCCACGTCGTCCTCCCCTCCCACGCTCCCCTGCGGCGGCAGGCGAACGTAGACTCCCAGGCGACACCATCCGCGCCACGGCGCCTGTGCGCCCGGCCTGACCACGGAGCCCCTGATGACCCGAAGCATCTTGTTCCACTCTCGCTCCGGCGCTCGCCCCGGACTGCGCGCACGCGCGCTGCGCACCGCCGCCGTCGGACTGTGCCTGACCTCCTGCCTGACGGGCGTGGTGGCCTGCTCGTCGGACGGGGAGGGATCCGACAACGCCTCCTCCTCAGGCACCAGCGGAACCCTGGGGACGGCGACCGAGCGTCCCTCCATCACCGCAGGCCCGACGGCGTCGACGAGCGCCACGCCCGGCACCCTGGGCACCCGGGATCCGAACGCCACGGCCAAGCCCTCCGACTCCTGGACCCCGCCAGAGATCCACTTCTACAACGAGAACTGGGACTACTGGTACCAGGACGACACGGTGACCAACCAGAACTCGATCACCTCCAGGGGCAACCTTGAGGGCTACCGCACCTACGTCGGGCGCTGCGTCGGCTACGCCACGCGGGACATCAGCGAGGCCACCCGCTTCTCCGGCCTGAGCGACGAGGTCATGAGCAACACGATCGCCGACGGCTCCAACGACCTGGACAGCTTCACCGAGACCAGTCGTGAGCGCGTCTCCCTCGTCACGGACGACGGAGGGACGCTGGAGGGCTACAACGTCACCTACACCGGCACCTACACGTGGGCCGACGGCACCAGCGAGGTCCACGGCTACCGCTTCGCCCGAGCCGTCGGCAGCTCCGGGCTCCGCTTCGTCGTCATGCTCATGTGCAACTCGGACAGCGACCTCACGCTCGACCAGTGGCACGAGATCCTCGCCGGCATCCGCCTGACGGGGGTGAGCGGCGGCGCGATGGAGTGAGCGCCCCGGCGCCGCCGACCGCCGCGCTCAGCCGAGCCGGGTGCGCAGCGCCCGCAAGCGGGCCAGCGAGGAGGCGGCGCCGAGGATCTCCATGGACTCGAACAGCGGCGGGGAGACCTGCCGCCCTGTGACCGCCACACGCAGGGGACCGAAGGCGAGGCGGGGCTTGATGCCCAGGCCCTCGACGATGGCCTCGCGCAGGACCTCCTCCAGGCGTGCGCTCACCCACTCCTGCTCGCCGAGGGCCTCCAGGGCGGTGAGGGCGGCGTCGAGGACCGCGGGCGCAGAGTCCTTGAGCTTGGCGACAGCCGTCTCGTCCAGGACGAGACCGTCGTCGCCGACGAACAGGAAGCCCAGCATCGCTCGGGCCTCGCCCAGCAGCTGCACACGCGTCTGGATGAGCGGGGCGGCGGCGGTGAGGACGTCCTGCTCGCGCTCGGTGAGCCCGGCGAAGTCAGGGGCGCTCACCAGCGGCTGCGAGACCCACTGGGGGTCGGCCGGGTCGGGGTGGACGTCCGCGAGGTAGGGCACGAGCCGGTCACGGAAGTCCTGGGGCTCCAGCCTGCGCACGTGCTCGGCGTTGATGGCCTCGCACTTCTTGGGGTCGAAGCGGGCCGGGTTCGGGTTGACGTCGGTGACCTCGAAGCCGGCCACGAGCTCGTCGGCGCTGAAGACGTCCTGGTCCTTGGACAGGGACCAGCCCAGCAGCGCGAGGTAGTTGAGCAGCCCCTCGGGCACCATGCCGCGGTAGCGGTGGATAAGGAGGTTGGACTCCGGGTCGCGCTTGGAGAGCTTCTTGTTGCCCTCCCCCATGACGTAGGGCAGGTGGCCGAAGCGGGGCATGACCTCGGCGCGGCCGATGTCCATGAGCGCACGGTAGAGCGCCACCTGGCGCGGGGTGGAGGACAGCAGGTCCTCACCGCGCAGCACGTGGGTGATGCCCATGGCGGCGTCGTCGACGGGGTTGACGAGCGTGTACAGGGGGGCGCCTCCCGCCCGCACGACGACGTAGTCGGGCACGGAACCGGCCTTGAAGGTGATGGGGCCGCGCACGAGGTCGTCGAAGGTGATGTCCTCGTCAGGCATGCGCAGACGCAGGACGGGCTCGCGCCCCTCGGCCCGGTAGGCGGCCTTCTGCTCCTCACTCAGGTCGCGGTCGAAGCCGTCGTAGCCGAGCTTGGGGTCCTCGCCCCGGGCGCGGTGGCGCTCCTCGATCTCCTCGGGGGTGGAGAAGGACTCGTACAGGTAGCCGGCCTCGAGCAG
>CALEXZ010000088.1 GCA_937926195.1 uncultured Actinomyces sp.
CGGCGCGCCAGGACCCCGGCGGCCACGACGTCACGGGCCGTGCGCGCGCTCGTGCGCGGCGCTGCGCCGTCGAGGACCGCGGCGGCGAAGTCGGCGAGCATGGCGGCGTCGGCGGCGTCGTGCGCACCCGGCCGGCCCTCGCACACGGGCGCCCTCGTTCCCGCGGAGGGGGCGTCCGTGAGGGGGATGCGCAGGTCCGGCTGGGCGTCGAAGCCGTGACGGCGCCGGTTCCACACGAGGACCTCACCTGCGCCGGCCGAGTCCCCGACGTTCTCCATCCTCCCCGCGTCACCGATGACCGTGTAGGAGCGCCAGTAGTCCGGGGTGAAGCAGCACTGCTGGTAGGCGCCGAGCACGCCGTTGGAGCACACGAGGTTGACCAGAGACAGGTCCTCGACGTCCATGGCCGGGTTGACGTCCGTGAGGGCCGACGGCGGCCAGTGGGTGACGTCGTTGACGACCTCCGGCACGGGTGCGCCCTCGGGCAGGGGGACGCAGGAGTGGTAGACGGCGTTCGTTCCGATGGCCTGCACCGCCTGGATGCTCGAGCCCAGCACATGGCTCATGGCGTCGAGGTCGTGGCAGGCCTTGTGGACGAGCAGCCCGCCCGAGCGCGCCGACTCGGCGTGCCAGTCGCGGAAGAAGTAGTCGCCGCCGCGGCCCACGAAGTGGCGCACCCAGAAGGAGCGGGGCGCGCCGATGAGACCGTCCTGCACGACCCGGCGCATGAGCTGAACCAGGGGCATGAAGCGCATGTTGTGCCCCGGGTACAGCAGCCCGCCCGAGGAGGCGGCCGCGGCGAGCAGCAGGTCCGCGCCCTCGATGGTCGTCGCCAGCGGCTTGTCCACCAGGACGTGCAGGCCGGCCTGAAGCAGCGCGGTGCCGACCTCGGCGTGGGTCCAGTCGGGGGTCAGGACGAGCGCTGCCTCCATGCCCGTGGCGACCGGGTCCTCGGCGAGCAGGGATGCCAGGCTGCTGTACGAGCGGGCTGCGGGAAGCAGGGTCGTGGCGCGCTCGCGGGCTGTGGGGGAGGGGTCGACGACGGCGACGATGTCCAGGCGCCCTGCCGCGGCGGCGGCCGCGGCCACCTCGGTGAAGCGCTGTCCGGCTCCGATGACGACGGTGCGCAGGCGGGTCATGGGGTCTCCTCCTTCGGTGGGTGGTCGGCGGACCCGGGCGCGCCGACGACGGCGGCCGTGCCCGCCAGCGTCACGGCCACCGCCAGCCACTGCAGCAGCGAGGGCCACCCACCCAGGCCCAGGACGGCGGTCTCGACGGCGACGAGCGGGCTGACGGCCAGCCCCATGAGGCTCACCGGGTGCGCGCCCACATCCGCGAGCAGACGGTGCTGGATGATGTAGGCGGGCAGGTAGACGAGCAGGCCGAGCGCAGCGAGCACGGCGACCGCCGAGGCCGTGAGCCGGGCACCGCGCGTCAGGTCGACGAGCGCCCACACGGCCAGTGGCACCAGGCCCCAGGCGTAGACCGGGGTGATGACCGGGGCCATGGGCTCCCGGTAGCCGCGGGTGAGGGCGGCGAAGCACACGGTGTACACGCTCATGAGGACGACCGCCCCGACGGCCAGGAGGGCGCCGAGCGCACCGGTGGCGCCCGGGGCATTGGGCACGGCCTGCGTCTGCGGCCCCTGCGAGCCGGCGAGCAGGAAGAGCGCGCCTCCGGCCACGGCCAGGAGCGTGCCCAGGGCCTTGACCTTGCCGGGGGCGCTGCGCCTGCGCAGGCACACCAGTGTCAGCACCCACAGGGGACCGGTGGACACGATGAGGGAGGGCAGCAGCGTACCGCTCACCCGTACGGCCACGGTGGACAGGGCGGTGTAGCCGCTCACCCCGGCCACCGACAGCGCCGCCGCCTGCCAGGGGCGCAGCGGCCCCACGGGCCGCGCCGGGCCCACCCCTTCCGGGGCACCGGCCCTGCGGCGGTCACCGCGCGCGTGGCAGGCGCTCAGCAGCCACAGGGCCACCACCGTGAAGCCCACCCGCCCGGCTGACACGACGGCGGTGCTCGTGCCGTCCAGGGCCACGCGCACCGCCAACCACGTGAGGGACAGCAGGAGCACCAGCGCCACCGTGAGCACGACGAGCCGACGCGTCGTCGTCGGCACGCTCAGCCCTTGACACCCGAGGAGGCCAGGCCCTCGATGACGCGCCTCTGCATGCTGAAGAACAGCAGGAAGATCGGCGCCATGGCCATCGTCGAGGCCGCCATCATGAGGGTGTAGTCCGTCGAGTGCTGGCCCGCCAGGGTCGTGATGCCCACGCTCAGCGGCATGTTCTCCTCGCGGCTGGTGACGATGAGCGGCCACAGCAGGTCGTTCCAGGACCACAGGACGGTGGTGATCATGACGGCGAAGAGGCTGGGGCGCACGAGCGGCAGCATGATCTTCCAGAACACCTGCCACTGGTTGGCGCCGTCGATCCGGGCCGCCTCCTCCATCTCCTTGGGCAGGCCCATGAAGGCCTGGCGCATGAGGAAGGTCGCGAAGGCGGAGAACAGGCCCGGGGCGACGATGCCCCACGGCGACTCCAGCAGGCCCAGGTCCCGCACGATGCGGTACTGGCCGATGAGGTAGGACTGGCCGGGCACCATGAGGATGAGCAGCAGCGCCCCGAACAGGGGCCCGCGGCCCCTGAAGGGCATGCGCGCGAAGGCGTAGCCGGCCATGGAGGCGAGCACGACCTGCCCGCCGGTGCGTGCCACCGTGATGAGCACGGAGGTGCCGAACTGCCTGAGGAAGGGCAGCTTGGTGAAGACCTCCGCGTAGTTCTCCCAGTGCGCCGTGTCCGGGACGAGGGTCGGGGGCACGCTGCGCACCTGGGCGTCGGTGGCCACGCTCATGAGCAGCTGGTACACGAAGGGGAAGACCATGACGAGCCCGCCGGCCAGCAGCACCAGGTGCACGAGCCAGTAGCGCCGCTGGGAGCGCAGCACGCGCCCCAGGGGCAGGCGTGAGGAGGCGGTGCGCTCAGACATAGTGCACCCACCTCTTCTGGCCGATGAACTGCACGAGGGTCACCACGGCGACGAACAGGAGGATGACGACGGCGATGGCCGCGCCCTGTCCCTGCGCGGAGTTCTGGAAGGCCTGCCGGTAGAACAGGCTCACGAGGGAGCGGGTCGCGGGCTCGGCGGGATTGCCGCGGTCGATCATCGCGTACAGGGCGTCGAAGAGCTGGAAGCCGCCGATCGTCGTCGTGATGGTGAGGAAGAAGACCTGCGGGCTCAGCAGCGGCACCGTGATGGAGCGGAACTGGCGCCAGCCCGATGCGCCGTCGATGGCGGCGGCCTCGTAGAGCTCGCGGGGGATGGCCTTGAGCCCCGAGGACAGGATGATGACGTTGAAGCCGATGGAGGCCCACACGCCGAACAGGGCCACGGCCACCAGCGCCCAGCCGGGGGTGACGAGCCAGTAGGGCGGCGAGCTGATGCCGATCGCCCTGAGCAGCTGGTTGAGCAGGCCGAAGTCGCCGTTGAAGACGATCTTCCACACCTGCGCCACGGCCATGGGCATGGCCAGGTAGGGCATGAAGTACATGGAGCGGTACAGGCCCTTGAGCCGCAGCCCCGGCAGCTCGATCATCGCCGCGATGGCCAGCGACAGGGGGATACCCGCCAGCACGATGACGGTGTAGATGAGCGTGTTGCGGACCGCCGAGGGCAGGTCGTCCGAGGCCAGCAGGTCGGTGTAGTTGTCCGCTCCGACGAACTTCGCGTTGCCGCCGAAGGCGTTGGTCCGCTGGGTCGAGACGATGAGGTTGGTGAGGATCGGCCAGTAGTAGAAGACCGCGACACCGAGCATGAGCGGGCCGATGAAGAGCACCGGCCACGCCCCGACCCGGGAGGGGCCGCGACGCGTCCCCTCCCGGCGGGCTCGGCCACCCCCACCGGCCGGTGCGGCCGTGATGGAGGTGGTGGTCATCACTGCTCCTCGGACAGCGCCTTGTTCATGAAGGCCGCGAGCTCGGCGGCCGCCGTCGCCACGTCGGTCTCACCGGCGAAGGCGGGGTTGAGGTAGTCCGCCTCCTTGTCCGCCCACACGCTCGTGTTCTTCGAGACCGGGTAGGCGACCGCGTAGCTCTCGGCGGCCTCGACGAAGACCTGGCAGTTCCAGTCGGGGTAGACGTCGACCCAGGGCTGCTGGGTGCCGGTGAAGGCGGGGATGGCCGTGCCGTTCTTGGCCTCGACCTCCTGGGACTCCTTCGAGGCCATGTGGATGGCCAGGGCCTTGGCGGCGGCCAGGTTCTTCGACTGGGCGGAGGCGACCCAGGCCAGGCCGTGGATGACCGTGGCCTGCTTCTCCTTCTTGGGCAGCTCGATGACGTCGACGTCGGTCTTCTCCCCCGAGAAGGACTCGGCGATCTCCGGGCAGGTCCAGTCGCCGGACCAGAACATGGCGGACTTGCCGTTGTTGAACATGTCCAGCGGCTTGGTGTCGGTGACGACGGCGGGCGGGGCCACCGAGCCGTCGGCCACCCACTCGGCCCAGCACGTGAGGCCCTCGATGGACTTGGGGTCGTCGAAGCCGGACTTTCCGTCCTTGATGACGAAGCCGCCGGCCTGGAACATCGTGTTGTAGTAGGTGCCCTGGCCGTCGCCGTTGACGGTCGTGGCGCAGCCCCAGATGCCCTGGTCCTTGCCCCAGTCGCTGATGGCCTTGGCCTTGGCGTGGAAGTCCTCCCAGGTCCAGCCGGACTGCGGCAGCTCGACACCGGCGTCGGCGAAGATCTTCTTGTTGAGGAAGACGCCGATGGTGTCGAAGTCCTTGGGGATGCCGTAGTGGGTGCCCTCGTAGGTGTACAGCTCGACGAGGGAGGAGGGGTAGCTGTCCCAGGGGACCTCGCCGTCGACGGGGGCCAGCATGTCGTTGGAGGCGTAGAGCTGGATGTTGGGGCCGTTCATCCACAGGACGTCGGGCATCGTCTCGCCCTCGGCCTGGGTGCGCAGCTTGGTCCAGTAGTCCTTGTAGACGGTGAGGTTCGTCGTGACCGTGATCTTGGGGTACTTCTCCTTGAAGGAGGCGATATTGGCCTCGACCGTGGGCGTCTGGTTCTTGTCCCAGTAGGCGAGGGTGAGCTCGGCGGTGGTGTCCGCGGTGAGCTCGCCGTCGCCGGAGGAGCCGGAGCCCGAGTCCGAGCCGCCGCAGGCGGCCAGGGTGGTGGCGACGGCGGTGGCGGCCGCCGCGGTGAGGAAGTGTCTGCGGTTAAGAGCCATGGTGTGTCTCCTTGGGTTGTGGGCTGGGCCGTCCTTGGCTCAGTCCCGGGTCTGGTTGCGGGTGAAGTAGGTGACGAGCTCGGGGTCGAGCTCGGGGACGGTGCGCGGGGTGGAGCCGTCGCGCAGGGAGGCGGCGGCCTGGATGCCCGCGGCCACCGCGTACCAGGCGCCCAGCGGCGAGGTGTCGGTGACGGTCCCCTCGCGCACGAAGCTGATGAACTCGGTGATGGTGAGCACGTCGGCGTCGCTGTGGCCGCCGGCGTCGCCCAGGATCGGGAAGGTCTCGTCGCCCTCGGCGCGGTAGTCCGAGCGGTGGTTCCACAGGCGGATGACACCGCCCTCGCCGTCACCGAAGTTCTCGATGCGCCCCTGGGTGCCGATGACGGTGTAGTTGCGCCAGTAGTCGGGGGTGTAGTGGCACTGCTCGTAGGAGGCGTAGACACCTGAGCTCATGCGCATGAGGACCATGGACAGGTCCTCGACGTCGATGACGGGGTTGAGCTCCTTCTGCTCCAGCGGCGGCCAGTGGTCCTGGCTGAACCAGTCGCTCATGAGGCGCTCGGAGTTGTCTGCGCGGTCGGTGACCTGGTCGTAGACGGTGAGCCCGCCCATGGCCACGACCTCGGTGGTGTGGGCGTCGGCGAGCCAGTGCATGACGTCGATGTCGTGGGCGGCCTTCTGCAGCAGCAGGGTGTTGGAGCGGGCGCGCTCGGCGTGCCAGTCCTTGAAGTAGAAGTCCCCGCCGTGGCCCACGAAGTGGCGGCACCAGATGGCCTTGACCTCACCGATGCGGCCCGCGCGGATGATCTCGCGCATGGAGCGCACGACGTTCATGTGGCGCATGTTGTGGCCGACGTAGAGCCGGGTGCCGGTGCGGTGGGCGGTGGTGAGCACGCGGGTGGCGTCGTCGAGGTCGATGGCCAGCGGCTTCTCGAGGTAGACGGGCACTCCGGCCTCCAGCAGGGCGCAGGTGATCTCGGCGTGGGTGTCGTCGGGGGAGGTGACGAAGCAGGCGTCCAGGCCGACGTCGATGAGCTCGTCGACGCTGCGGGTGATGACGACGTCCTCGGGCTCGCGCCGCAGGCGCTCGCGCACGCGCTCGGCGACGAGCGGGTGGGGGTCGCACACGGCGACGATGCGTCCGTTGTTGTGCTCCAGCTCGGCCGCGAGCGTGAACTGTGACCGGGCTCCCACGCCGACGACGCCGATGCGCAGCGTGCGGGTGGGGGCCTGGCGGGTGGTGGTCATGGTGGTGTGCTGGCCTTTCTGGAGGGCGGAGTGGATGAGGCCCGTGCCCGTGAGGGCCACGGGGCGCGGCTGACCGGTGCCGGTGAGGCTCTGGTCGGCGGCGGCGAAGGCGCGGTGGAGGGCGCCGACGGTGCCGGCGGCCCAGCCGAGCTCGCTGACCTCGCCGCGGAAGGAGGGGGAGGAGGGGGTGCGCAGCGCGCTCAGCGCCTGCAGGACCCGGGTGACGGTGCGGCGCGAGGACGCCGAGGGGGAGGAGATGACGATGGCGTCGGGGTCGACGGCGGCGCCGACGCTGGCGACGGTGAGGGCGACGCGCCGGATCCACTCGTCGGTGACGAGGGTGTGCTCGTCCAGGCGCAGGTCGAGGAAGTCGGCGATCTCGCCGGCGTTGAACTCGTGGCCGCGGTGGACGGCGCCGCCCAGGATGAGGCCGGTGTGCAGGCCGCGGGCGAGCTGGACGAAGAGGAGGTCGCCGTCGGGGCGGATGCGTCCCTGCTGGCGGCGGGTGTGGAACTCGCCGAGAGCGGCCGCGTTGATGTCGTTGTCGACGACGACGCTTACGCCCAGCTCCTCGCTCAGCCGCTCGGCGAGGGGGAAGGCGGTCCAGGCGGGGGTGAGGTCGGCCTGCAGGATGGTGCCGTCGGCGCCGATGCGGCCGGTGGAGGTGGCGGCGAGCGCGCGCAGGGGGCCGTGCGCGTCGAGCTCGTGGGCGAGGGCGCGCACCGCGGTGACGACAGCGTCCAGGCGCTCCGTGGCGGGTGCGGCCGGCAGGGGGACGAGGCGGGCGGCCCGGACCCGGCACCCCAGGTCCGCGGCGCTCAGCAGCGCGGAGGTCGGCAGGATGTCGAGGCCCATGACGAGGCCGGCGTCCACGCGCAGGTCCCAGGCGCCCGCGGGGCGGCCGACGCCCTGCTCCTCCAGCGCGGACTCGGTGGCGACGCCGACGGCGGCGAGCTCGGAGAGGATCTCGGTGACGGTGGGGCGCGAGTAGCCGGTGGCGGCGGCCAGGGCGCTGACGGTGGCGGGGGCGCTCGCTCGCAGCGCGGCGAGGACGGCGTCAGCCTTGTCCGACCGGTCCTTGGGACGGCGACGCTGGGGGCTGCGACGCTGGGTGCTCATCCTTGAGCCCTCCTCGTGGGTGCTCCGGGTGGCGCAGGTCATGCCATCCGGTCGCAGAGGAGTTTAGCAATGATCCTTCGTAATGCAATGAGGGGTGGTCCGGGCAGGTACGTGCTGCTGCGCCCCGGCCTTCGTCCCGGCCCGCGGCTCAGGCTGCTGGCCTGCGGTTCAGGCCCCAGGTCGCGACTCAGGCCCACGGGTCGCGACTCAGGCCCCCGGGTCGCGACTCAGGCCCCCAGCTCGCGGTCGCGGGCGACCGTGGCGGTGAAGGCCTCGATGACGGCGTGGGAGAAGCCCTCCCGCTCCAGCGCCACCAGCCCGGCGACCGTCGTACCCCCCGGCGAGCACACGGCGTCCACCAGGTCCGCAGGCGTGAGCCCGCCACCGCCCTGCGCCCGCGCGGCGGCCTGCGCCTGGACGGTGAGCGCCGTGCCGAGCACCGTCTGGGTCACGATGTCCACCGCCTGCGCCTTGGGGATGCCCGCCAGGACCCCGGCGCGCGCCAGCGCCTCGACGAAGGTGAGCACGAAGGCCGGGGCGGAGCCCGCCAGCCCCACGAAGGCCGAGAAGTCCCGCTCGGCGAGGCGGGTCGTGCGCCCCACCGCGCCCATGAGTCCCTCGACGAGGGCCAGCTCCTCCTCTCCGGCCTGCGAGCCCGCCACCAGCGCTGTCATCGACGCCCCGACGCCCGCCGCCATGTTCGGCATCGCCCGCACCACGCGCGCGCCCTCGGGAAGGAGAGACTCCAGGCGGGCCAGGGTGAGCCCCGCCGCCAGGGACATGACGAGCGGACAGCGCTGGGCCAGCGTCCCGCGGAGCTGCTCGAGCACGACGGGCACGACGTGCGGCTTGACGCCCAGGACCACGACGTCGCTGGCCTGCACGAGCTCGTCGGCCTGCGCCACGTGCTCGACGCCCTGCCCCTCCAGCTCCTGCGCGAGGGCGGCGGCCGAGCCGTGCGCGCTCGTCACCAGTACCCGCGCCCCCGAGGGCCCGCGGGTGAGGCCCGCGGCCACCGCGCCGCGCACGATCGCCCCCGCCATGCTGCCCGCACCGATGAAGCCGAAGGTCGTGGCGCAGGCCGAGTCCTGCGAGGTCTGAGCGCTCATGCCCGCCAGGCTACCGGCCGGTATCCTGCGGCGCGTGAGCAGCCCCCGCACCCGGCCTGCCCCGGGGGCCGTCGGCGCCCGGGACGAGCGCCCCGTCCTCGTCGTCGGCTCCGCCCTGGCGGACCTCATCGTCGCGGTCCCCGGCCTGCCGCGCCGCGGCGGCCACACCTGGGCCGAGCCCGTCGCCGAGTCCAACGGAGGCACCGGCCTCAACGTCCTGCGGGCGGTGGTCGCCCTGGGTGCCGCGCCGCTGAGCGCGCTGGCCGTCGGCAGCGGGCCCCGGGGCGAGCGCATCGCCCAGGAGGTGCGCGCGCTCGGGGCCGCCCTGCCCGACGGCGCCCCCAGCCTCCTGCCCCGCCACCCGGGCGACAACGGCCTGTGCCTGACCCTCATCACCCCCGACGGCGAACGCACCTTCGTCACCACCCCCGGCTGCGAGATGGACTGGTCCGCCCCCAGGCTCGCCGCCCTGGATGATGCCCTGGCGGCCCTGGCCGCCTCGGTGCCCGGCTCCCCGGGGCAGGGCCCGCGCCCCGTCGTCTACGCCTCGGGATTCCAGCTGCTCGCCCGGGGCCACCACCTCATGTCCTGGCTCGAGGGCCTCGACGCCACCGTCGTCGTCGACCCGGGCGGGCGGGTGGCGGACCTGGCCGCCGACGCCGACCTGCGCCGTCGCCTCCTGGCACGCACCGACGTCCTGGCCGCCAACGAGGAGGAGGCCGACGCCCTGCTCGCCGCCCACCTGGGGACCCCCACCACGGCGTCCGGGCGCCTGGAGGCCCTCTGCCGGCTCGCCACCGCCACCGGCACCGACATCGTCCTGCGCCAGGGGGCCGAGGGCGCCACCGGGGTCCCCGCCGACGGCGGTGCCCCGCTCAGTGCAGCAGCCGTGCCCGTCGAGGTCGTCGACACCGACGGCGCCGGTGACGCCCACACGGCGGGCGTCCTCGTGGGCCTGGCCCGGGGCCTGCCTCCCGCGCGGCTGCTCGCCCTGGCCAACGCCAGCGCCGCCCGGGTCGTAGCCGGGCGCGGGCCGCAGGGGCTCAGGGCCTGAGGCCCCGACACGCCGCTCAGAAGGCCGAGACGACGAGGTAGAGCGAGGAGAGGACCGTCAGGACGGTGACGATCCTGCCGAACAGGACGGGGTCCATCCGCGCCGCCAGCAGGCGCCCACCGTAGGCCGAGGCCAGCACCACCGGCGCCAGCACGAGGTCGATCCACAGGGTCTCGGGCCGGATGACGCCCAGGGACAGGGAGAAGGGCAGCTTGACGACGTTGACGAGGAAGAAGAACCAGGCCGAGGTCCCCAGGAAGGACGTCACCGCGAAGTCCGAGGCCAGCAGGTACATGCTCATCACCGGCCCGCCGGCATTGGCCGACATCGTCGTGAACCCCGCCAGCGTGCCGTAGACGGCGCGACCCACCCGGCCCTGCACCTGCGGGGGCCGTGGGCGGCGCATGAGCAGGAGCGTGACGGCGATGAGCACGAGCAGCAGCACGCCGATGAACACCTTCGTCACCCGGTCGCCGGCCACCCCCAGGAAGACGGCGCCCAGCAGCACCCCCGCCAGCACCCCGGGCACGAGCCGCCGTAGCGTCGTCCAGTCGGCGTCGCGCCAGTAGGTCGTGATCGCCACCGCGTCGGCCACGAGCAGGAGCAGCAGGATCGTGCCGGTGGAGGCCCGGGCGGGCAGGACCGCGGCGAAGACCGCCACCGCCAGTGTCGTCACCCCGGGCAGGGCCGTCTTCGACACGCCGATGGCCACGGCGCCGACGACGAGCAGGGCCCAGGCCCCCAGGGACAGGGAGGACAGCACCGCCCCACCCTAGCCGCGAGGGCCCGTCCCGCTCAGGCCAGGACCGCCCAGGCCCGCGGGGCCAGGACGACGCCCTCGCCCTCCGGGCGCGCGGGCGCCAGGCCGTGCGCGCCGGCCAGCACCCGGCCCCGGCCGGCGGTGGGCACCCAGGCCTCGTGCTCCTCCAGGCTCAGCGCGAGCACGACACCCGCCGTCTCCTCGCCCTCGGCGGCGCCCACACCCTCCCGTGGCCGCAGCAGGAGGGAGTAGAGCCGGTTGTCCACGTGCAGACGCTCGAGCACCGCGTCGTGCAGCCAGGGCAGGCGCCGCCGCAGGGCGATGAGCTCGGCGTGCAGGTGGCGCGTGGGCGCACCGGCGCTGTCCGGCCCCCACGGCGAGGCGGGCAGCGCGCTGCGGATGGCGTCGTCACCGCCCAGGCGCTCCTCCTTGACGGCCTCCAGGCCCTCGTCGTCGCCGTAGTACACGGCCGGGGTCCCCGGCAGCAGGAGCAGCAGCGCCACCGCGTGCCCCAGCAGGCGCCGGTCACCCAGCGCGGAGGCGATACGCGTCGTGTCGTGGTTGCCGACGAAGGTCCACGGCACGAAGTGCTCCAGCATCTGGGCGTGGCGGGTGAGCGTCCAGTCCAGCTCGTAGAAGTTCGCGTCCGCCAGGCAGTGCCACGCCGCCTGACGCAGCTCGTACTGCGTGACGGCGTCCATCCCCGAGCGCTCCACGACCTCGGCGTAGTCGCCGTGGATGACCTCCCCGTAGACGTAGACGCCGGGGAAGCGCTCACGCACCCGGGGCAGCACCGAGCGCCAGAAGCCCGGGTCGACGGCGTAGGCCGCGTCCAGGCGCCAGCCGTCCACCCCGCGCTCGCACCAGTGCTCCATGACCCCCGCCACGAGCTCGGCGACCTGCGGTGAGGCGTGGTCGAGGGACGGCAGCCAGTCCTGGCCCTCGAAGCGCTCGTAGTCCGGTGCCGTGCCCGGCTCCCAGGCGCTCTCCCCGCCCGGCCAGGTCAGCCGGTACATCCCGGCGCTGGGGCAGGACGGGCCCTCCTGGGCCAGGCGGGCGAAGGCCGGGTGGGCGATGCCCGTGTGGTTGAAGACGCCGTCGAGCATGACCTTGACGCCGCGCGCGTGCGCCTCGTCGATGAGCGTCACCAGGTCCTCGTCGGTGCCCAGGCGTGGGTCGACGTGCAGGTAGTCGACCGTGTCGTAGCCGTGCGACATCGAGTCCAGCACCGGCCCCAGCTGGAGCACGTTCGCCCCCAGGTGCACGAGGTGGTCCAGCCACGGCACGAGCCGCAGCAGACGGTGCTCGGCCGCCGCCGCCCCGGCGGGCGAGGACGGGTCCGCGGGCTCGCCCTCCGGACGCAGGGTGGCTGTGCCCAGCGCGCCCAGCGGGAAGACGTGCCAGGCGATCGCATACCGCACCCAGTGGGGCTCTGGCGCTGCTGAGAAGACACCGTTGTCGCTCATACCGGCAAGAGTACGACCACGACCGCAGCCGCGCCCCGGGCGCGCGCTGGCTCCCCGGGAGCCCCACGTGAGGACGTCGCCGAGGACGCGGAGGGTTGACGGACCGGCGACGGTCACGTGTGCGTCCCGCTACGCTCGTCACGGAGCACGAAGGGAGCACCACGATGACTGACACGCACCCGCAGATGGCGCTGGGCACCATGCACTTCGGGACCCGCCTGCCCGAGGACCGCGCCCGGGACATCCTCGACGCCTACCTGGACCTGGGCGGAGTGTGGATCGACACCGCGAACTGCTACGCGTTCTGGAGCTCTCAGACCGGACTCGGCGGCCAGAGCGAGACCGTCATCGGCCAGTGGCTCACCGACCGCGACGCGCGCGACCGGGTACGGCTGAGCACCAAGGCCGGTGCGGAGCCCACCCGGCCCCACGGCTACCCCGAGGCGGTCGAGGGGCTCGGCCACGACGTCGTCCACCGGGCGCTCGGCGACAGCCTGCAGCGGCTGCAGACGGACCACGTCGACATGTACTGGGCCCACATGGAGGACCGGAGCCAGCCGGTGACACAGGTGGCCGACACCTTCGGCGAGCTCGTGCACGACGGGCTGACGAGACGGATCGGGCTGTCCAACCACCCGGCCTGGTACGCCGCCGCGGCCAACGCCCACGCCGAGCAGCGGGGCACGGCCCTCTTCAGCGCCCTCCAGCTGCGCGAGTCCTACCTTCACCCCCGGCCCGACGTGCCCGTCGAGGGCGAGAACCACCCCCACGGGATGATGACGACCGAGAGCAAGGACCTCGCCGAACGCTGCGGACTGGACCTGTGGGCCTACACGCCGCTGCTCACCGGCGCCTACGAGCACCCCGAGCGCCCGCTGCCCGAGGCCTACGAGCACCCGGGAACCCACCGTCGGCTTCAGGTGCTGCACGAGTGGGCGCACAGGCTGGGTCTGAGGCCGAGCCAGGTGGTCCTCGCCCTGCTCAACGCCCAGCAGCCGTCCATCACCCCGGTCGTGGGGGTCAGCAGCGTCGCCCAGCTCACCGAGGCGGTCGAGGCCACCCGCCTCACCCTGCCCGACGAGGCCCTCGCAGAGCTCAACGCTGCCGGCTAGGCCGGGTGACGAGGACGCCGGAGACAGGAGCACGCCGACATGCCTGAGGAGATGGTCGAGACCATGCGTGACACGAGGGTCGGCGGGAGGGCCGACAAGCCCCTGCCCGTCCGACGTGCCCTGGTCACCGGGGCCTCCACCGGCATCGGCGCCGCCACCGTACGGCTCCTCGCCGCCCACGGCTGGCAGGTCGTCGCCACCGCCCGGCGCGCCGAGCGCCTGGAGGCACTGGCCGCCGAGACCGGCTGCCAGTGGGTCCGTGCCGACCTCCAGGAGCAGGCCGACGTCGACCGCCTCGCCGAGCGCGTCCTCGCCGACGGCCCCGTCGACGCCGTCGTCAACAACGCCGGAGGCGCCCTGGGAGCCGACCCCGTCGCCCAGGGGCGGGTCGAGGAGTGGCTGACCATGTACGAGCGCAACGCGCTCGCCGCCCTGCGCGTGAGCCAGGCCTTCCTGCCCACCCTGCGCGAGAGGGGAGGGGACCTCGTGTTCCTCACCTCCACCGCCGCCCACGACACCTACCCCGGCGGGGGCGGCTACGTCGCCGCCAAGCACGCCGAGAGAGTGATCGCCACCACCCTGCGCCAGGAGCTCGTCGGCGAGCCGGTGCGCGTCATCGAGATCGCCCCCGGCATGGTCGCCACCGAGGAGTTCTCCCTCAACCGCTTCCACGGCGACCAGGAGCGGGCCGACGCCGTCTACGCCGGGGTCGCCGCCCCGCTCGTGGCCGCCGACGTCGCCGAGTGCCTCGTGTGGGCGCTGGAGCGCCCCGCCCACGTCAACATCGACTGCCTCGTCGTGCGGCCCCGCGCCCAGGCCACCAACACGCTCGTCGCCCGCGGCTGAGGGAGGCGGGCCCCGGAGCCGCGAGAGGACCGCGGCGAGCCCTCCCACGGGCTCGGCGGGCCCCACTGGGCGGGCCCCGCCGGGCGGGGCGGGCGCCAGCGGTGTGTCCAAGCCGACGCCCCGGCGCGCCGCGACCGGCTGGCCCGCGCTCGCGGGCCCTGGCTACACTCCCGGCAACCAGGCACTGACCCGGCCGGGTGCTCGCGCACCCGGGTATCACCGGCGAGCCTCCCGGAAGAACAGGCCGCCCGCGGCCCCACTAGACCCGGGCGGGAGGGGCCCGCACAGCCCCCAACGAAGCGGCCGCGCGCCGTCGCCACCGGCGGCCCGCGGCAAGCGAGGTGGTACCGCGGTACCGCCGCCCCACCGGGCGGTCGGCGTCGTCCTCGTGAGACACGGACGTTCACGAGAGAGACACACCCATGACCCAGCCCGCACCGGCCGCCGGCGACTCCTTCCACCCCCGGGGCTACCCCCTGCACCGTGAGGGCCAGGGCGTGATCCCCTCACCCTCCTTCCCGGCCCTGGAGCAGGAGGTCCTGGCCTACTGGAAGCAGGACTCGACCTTCGCCGAGTCCGTCGCCCACCGCCCCGCCTACCACGAGGACGGCTCCTCCAACGAGTTCGTCTTCTACGACGGCCCGCCCTTCGCCAACGGCCTGCCCCACTACGGACACCTGCTGACCGGCTACGTCAAGGACACCGTCGGCCGCTTCCAGACCCAGCTGGGCCGACGCGTCGAGCGCCGCTTCGGCTGGGACACGCACGGCCTGCCCGCCGAGCTCGAGGCCCAGCGCGAGCTCGGCATCGACGACATCAGCGAGATCACCCGCCCCGGCGGCCTGGGCATCCAGGCCTTCAACGACGCCTGCCGCTCCAGCGTGCTGCGCTACACGCGCGAGTGGGAGGACTACGTCACCCGCCAGGCCCGGTGGGTCGACTTCGACAACGACTACAAGACCCTCGACCCCGACTACATGGAGTCGGTCATCTGGGCCTTCAAGTCCCTCTACGACAAGGGCCTGGCCTACCAGGGCTGGCGGGTGCTGCCCTACTGCTGGAACGACCGCACGCCCCTGAGCAACCACGAGCTCAAGATGGACGACGACGTCTACCAGGACCGTCAGGACAACACCGTCACCGTGGGCCTGCGCCTGGTCGAGCGCCTGAGCGACGTGCCCGCCTCCGACGGCACCGACCGGCCCGAGCTCGCGCTCATCTGGACGACGACCCCCTGGACCCTGCCCTCCAACTCGGCCGTCGCCGTCGGCCCGCAGGTCGAGTACAGCGTCGTGCGCGTGGACGCACAGCTCGACTCCCCGCTGGCGGGCGAGGACGTCGTCATCGCCAGCGACCTCCTGGGCGCCTACGCCCGCGAGCTGGGCGAGGAGCCGCAGGTCCTGTCCACGCGCCTGGGACGCGAGCTCGAAGGGATCGCCTACCACCCGATCTTCGACTACTACGACGACGAGGCCCACCGCGCCGAGGGCGCGGCCCCCGGCCCCGCCGCCTGGACCCTCCTGCTGGCCGACTACGTCACCACCACCGACGGCACCGGCCTGGTCCACCTGGCCCCCGCCTTCGGTGAGGACGACATGATCGTCTGCCAGGGCTACGGCGTGGGCACCGTCATCCCCGTCGACGACGGCGGCGTCTTCACCTCCGAGGTCCGCGACTACGCCGGCACCCAGATCTTCGACGCCAACAAGCAGATCGTCGTCGACCTGCGCGACGCCAGCGGCCCCCTGGCCCGCCGCGACGCCGCCGTGCGCGCCGTCCTCGTGCGCCAGCAGTCCTACGTGCACAGCTACCCGCACTGCTGGCGCTGCCGCAAGCCCCTGATGTACAAGGCCGTCTCCTCCTGGTTCGTGCGCGTCACCGCCATCCGCGACCGCATGGTCGAGCTCAACCAGCAGATCACCTGGGTGCCCGCCCACATCAAGGACGGTATCTTCGGCAACTGGCTCGCCGGGGCCCGCGACTGGTCCATCTCGCGCAACCGCTACTGGGGCGCGCCCATCCCCGTGTGGGTCAGCGACAACCCCGAGTACCCGCGCACCGACGTCTACGGCTCCTTCGCCGAGCTCGAGGCCGACTTCGGCGTCACGGTCACGGACCTGCACCGGCCCTTCATCGACACCCTCGTGCGCCCCAACCCGGACGACCCCACGGGCCGCTCGATGATGCGCCGTATCCCCGACGTCCTGGACTGCTGGTTCGAGTCCGGCTCCATGCCCTTCGCCCAGGTGCACTACCCCTTCGAGAACGTCGACTGGTTCGAGTCGCACAACCCCGGCGACTTCATCGTCGAGTACATCGGCCAGACCCGCGGCTGGTTCTACACGCTGCACGTGCTGGCCACCGCCCTGTTCGACCGGCCCGCCTTCACCTCCGTCGTCTCCCACGGCATCCTCCTGGGTGAGGACGGGCAGAAGATGAGCAAGTCCCTGCGCAACTACCCGGACGTGTCCATGGTCTTCGACCGTGACGGCGCCGACGCCATGCGCTGGTTCCTGCTCGCCTCACCGGTGGTGCGCGGCGGCAACCTCGTCGTCACCGACCAGGCGATCCGCGACACCGTCCGCCAGGTCCTGCTGCCCCTGTGGAACACCTGGTACTTCTTCGCGCTCTACGCCGGCCAGGCCGAGGGCGGGGCGGGCTACGTCACCCGGGGCGTGGACCTGGAGGACACGGGCCTGTTCGGTGCGCGCGGCCGCCTCAACGTCATGGACCGCTACGTGCTCGCCCGGGTCAAGGACCTGGCGGACACGGTCGGCACCCAGATGGGCGCCTACGACATCACCGACGCCACCGCCACCGTCCGCGACTTCATCGACCTGCTGACCAACTGGTACCTGCGCACCTCCCGCACCCGCTTCACCAGTGACGACGCCGCCGTGGCGCGACCGGCCTTCGACACGCTCGCCACCGTGCTGCGCGTGCTCACCGAGGTCATGGCGCCGCTGGCCCCGCTCGTGAGCGAGGAGATCTGGCGCGGGCTGACGGGCGGGCGCTCCGTGCACCTGACGGACTGGCCGGTCCTGCCCGCGCACGTGGCCGACCCCGCCCTCGTGAGCGCCATGGACGAGGCCCGCGACGCGGTCTCGGCGACCCTCGGCCTGCGCAAGGCCGAGAGGCTGCGCGTGCGCCAGCCCCTGCGCTCGCTCACCCTCGCCACCGCCGACCCGTCGGGCCTGGCCCCCTTCCGCGCCCTCATCGGCGAGGAGGTCAACGTCAAGCAGGTGCACGTCCTGGACGCCGCCACCGCCGGCTACGAGGTGCGCGAGGAGCTGACGCTCAACCCGCGGGCCTTCACCCCCGAGGTCCGCAAGCTCACCAGCCGCCTCTTCGCCGCCCAGAAGGCGGGGGAGTGGACCCTCACCGAGGACGGCGACGTGCGCTTCGACGGCGTGCTCATCGACGGGGTGCCGGTTGTGCTCGAGGCCGAGGACTCGGCCTTCACCCTCACCAGCCGCATCGAGGTCGACGACGACTCCCTGTCGGCCACCATGCTGCCCTCGGGGGCCTTCGTCGTGCTCGACACCTCGCTGGACGAGGCGCTGGAGTCCGAGGGCTGGGCGCGTGACCTCGTGCGTCTTGTGCAGGACGAGCGCAAGGCCTCCGGCCTGACCATCGGTGAGCGCGGCGCCGTCACCCTCACGGTCCCCTCCGAGCGCCTGGCGTGGACCCAGGCCCACCTCGCGCTCATCGCCTCCGAGACGATCTGCGACGTCCAGGTGGTGCAGGGCCCGGGCGAGGCGAGCGCGACCGTGACCCGCGCCTGAGCTCCCACGCAGACGAAGGACCAGCATGCACAAGCGCACCGACCCGGCCTCCGGCACCCCTGAGGACGCCGCTGAGGCCACGGGCACCGAGGGCGTCGACCCCGAGCTCCTGCCGTACCTGGAGGCCGCCGACGCCCCCGGGACCTCCGTGACCGACCGTCTGAGCGAGGATGAGGATCGCGCCTCCCAGGACGCCGAGGACCTCGCCGCCCTGCGCGAGCTCGTCGCCCACCGGATGATCGGCACCCGGAACCTCGACGAGCTCGACGCCCTGCTCGCCGAGGTCGACGAGGACGACTCCGACGACTGGCAGGACTGGGACAGCGTCCTGCCCGAGGCCCAGGACGAGGACGAGCACCGGGGCGCCCTGCTGGCCGCCGCCCGCGGCGTCGAGACCCGTGCGCGCATGCGCGAGGTGGAGGCCGAGATCCTGTCCCGGGCGCCCGAGCACAAGGTCCAGCCCTCCCTGTCACGTGTCGAGGCCGTCCTGGACATCCTGGGCAACCCAGAGCGCAGCTACCGGGTCGTGCACGTCACCGGCACCAACGGCAAGACCTCCACCGCGCGCATGACCGAGCGGCTCCTGGCCGCCACCGGTCTGCGCACCGGGCGCTTCACCAGCCCTCACCTCGCCACGATCCGCGAGCGCATCTGCCTCGACGGCGAACCGATCAGCGAGGAGGGCTTCATCGCCGCCTGGGAGGACGTCGAGCCCTACGTGCGCATGGTCGACGAGCGCTCGGTGGCCGAGGGCGGGCCGCGCCTGAGCTTCTTCGAGGTCCTCACCGTCATGGCCCTGGCCGCCTTCGCCGACCACCCGGTGGACGTCGCCGTCATCGAGGTCGGTCTGGGCGGCACCTGGGACTCGACCAACGTCGTCGCCTCCGAGGTCGAGGTCATCACGCCCATCGGCCTGGACCACGGCACCTGGCTGGGCGCGACGCTCACCGAGGTCGCGCAGAACAAGGCCGGCATCATCAAGGACGGCGCCACCCTCGTCACCGCCGCCCAGCCGCCGCAGGCGCAGGAGGTCATCGCCCAGGCCGCCGCGGCGCACGGCGTCGTGTGGCGCCGCGAGCTCGACCCGCAGGAGGACCCGCACGACCCCGGCGCGGGCGCGCTGCGGGTGGCGCAGCGCACCCTGGCCGTCGGCGGGCAGATGGTCACCCTCGTCACCTCCGCGGCCGTGTACGAGGACGTCTTCATCCCCCTGCACGGGGACTACCAGGCGCGTAACGCGCTGCTGGCGCTGGCGGCCGCTGAGGCGCTCTTCGCCGGGCGGGCTCTGCCCGCCAAGGTCGTCGAGGACGGCTTCGCCTCCGTGACGAGCCCGGGGCGCCTGGAGGTGCTGCGCTCCTCGCCGACGGTCCTGGTCGACGCCGCCCACAACCCGCACGGCGTGAGCGCGCTCGTGCCCGCGGTCGAGGAGGCCTTCGGCTTCACGCACCTCGTCGCGGTGCTGGGCATCATGGCGGACAAGGACGCCGAGGGCGTGCTCGCCGTGCTCGAGCCGGCGACGGACGCGGTCGTCGTCGTGCCCGTCGACTCGCCGCGGGCGATGGACGTCGAGGACCTGGCGGCCACGGCGCGGGAGGTCTACGGCGAGGACCGGGTGGTCGTCGCCCGCGACCTGGCCGAGGGCATCGAGCAGGCGGCCAAGCTCTCGGAGGGCACGGGCGCGCCCCTGACCGCCTCCGGCGTGCTCGTGCTGGGCTCCGTGGTCCTGGCGGCTGAGGTGCGCGCCATGTTCGGCCGCCGCTGAGCCCGCAGCGGAAACGTCCTGACAGGTAGTCCCGGCACTGAGGCGGGCGGGCGTGGGACAATGGGGGCCGCCGCGTGCGCGCGCGCCACTGACGACCCTGTCGAAGGAACCACGATGCCTCTTGACGCCTCCTGGGCTGAGTCCTGGATCCGCCTGTCAGCACAGACCATCGCTGAGCACTGTGAGGAGCTGACCGCCCTCGACGCGGCCATCGGCGACGGCGACCACGGCACGAACCTCGACCGCGGCTTTAGCGCCGCCGTCGCCGCCCTGGACGCCGCCGGGACGCTGCCCACGCCCGGAGCCGTGCTCAAGCTCACCGCGACGACCCTCATCTCGACGGTCGGCGGTGCCGCAGGACCGCTCCTGGGCACGGCCCTGCTGCGGGCCTCGCGGGAGGCCGGCGCCCCGGTGCTGGACGCGCAGGGGGCCACGCGGATGCTCGTGGCCGCCGCCGACGGCGTCGTCTCGCGCGGTCACGCCGAGGCGGGGGACAAGACGATGCTCGACGCCTGGGCGGTCGCCGCACGCGCCGCCCAGGAGGCCGTGACGCAGGCGCACAACGCCGCCGAGGCCCCCGCCGCCGTGCTTGAGGCCGCCGCCGCGGCCGCCGCCCGGGGCGCGACGGCCACCGAGCCCCTCATCGCCCGCAAGGGACGCGCCTCCTACCTGGGGGAGAGCTCGCGCGGTCACCGCGACCCCGGGGCCGAGTCCTCAGCCCTCATCCTGCGGGCGGCGGCCCTCAGTGCCCGAGCGGCCTGCGAGGTGCGGGGGTGAGGCGGTGACTGCCGTGACCTCACCCGGAGCCCGCGTCGGCGCCCCGGCAGCCGCCGACGAGGCCGCACTCGCCGGCCCCCGCAACGGCAGACCGCTGACCGCCGTCCTCATCGTCTCCCACTCCAGGCAGCTGGCCGAGGGCGTGAGCGACATCGTCGCCCAGATGGCCCCGCAGGTCGTCGTCCAGTGCGTGGGCGGTGACCCCGCGGGCGGCATCGGCACCCACCCGGCGGCCGTCGAGGACGCGCTGCGCTCCCTGCTCGCCGACGGGCACGAGGTCCTGCTCACCACGGACCTGGGCAGCGCGCTCATGGTCGCCGAGATGGCCGTCGAGACGGTCCTGGGCACCGAGGAGGAGCAGGAGGCCAAGGGGCGCAGCCGTGCGCTCGTCGTCGACGTCCCCGTGGCACGGGGGACCCTCGCCGCCGCCGTCGAGGCCACCTCCGGGGCCGACGTCGAGGCCTGCGCCTTCGCGGCCCGCGCGGTCCTGTCGGACTGGAAGGTCAGCTCCCGTCCCGGCGCGGACGCGCAGGAGGACGAGTGCGTCCGGCACGAGGCCCCCGCCGCGTCGCGCCTGCTGCGCCTGAGCGACCCCTCCGGCCTGCACGCGCGCCCGGCCGCCGCCCTGGCGGGGATCCTCACCGAGGAGCGGGCCCGTCTGTGGCTCGACGGCCGTCCGGCGACGACCCTGTCGCAGATCCTCGTGCTCGGGCTCGTCGGCACCGCTCACACCGAGGCCACGGTCGTCGGCCGTGACCCCGAGGCCGTGCTCGACAGGGTCCAGTCCCTTCTTGACGGCGCCGCCCCCAGTCGCAGCTGACCTCGCCCGACAGCCACACCCGCCGCACAGGAGGAGAACCATGACCACCACCCAGCCCGCTGACGACGCACTGCGACCCGAGCGCCAGGACAGGATCCTCGTTCTGCTCAAGCCCGACGCCGTCGAGCGGCGTCTGACGGGCGAGATCCTGCGCCGCATCGAGGCCAAGGGCTACCGGGTCACCGCCCTGCGCCTGTGCGAGGCCAGTCCCGAGGTGCTCGCCGCGCACTACAGCGAGCACACGAGCAAGCCCTTCTACCCCGGCATCGTGCAGTACATGACCCGCGGCCCGCTCGTCGCCGCCGTCGTCGAGGGCGGGCGCGTGGTGGAGGGCGTGCGCTCCCTCATGGGGGCGACGGACCCGACGGCGGCCGCCCCGGGCACGATCCGCGGCGACCTCGGGCGCCACTGGGAGGGGCCCGCGATCGAGAACCTCGTCCACGGATCCGACTCCCCGCAGTCCGCGCAGCGCGAGATCGCCATCTGGTTCCCCGAGCTCGCCGACTCCTGATCCCCGTCACGAGTGTCTCCTGAGCCCGCACCGGGCTCAGGAGACACTCGTCCTCAGACCTGGGTCTCAGGCCTGGCGGCGACGCGAGGCCAGGAAGGCGGCGCCCCCGACGAAGGCCACGAGGCTCACGCCGATGAGGGCCGTCGTCCCAGAGCCGGTGCGCGCCAGGCCCGAGCCGGCCCCTCCGCCGCCCGTGAGCGCGCCGGAGCCTCCCGCCGCGCCCCCGGCCGCCGCCAGCGGGGCCCGCCCAGGTGACGTGGACGAGGCGCTGGGCGTGGCGGTCGCCGTCGTGCTCGCGGTCGCCGTCGGGGTGGCTGAGGTGCTGGCGCTGGCCGTGGGCCCGGGCCGGGCGCCGGGTGCGGCTGGGCCACCGGGGCGACCGGTGGGCGCGGTCGAGGCACTGGGCTGGACGGTGGGGGACGCGGTGCCCGCGGCCGTGGGGGAGGGCTGCGCGCTGGGCGTGGGGTCGGTGCCCGCCGTGGCGCTGGGCGCGGGGGTGGCAGCCTCGCCGACGACCCATGTGTAGGTCGCGCTCGCGGAGGTGACGGCCTGGCCGGTGTACCCGGACGTGCCCGTGGCCCGCACGGTCATCGTGTACATGCCCGGGGACTCGAAGAGCCAGTTGGTGTGCACGTGCCCGGGCTCGTTCATGCGGATGACCTCACCGTCGTTGAGCTCGTAGCCACCCGAGACCAGCTGGGAGCCCATGCCGCCGCGGGCCGAGGTGAAGAGGAAGACCCGGCCGGGGCCGGTGACGTCGACGACCTCAAGGTCGACCGCGGAGAACTCCGGTTCCACCGAGTAGGTGTCCCAGCCGGGGTAGGGGGCCTCCTGCTGGTTGGCGCCGGACTCGGGCAGGAAGTACCCCGAGGCGACGAGGGTGGAGGCGATGCGGCCGGAGAACTCGCGGCGCGTGCCCTCACCGACGACGACGGTGACGTCCTCGGGCTGGCGGATGAGCGTGCGCCCGGTCGACTCGTCCTTGACGGTCATGACGAGGGAACCGTCCCTGGCGACGACGTTGAACAGGTCGACGTGGCCCCGGGTGAGGCGATAGGGCTCGTGGGTGTCGAAGACGCCGGAGCCGGGGGCGCTGCTCGGTGCGGCGGTGGGTGTGGCGCTCGGCTCGGTGCTGGGCTCGGAGGTGGGTGCGGCGCTCGGCTCGGGGACCGGGCTCGGCTCGGGGGCCGGATCGGTGCCCGGGGCAGGGGAGGGCTGGACGCTGGGTTCGGTGCTGGGCTTGGTGGTGGGCTCGGGGGCGGGGTCCGGCTGGTCGGTGCCCTGGCCGCGCGTGTCCTGCTCGTTGCGGTCGATGCGGTAGGTGATCGTGAAGGGCTCGGAGGCGACCTCGGTGCCGTCGGGGCGCGTGCCGACGGCCTGCGCGGTGAGCTGGTAGTCGCCGGCGTGGGAGAAGAACCAGTGCACGTGCGTGTGACCGGTGATGGGCAGGCTGGATCCCGCGACGACCTCGTAGCTGCCGTCGGCCAGGTAGGCGCGCCGCGGGCCGATGCCCTCCTCGTCCTCCGAGTTGCCGACGATGAGCAGGCGGCCCGGGCCGGTGACCCGGGTGAAGTCCACGCGCAGCGTCTGGAAGACGTCCCGGAAGCCGGGGGCGTTCCAGCCGGGCTCGAACCAGGGGGTGACGTCCATGCTGCCGGTGAAGTAGCCCTCCACCGGGTCGGGGAAAGGACCCTTGACGTCGTGCCCGGTGCTGTAGGCGTTCGTGCCGATGCGGAAGATCGTGTCGTCGGGGTTGTAGAAGTCGCTCCTGTTGGCGACGAGGACCTTGGGCGTGCCCGAGTCGCTGATGATGTAGAAGGCGTCGGTGTGCCCGCTGTCGAGGATGATCCTGCCGTCGGCCTGGGCCGCGGGCACCACGACGCAGGCGATGAGTGCCAGCAGCGCGGCGAGGACGGCCGGGGGCCGGGCGAGGGTGGCTGGGCGCATGGTGATCCTTCGAGCCGGGAGCGTCGCAGGGGGCGCCTGCGAGGCCTGGAGCGGGGTGCCTCGGGCCGCCCGCATTCTAACGATAATGAGAAGCGCTACCAAATAGATGTGGTGGGGGCTCCCTCCACCGCCTCCGCCCTCCACCACAGCGTGGCGGTTGCCACAACACCGCGACAGTGGGCAGAACGCCCCGGACACCCGCTCGCCCGGTGTCGCTAGGCTGCGCCGCGTGAGTGACGGACACCCGAGACCCCGCCGTCGGCCCCTGCTCGTGCGGACAGGGCTGGCCCTGGCCTCCTTCCTCGCCCTGTCGGCCGTGGCCGAGCTCATCGAGGTCCCCGGCCTGTCCTACTCGCTCATGCTCGGCACCTGGGGGCCCGACATCCTCCTCGGCCTGCTCCTGCTCACCGTCCTCGCCGTCGTCGCCACCGTCGCCGCCCGCCGTGCGGGCGAGCTGCGGGTCGCCCGCCTGCGCGGTGCCACCGCCGTCCTGCTCGCCCTGGCCACCGTCGTCACCGGCGGCGTCGGAGCCGCCCAGCTCGCCTACGTCACCGCCCAGGGCACCCGCATCGACCTGCTCGCCCTCACCGGCATCGGCCAGGCGGGAGCCGTCCCGGACACCGAGCCCCTCCTCCTGGACGACACCGAGACCGGCCAGCAGCTGCGCCTGGGCGTGTGGTACCCGCGCGACGCCGATGGGCGGACCCTGACCGCCGAGCAGGTGCGCGCCGCCCACCCCGAGGGCGTGCCCGTCGTCGTCCTCGTCCACGGAGGCGGCTGGTCCAACGGCAACCGGCTCAACCCCATGACCCGCGGCCAGGCCGACTGGCTGGCCCGCCAGGGCTACCTCGCCGTCGCCGTCGACTACCCGCTGTCGACCTCCGCGCTGCACACGTGGCAGCTCGCCGAGTCCCGCACCGCCTGCGGCCTGGCCTGGATCGGGGCGCACGCCGCCGAGTACGGGGGCGACGCCGAGCGCCTCGCCCTCGTGGGCGACTCCGCGGGCGGCCACCTGGCCCTGGCCCTGACCTACCGCCAGGCCCTGGGGACCCTGCCCGACTACCCCGCCTCCTGCGGCGGCCAGGTCCCGGGCATCGACGCGGTCCTCACCGAGTACCCCATCGCCGACCCCGTCGGCTTCCACGACAACCCCGACCTCGTCATGGGGCCCTTCGTCGCCGAGCGCGCCCAGCGCTACACCGGCGGCACCCCCGCCCAGGTCCCCGCACGCTACGAGGACATCGACCCCGTCGCCCTGCTGGGGCAGGTGGCCGACGCCGGTCTCGCCGCCGACCTGCCACCCACCCTCATCGTCGCCGGGGAGCAGGACCACGTCGTGCCCGTCGCCGGCGCGCTCGCGCTCGACGCCCGGCTCACCGAGGCCGGCGCCCCGCACGAGACCCACATCGTGCCCTTCACGGACCACGTCTTCGACCTCAACCCCGGCTCCGCCGTCTCCCAGCTGTGGCGGCACCGGTCCCTGGCCCTCCTGGAGGAGGCCGGGCTGGGCCTGTGACGGCAGGCCCGCCCGCTCCCGGGGCCCGTGGGGCGGCGGTGGCGCCGCTGCGGCTATCGTGAGCCCGTGCACCTCAAGACGTTGACGATGAAGGGCTTCAAGTCCTTCGCCTCGTCCACGACGCTGCGCCTGGAGCCCGGCATCACCGCCGTCGTCGGCCCCAACGGCTCCGGCAAGTCCAACGTCGTCGACGCCCTCACCTGGGTCATGGGCGAGCAGGGGGCCAAGAGCCTGCGCGGCGGCACCATGGCGGACGTCATCTTCGCCGGGGCCGGATCGCGCCCCGCCCTCGGGCGCGCCGAGGTCTCCCTCACCATCGACAACACCGACGGCGCCCTGCCCATCGACTACACCGAGGTCACCCTCACCCGCACCCTCTTCAGGGGCGGCGGCTCCGAGTACCAGATCAACGGCAGCCCCTGCCGCCTGCTCGACGTCCAGGAGCTGCTCAGCGACACGGGCCTGGGCCGCCAGATGCACGTCATCGTCGGCCAGGGCCAGCTCGACGCCGTCCTGACCGCCACCCCCGAGGATCGCCGCGGCTTCATCGAGGAGGCCGCAGGCGTCCTCAAGCACCGGCGCCGCAAGGAGCGCGCCCTGCGCAAGCTCGACTCCATGGCCGCCGACCTCACCCGGCTCAACGACCTCACCACGGAGCTGCGCCACCAGCTCGGGCCCCTGGCACGCCAGGCGGCCGTGGCCCGCCGGGCCCGCACCATCCAGGCGGAGGTCCGTGACGCCACCGCCCGGCTCCTGGCCGACGACGTCGTCCAGACCCAGTCCCTGCTGGAGGCCGGGGACGAGGACCATGCCCTGCTGGAGTCCCGACGCGCCGCCGCCAAGGAGGCCGAGCGGGTGGCCCGCGCGCGCCTGGCCGAGCTCGCCGCCGCCGAGGCCACGAGCAGCCAGCGCCTGACCCGGGCGACAGGCGTGTGGGAGGAGCTCACCGGCGCCGCCCAGTCCTTCTCCGCCCTCGCCGACGTCGCCGCGGAGCGGGTGCGCGGCCTGGCCCGTGCGCCACGCCCCGCCCAGGGCACCGACCCCGACGAGCTCGAGCGCCGCGCCCGGGCCGCGGCCGCCGAGGAGGAGGCCGCGGCCCGGGCGCGGAGATCGGAA
>CALEXZ010000089.1 GCA_937926195.1 uncultured Actinomyces sp.
GGCGGGCTCGGCGCACGGACGCCAGAGGTGGGCGAGGCGCCCGGCCAGGGCGGGCGGCAGGAGGCTCGTGTCGACGGCGACGCGATGCCCGAGGAGGAGAAGGTGCACGACGGAGCCTTGCCAGGTGGGTGACGGATCGGCGCCGATGGTAGCGTGTCAAGGCCGCCCGGGGGCACGAGTGTCCTCTTGCGGCGGTCGCCGGCGGTCCGTCCGGGGGCCCCGGGCCGGTTCGCCGGGGCGCCATCCCCTTGCCTGACAAGGATGCTGCTCATGATCGATGACGACTCGCCCCGGTCTCGTCGTTCTCGCTCGGGCTCCTCGCGCTCGCGGCGCCGTCGGGCCCCCGAGGGCAAGGCGATCGAGACGACGACGAACGAGGAGTACCTGGCGGGGCTGTCCTCCGCCGCCGACCTCTTCGAGGGGGAGGCGCCCACGCCCCAGGAGGAGTCGCACGGTCACCGGCGCCGCCGTCGCCGTCGGCACCGCCCCTGGTGGAAGCGGCACAAGGTGGCCACGGGGCTGCTGGTGCTGCTGCTCGTGAGCGTCCTGGGGGTGGCGGGGGCCGCCCTGTGGGTGCGGCACGCGCTGAGCTCGATCTCCACGATCCACGACCCCTTCGCCCCCCTGCCCTCGCGGGCGCCCTACGCCTCGACCCAGGCCGAGGACTCCCCCGTCACCTTCCTCGTGCTGGGCTCGGACTCGCGTATCGACACGGACGATCCCTCGCAGTGGGAGGTGGGGGCGCAGCGCACGGACACGATCATGATCGTGCAGGTCAGCGGTGACCGCGAGAACGTCAACGTCATGTCGATCCCCCGCGACTCGTGGGTGACCATCCCGGCCAACGAGGTGCAGGGCGAGGGGCAGGCGAAGATCAACGCCGCCTACTCGTGGGGCGGCCCGACGCTGCTCATCCAGACGGTGGAGCTCAACACGGGCATCCACATCGACCACTTCGCGGTAGCCAACTTCGAGTCCTTCCAGCAGCTGACGGACGAGCTGGGGGGCGTGGAGATCACGCTCACGC
Organism: uncultured Actinomyces sp.; assembly: GCA_937926195.1. Taxonomy (GTDB): domain Bacteria; phylum Actinomycetota; class Actinomycetes; order Actinomycetales; family Actinomycetaceae; genus Actinomyces. The sequence continues at coordinate 1,028 of CALEXZ010000089.1, forward strand.
AGCCTCTGGACCTCACGGGCAAGCAGGACCCCGAGAACTCGTCCTCCGTCCTGGAGCCGGGCACGCACGTGCTCACGGGAGAGCAGGCGCTCATCTACGCGCGCGAGCGCTACACCCTGCCCAACGGGGACTTCGACCGCATCAAGCGCCAGCAGAACTGGATGCGCGCGATCCTGACGGCGGCGATCAGCCGGGACACGCTGACGAACCCGACGGCACTGGCCGGGCTCATCAGCACGGTCAAGGACACGGTGGCGACCGACGAGGGCTTCTCGGCCTCGGTGATGACGGACCTGGCGACGTCGATGAGCGGCGTGCGCTCCCGGGACGTCGCCTTCTTCCAGGCGCCGGTGACCGGCACGGGAACCTCGGAGGACGGCCAGTCGATCGTCCTTCTGGACATGCCCAGGCTCAACGCGGTGGCCCAGGCCTTCCAGACCGACACGGTGACGCAGTACGTGCAGGAGCACGCCGCCGAGCTCAACATGCTCGGCTACGACGTGAGCTGAGG
>CALEXZ010000090.1 GCA_937926195.1 uncultured Actinomyces sp.
GGCCCGAGTAGTCCACGCGCTTGCCCAGCAGGTTCTGGCGGAAGCGGCCCTGCTTACCCTTGAGCATGTCGGACAGGGACTTGAGCGGGCGGTTGCCAACGCCGGTGACCGGGCGACCGCGGCGGCCGTTGTCAAACAGGGCGTCGACGGCGTCCTGCAGCATGCGCTTCTCGTTGTTGACGATGATCGTCGGCGCACCCAGGTCCATGAGCCGCTTGAGGCGGTTGTTGCGGTTGATGACGCGGCGGTAGAGGTCGTTGAGGTCGCTGGTGGCGAAGCGGCCGCCGTCGAGCTGGACCATGGGGCGCAGGTCCGGCGGGATGACGGGGATGGAGTCCAGGACCATCGACTCCGGGGCGGTGCCCGTGACCCGGAAGGCGTTGATGACCTTGAGCCGCTTGATAGCGCGGGTCTTGCGCTGACCGGTGCCGTTGGCGACGACCTCGGTGAGGGTCTCGGCCTCGGCCTCGAGGTCGAAGGTGCGCAGGCGCGCCTGGATCGCCTCGGCGCCCATAGCGCCCTTGAAGTAGATGCCGTAGTCGGCGACCATGTCGCGGTAGAGGACCTCGTCGCCCTCCAGGTCACCGACCTTGAGGCCCACGAAGCGGTCCCACACGCGGTCCATGTGCTCCAGGGTGCGGGCGTTCTTGCGGCGCAGGGCGCCCATCTCGCGCTCGGCGACCTTGCGCAGGCGGTCGCGCTGGGCCTGCTCGGCGCCCTCGGCCTCGAGCTGGGCGAGCTCCTCCTCGAGGCGGCGCTGACGGGCCTCGACGTCGGCCTGGCCGGCCTCCTCGACGTGCTTCTTCTTGACCTCGAGCTCGTTGCGCAGCGAGGGCAGGTCGTCGCGGCGGCCCTCCTCGTCGACCTCGGTCACCATGTAGGCGGCGAAGTAGATGACCTTCTCCAGGTCCTTGGGCGCCAGGTTGAGCAGGTAGCCCAGGCGCGAGGGCACGCCCTTGAAGTACCAGATGTGGGTGACGGGCGCGGCCAGCTTGATGTGGGCCATGCGCTCACGGCGCACCTTGGAGCGGGTCACCTCGACGCCGCAGCGCTCGCAGACGATGCCCTTGTAGCGCACGCGCTTGTACTTGCCGCAGGCGCACTCCCAGTCGCGGGTGGGGCCGAAGATCTTCTCGCAGAAGAGCCCGTCCTTCTCCGGCTTGAGGGTGCGGTAGTTGATGGTCTCGGGCTTCTTGACCTCGCCGTGGGACCAGGACTTGATGTCCTCGGCGGTGGCGAGACCGAGCTGGATGCGATCGAAGACGTTAGCGTCGAGCACAGTTCCTCATTCCGATGTGTCAGCTCATCGTGTGTGTCTTGGTGGGGCTGCCGGGGCGTTGTTCCATGACGCGTCCGGTGGCCCGTGGGGTCCGGGAGGTGGCGCGGGCGCGCGGCTCGCGCCACCTCGACCGGGTCCCGGTGCGGGTCAGATCTCGTCGACCGTGGAGACCGTGGCGCCGCCGGGGCGACGGCCCAGGTCGAAGCCCAGCTCCTCGGAGGCGCGGCGGCCGTCGTCGTCGGCGTCGTCCAGGGCGATGACGTTGCCCTCGTGGTCAAGCGCCTCGACGTTCAGGCACAGCGACTGCATCTCCTTCATGAGAACCTTGAAGGACTCGGGGATGCCGGGCTCGGGGATGTCCTCGCCCTTGACGATGGCCTCGTAGACCTTGACGCGGCCGTTGACGTCGTCGGACTTGACGGTGAGCAGCTCCTGGAGGGCGTGGGCGGCGCCGTAGGCCTCCATCGCCCACACCTCCATCTCGCCGAAGCGCTGGCCGCCGAACTGCGCCTTTCCGCCCAGCGGCTGCTGGGTGATCATCGAGTAGGGGCCGGTGGAGCGGGCGTGGATCTTGTCGTCCACAAGGTGGTGGAGCTTGAGGATGTACATGTAGCCGACCGAGATCGGGTACGGGAAGGGCTCACCGGAGCGGCCGTCGAACAGGCGCGCCTTACCGTCGGGCTGGACGAGCTCCAGGCCCTCGGGGCTGGGCAGCGTGGAGGACAGCAGGCCCATGAGCTCGTCGTCGCGCACACCGTCGAAGACGGGGCTGGCGACCGGAGTGCGCGGCTCGGCGCTCACACCGTTCTCGGGCAGGCGCAGGGCCCACTCCTCGCCGGCCTCACGGGCGGCGGTGGCGTCCCAGCCGCGCGAGGCGACCCATCCCAGGTGCAGCTCGAGGACCTGGCCGACGTTCATACGGCTGGGCACGCCCAGCGGGTTGAGGATGACGTCGACGGGGGTGCCGTCGGCGAGGAAGGGCATGTCCTCGACCGGGTTGATCTTGGAGATGACGCCCTTGTTGCCGTGGCGGCCGGAGAGCTTGTCGCCGACAGTGATCTTGCGGCGCTGGGCGATGTAGACACGCACCATCCGGTTGACGCCGGCGGGCAGCTCGGCGTCCTCGCTGGAGGCGTCGAACTCGCGCACGCCGGTGACGATGCCGTACTCACCGTGGGGCACGCGCAGGGAGGTGTCGCGCACCTCGCGGGCCTTCTCACCGAAGATCGCCCGCAGCAGGCGCTCCTCGCTGGTGAGCTCGGTCTCGCCCTTGGGGGTGACCTTGCCGACGAGGATGTCGCCGCTGCGCACCTCGGCGCCGATGCGGATGATACCGCGCTCGTCGAGGTTGGCCAGCGTCTCCTCGGAGACGTTGGGGATGTCGCGGGTGATCTCCTCGGCACCAAGCTTGGTGTCGCGGGCGTCGACCTCGTGCTCCTCGATGTGGATCGAGGTGAGCAGGTCCTCGGCGACGACGCGCTGGGAGATGATGATGGCGTCCTCGTAGTTCAGGCCCTCCCAGGTCATGAAGGCGACGAGGAGGTTCTGACCGAGGGCGAGGTCGCCGCCCTCGGTGGCGGGGCCGTCGGCGAGGACGCTGCCGGCCTCCACGTGCTCGCCCTCGTTGGCGACGACGAGCTGGTTGTAGCAGTTGCCCTGGTTGGAGCGGCGGAACTTGGCGACCTTGTAGACCGTCTCGGTGCCGTCGTCGTTCGCCACGCGCACGAAGTCGGCGCACACCTCGGTGACGACGCCGGCCTTGGCGGCCACGAGCACGTCGCCGGCGTCGACGGCGGTGCGCCGCTCCATGCCGGTGCCCACCAGCGGGGCGTCGGGGCGGATGAGCGGCACGGCCTGGCGCTGCATGTTCGCACCCATGAGGGCGCGGTTGGCGTCGTCGTGCTCGAGGAAGGGGATGAGGGAGGTACCCACGGACACCATCTGACGCGGGGAGACGTCCATGAGGTCGACCTCGTCGGCCGCGACCAGGGCGGGCTCGCCCCCGGTGACACGGCACAGGACCCGGTCCTCGGCGAAGTGGTGGCCGTCCTCGGTGAGCTCGACGTTGGCCTGGGCGATGACGTGGCGGTCCTCGTCGTCGGCGGTGAGGTAGTGGGTCTCGTCGGTGATCTCACCGTTGCGCACGACCCGGTAGGGGGTCTCGACGAAGCCGAAGGGGTTGATGCGCGCGAAGGTCGCCAGCGAGCCGATGAGGCCGATGTTCGGGCCCTCGGGGGACTCGATGGGGCACATGCGCCCGTAGTGGGAGGTGTGCACGTCGCGCACGTCCATGGAGGCGCGCTCACGCGACAGACCGCCCGGGCCCAGGGCGGAGAGACGACGCTTGTGCGTCATACCCGCCAGCGGGTTGTTCTGGTCCATGAACTGGCTCAGCTGGGAGGTCCCGAAGAACTCCTTGATGGCCGCGGTCACGGGGCGGATGTTGATGAGGGTGTTGGGCGTGATGGCCTCGACGTCCTGGGTGGTCATGCGCTCACGCACCTGACGCTCCATACGGCTCATGCCGGTGCGCACCTGGGACTGGATGAGCTCGCCGACGGCGCGGATGCGACGGTTGCCGAGGTGGTCGATGTCGTCGAACTCGACAGCGACCTCGACGATCTCGCCGTCGCTCACGCCCTCAACGGTCTCCTCGCCGGCGTGCAGCGCCAGCAGGTACTTGATGGCGGCGGTGATGTCCTCGATGCGCAGGACCGAGTCGGCCAGGTCCGCGGCCAGGCCGAGCTTCTTGTTGATCTTGTAGCGGCCGACCTTGGCCAGGTCGTAGCGCTTGGGGTTGAAGTAGAAGTTCTCCAGCAGGGTGCGGCCGGCCTCGACGCTCGGCGGCTCACCGGGACGGATCTTCTTGTAGATGTCGAGCAGGGCCTCGTCCTGCGTGGTGACCTTGCGGTCCTCGTCGAGGGTGGAGGTCAGGGCCGGGTAGGCCTTGAACTCCTCGCGGATCTCGGCCTCGTCCATGCCCAGGGCGAGGAGGAAGACGGTGATGTCCTGCTTGCGCTTGCGGTCCACGCGCACGGCGACGTGGTCGTTCTTGTCGATCTCGAACTCGAGCCAGGCACCGCGCGAGGGGATGAACTTGACGTTGTAGACGTACTTGTCGGTGGCCTTCTCGGTGGCGCGCTCGAAGTAGACGCCCGGGGAGCGCACGAGCTGGGAGACGACGACGCGCTCGGAGCCGTTGACGATGAAGGTGCCCTTGTCGGTCATGAGCGGGAAGTCGCCCATGAAGACCGTCTGCGACTTGATCTCACCGGTCTGGAAGTTCTCGAAGTCCGCGACGACGTACAGGGGGGCGGAGTACGTGAGGTCCTTCTCCTGGCACTCCTCGGCCGTGTACTTCGGCTCCTCAAAACGGTGGTCGTGGAAGGACAGCGCCATCGTCTCGCCGAAGTCCTCGATCGGGGAGATCTCGTCGAAGATCTCCTCCAGGCCCGAGGTGTCGGGCAGGGAGCCGGGTCGCTCGGCGTTGGCAGCGTCGACACGCTGACGCCAGGTCTTGTTGCCGACGAGCCAGTCGAAGGACTCGGTCTGCAGGGCGAGAAGGTTCGGAGCCTGCATGGGCTCCGGGATCTTCGCGAAGGTGATGCGACGCGACGCGGTGCGCGCGGCGATGTCAGCGGCA
>CALEXZ010000091.1 GCA_937926195.1 uncultured Actinomyces sp.
CTGGAGTACTCCTGGATCAAGGAGTTCAACCCGCGCTTCAACGTCATGTACAAGGACGACAAATCCTACCCGTACCTGGCGGTCACCATGCAGGAGACCTACCCGCGCGCCCTGGTCGTGCGCGGCGCCCGCAAGCCCGGAGCCCGTTACTTCGGCCCCTACGTGCAGGTCTGGTCCATCCGCGACACCCTCGACCAGCTCCTGCGCGTCTTCCCCGTGCGCTCGTGCTCCTCGGGCGTCTTCAAGCGCGCCCACGCCTCCGGGCGCCCCTGCCTGCTGGGCTACATCGACAAGTGCGCCGCGCCCTGCGTCGGGCGCATCAGCGCCCCCGACCACCGGGCGCTGGCCGAGGACCTGTGCGCCTTCATGGCCGGACGCACGGGACCCTACCTGCGTGAGTTGGAGTCCGAGATGAGGGCCGCGGCCGCCGCCCTCGACTTCGAGAAGGCCGCCCGCCTGCGCGACGACATCGCCGCCCTGACCAAGGTGGTGGAGCGCAACGCCGTCGTCCTCGACGACGCCACCGACGCCGACGTCTTCGCCCTCGTGCGCGACGAGCTGACCGCCGCCGTCCAGGTCTTCCACGTGCGCGGCGGGCGCGTGCGCGGCCAGCGCGGGTGGGTCGTCGACCTCGTCGACGACGCCGACGACGCCGAGCTGGTCGAGCGCCTGCTCCAACAGGTCTACGCCGACCTGGTCACACCCGTCGACACCGCCACCGACGGCGAGGACCCCGCCGGGCAGACCAGTCGGCGCGCCGCCCCCGTGGGCACGGCCGTGGGCGCGCCGTCGGCCTCGGGGCCCACGACCTCCCTCGGCGTCGGCCACCGTGCCCCCGCCGCCCCCGCCCCGCGCGCCGGCGCCGCCACGGGCGGGCGCCCGCGTGAGGAGCGCTCGGCGGCGACGAGCGTCGACGACGTCGCCCACACCGCCACCACCGCCGTGCCCCGCGAGATCCTCGTGCCCGTCCTGCCCGCCGACGCCGATGCCGTCACGGCCTGGCTCAGCGCCCTGCGCGGCGCCAAGGTGAGCCTGCGCGTGCCCCAGCGGGGCGACAAGGCCGCCCTCATGGGTACCGTGCGCAAGAACGCCGAGGAGGCCCTGCGCCTGCACCGCACCCGCCGTGCGGGTGACCTCACCCAGCGCGCCCAGGCGCTGGAGGAGCTGGCGCAGGCGCTGGACCTGCCCGAGGCGCCGCTGCGCATCGAGTGCTACGACGTCTCCCACACCCAGGGCACCCACCAGGTCGGCTCCATGGTCGTCTTCGAGGACGGCGCCCCCAAGAAGTCCGACTACCGCCGCTTCACAGTGCGCGGCACCGAGGGGCGCGGCGCCCCGGACGACACCGCCGCCATGCACGAGGTCCTCACCCGGCGCTTCACCCGCCTGCTGGCGGAGCAGGGCGCCGAGCTGACCGAGGCCGAGCGTGAGCTCGTCGGTGAGGACGGAGACGGCGTCGCCATCGCCTCCGGGCCCGTCGACCCGGCGAGCGGGCGCGCCAGACGTTTCTCCTACGCGCCCGGCCTCGTCGTCGTCGACGGCGGCCTGCCCCAGGTCAACGCCGCGCGAGCGGTCCTGGACGAGCTGGGTATGGACGTCGCCCTCATCGGCCTGGCCAAGCGCCTGGAGGAGGTGTGGCTGCCGGGGGAGGAGTTCCCCGTCGTCCTGCCGCGCACCTCCCCGGCCCTGTACCTGCTGCAGTTCCTGCGCGACGAGTCCCACCGCTTCGCCATCACCCACCACCGGGGACGGCGCTCCAAGGGCATGACCCGCTCCGTGCTCGACGCCGTCCCGGGGCTCGGCCCCGCCCGCCAGGCGGCGCTGCTCAAGGAGTTCGGCTCCGTCAAGCGCCTGCGTGAGGCCACCCCTGAGCAGGTCGCCGCCGTCAAGGGCATCGGTCCGACGCTTGCCGCCACGATCCTCGCCCACCTGGACCAGGGGGCCGGGCCGCAGCCACAGCCGTGACCCCGGCCACGGACGCTGGCAGAATCGGCACCGTGCCCCCGACGGGCCGGGGCCGCCTCCCGTGGTCGGCCGCCCACGAAGCCAAAGGAGCCGCGAGCATGAGCACGACCTTCCCCGACGGGTTCCTGTGGGGCGGTGCCGTCGCCGCCAACCAGGTCGAGGGCGCCTACGACCAGGGCGGCAAGGGCCTGTCCATCCAGGACGTCATGCCGCGCGGCATCCTGGCCCCGCGCACCGACGCCCCCACCCCGGACAACCTCAAGCTTGAGGGCATCGACTTCTACCACCGGTACGCCGACGACATCGCGCTGCTGGCCGAGATGGGCTTCACGACCTTCCGCTTCTCCATCGCCTGGTCGCGCATCTTCCCCAACGGGGACGAGGAGACGCCCAACGAGGAGGGCCTGGCCTTCTACGACCGGGTGCATGACGAGCTCGAGCGCCACGGCATCGAGCCGCTGGTGACCATGAGCCACTACGAGACGCCCCTGCACCTGGCCGAGACCTATGACGGCTGGACCGACCGGCGCATGATCGGCTTCTTCGAGCGCTACGCCCGCACCCTCCTTGAGCGCTACGGGAGCCGGGTGCGCTACTGGCTGACCTTCAACGAGATCAACTCCGTGCTGCACGAGCCGCTGCTGTCAGGGGGCATCACCACCCCCAAGGAGCGCCTGAGCCGCCGGGACCTGTACACCGCCGTCCACCACGAGCTGGTCGCCAGCGCCTCGGCCACCCGCATCGCCCGCGAGGTCGCGCCCGGCGCCCGGATCGGCTGCATGGTCATCGCCGTGCCGGTCTACCCCCTGACACCGGACCCGCGCGACGTGCTGGCCGCCCAGCAGGCCGACCACGCCAACCTCGCCTTCTCCGACGTGCACGCGCGCGGCGTCTACCCCGGCTACTTCCTGCGCACGCTGCGCGAGCAGGGGCTGAGCCTGGCGGACCTGGGTGCCACCGAGGAGGACCTGGCGCTCCTGCGCGAGCACACCGTGGACTTCGTGTCCTTCAGCTACTACATGTCCGTGTGCGAGACCGCCACCCAGGCGCGGCAGGCCGGCCAGGGCAACATCGTGGGCGGCGTGCCCAACCCGACCCTGGCGGCCTCGCAGTGGGGCTGGCAGATCGACCCGGTGGGCCTGCGGGTCGTCCTCAACCAGTTCTGGGACCGCTGGCACAAGCCCCTGTTCGTCGTCGAGAACGGGCTGGGCGCCAGGGACGAGCTGGTCGAGGTCGACGGCGTCATGACGGTCGCCGACGGCTACCGCATCGACTACCTCAACGACCACCTCGTGCAGGTGGCCGAGGCCATCGCCGACGGCGTGGAGGTCATCGGGTACACCACCTGGGGCTGCATCGACTGCGTGTCCGCCACGACCGCCCAGATGTCCAAGAGGTACGGCTTCGTCTACGTCGACCGCCACGACGACGGCAGCGGCACGCTGCGGCGCTACAGGAAGCGGTCCTTCGACTGGTACCGGCAGGTCATCGCGTCCAACGGGGCGTCCCTGCGGCGCCCGGACGTGCCATGATCGTGCCATGAAGGACCAGTCCCGGCAGGTGCCGAGGCGAGACATCCGCTCCGCCAACGGCCCCGACCCACGGGCGAAGCGACGCCCGCTCAACGACACGGTGCCCCAGGGCATCCCCGCCATCGACGAGGCGGCGCCCCCGGTGCCGCCCGCCCGCCGACCCGAGATGATCGTCGTCACGGGCATGTCGGGTGCCGGGCGCTCACGCGCCGCCAACGCCCTGGAGGACCTCGACTGGTACGTCGTCGACAACCTCCCGCCCCAGATGCTGCCGGCGCTGGCGGGCATGATGACGACGGTCGGGCCGGGGGTGCACCGCCTGGCCGCCGTCGTCGACGTGCGCTCGCGCGCCTTCTTCTCCTCCTTCATGCAGAACCTCGTCGAGCTGCGTGACGCGGGCACGAGCGTGCGCCTCATCTTCCTCGACGCCGACGACACCACCCTCGTGCGCCGCTTCGAGTCCTCCCGCCGCCCCCACCCCCTGCAGGGCACCGGCACCATCCTCGACGGTATCGAGCACGAGCGCACGCTCCTGGCCGGTCTCAGGGGCATCGCCGACGAGGTCATCGATACCACGAGGCTGTCCGTGCACGACCTCGCCCGACGGGTGCGTGAGGTGGTGGCCTCGGACGCCGAGCTGCCGCTGCGCGTGACGGTCATGTCCTTCGGCTTCAAGTACGGGCTGCCGATGGACGCCGACCACGTCCTCGACGTGCGCTTCATCCCCAACCCGTACTGGGTCTCCGAGCTGCGTCACCTCACGGGCCGGGACGCCCCTGTCGCCGAGTACGTCTTCAAGCAGGAGGGCGCGGCCGCCTTCGTCGACGGCTACGCCGACCTGCTGGCCCAGGTGCTGCCGCGCTACGTCGACGAGCTCAAGCCCCACGTCACCCTCGCCGTCGGGTGCACCGGCGGCAAGCACCGCTCGGTGGCCACCGTCGAGCGCGTGGGCGAGCGCCTGCGCGCCCAGGGCCTGAGTGTCGTCACCCAGCACCGGGACCTCGGCAGGGAGTGAGAATGCCATGAGCAACGTCAGCCTGCCCGGCGCCACCGCCGGAGAGCCGCAGGACGCCGTGAAGGACCTCGCGGCCTCCGCCACCACCGTCGACGCCGAGGGCTGGCGCCGCCGCGGGCAGGAGGGGCCGCGGGTCGTCGCCCTGGGTGGGGGGCACGGCCTGTCGGCGACGCTCCGGGCGCTGCGCCACGTGACGCAGCGGCTGACGGCCGTCGTCACGGTCGCCGACGACGGCGGCTCCTCCGGACGGCTGCGCCAGGAGTTCGACTGCCTGCCACCCGGGGACCTGCGCATGGCGCTGGCGGCCCTGACCGACGACTCCGAGTGGGGCCTGACCTGGCGTGACGTGCTCCAGCACCGCTTCGCCGGCGACGGCGAGCTCGACAACCACGCCCTGGGCAACCTGCTCATCCTCGCGCTGTGGCAGCTGCTGGGCGACGACGTCGAGGGCCTGGACTGGGTGGGGCGCCTGCTGTCCATCCACGGGCGCGTCGTTCCCATGAGCTCCTCGCCCCTGGTCATCGAGGCCGACGTCGTCGACGGCCCGGTGCGCTCGCACGTGAGCGGGCAGGTCGCCGTCGCCACCGCCCGCGGACGCATTGAGCGCGTCTCCCTGTGCCCCGCCGACGCCGTCGCCCACCCCGTGGCCGTCACGGCCATCGACGAGGCGGACTGGATCGTGCTGGGACCCGGTTCCTGGTACTCCTCGGTCCTGCCGCACCTCGTCCTCGACTCCATGCGCGAGGCCCTGGTGCGCACCCGTGCCCGCAAGGTCCTCGTCCTCAACCTCACCCCGCAGCGCGGGGAGACCGAGAACATGACGGCGGCCGACCACGTGCGGGTGCTGCGCGAGTACGCCCCCGACCTGCGGCTGGACGTCGTCCTGGCCGACCCGTCCACCGTCTCCGACGTCGCCGCGCTGGAGGAGGCTGCCCGCCTCACGGGCGCGGTGCTCGTGCTGCGTCAGGTGCGCACGAGCGACGGGCTGGGACACCACGACTCCCTGCGCCTGGCCGCCGCCTTTAGGGACTCCTTCGACGGCGTGGTCGCCGACCTGGGAGGACCGAATACTCAGACGTCGGACCTGTGACGCGCTACCCTGCTGACCTTGCCAGCACCGACGAACAAGGAGTCACCCCATGTCGCTGACGGTGACCGTCAAGGACGAGCTCGCCCGCGTGACGCCCGGCACCTCTGCGCAGCGCCGCGCCGAGATCGCCTCCACGCTGCGCTTCGCCGGAGGCCTGCACATCGTGGGAGGCCAGATCGTCGTCGAGGCCGAGCTCGACCACGGGGGAGCGGTCAGGCGCCTGCACCGCGAGCTCAAGGACCTGTACGCCGTCGAGCCCGAGGTCATGGTGGTGCGCGGCGGCTCCCTGCACCGGGGCAACCGCTACGTGCTGCGCGTGAGCGAGCGCGGCAAGGAGCTCGCGCGCCTCGTCGGCCTCGTCGACGGACACGGCAGGCCCGTGCGCGGCATGCCCGTCTCCGTCGTCCAGGGCGGGCGCAGCGCGGCCGCCGCCGCCTGGCGCGGTGCCTTCCTCGCCCGCGGGTCCCTCACCGAGCCGGGCCGGTCCTCCTCCCTGGAGGTCACCTGCCCCGGTTCCGAGGCGGCCCTGGCCCTTGTGGGCGCCGCCCGGCGCTTCGACATCGTCGCCAAGGCGCGCGAGGTGCGCGGCGCCGACCGTGTCGTCGTGCGCGACGGCGAGGCCATCGGCGTCCTGCTGGAGCGCATGGGGGCCTCGGAGGCCCACGCGGCCTGGGGAGAGCGGCGCTCGCGCCGCGAGACACGGGGCACCGCCAACCGCCTGGCGAACTTCGACGACGCGAACCTGCGGCGCTCGGCCCGGGCGGCCGTCGCCTCCGGCGCCCGGGTGGAGCGTGCCTTCGAGATCCTGGGGGAGGACGTGCCCGAGCACCTGCTGCAGGCCGGGCGCCTGCGCGTGCAGCACAAGCAGGCCTCGCTGGAGGAGCTCGGCCAGCTCTCCGAGCCCCAGCTGACCAAGGACGCGGTGGCCGGCCGTATCCGTCGCCTGCTCGCCATGGCGGACAAGCGCGCCCACGAGCTGGGGGTGCCGGACACCGAGTCGGTGCTCACCCAGGACATGCTCGACCTCTGAGGACGTCTCGGCGCGGCGCACCGGCACCCGGTGGGAGCAGACCGCCGCCGGGGTGGCCGGGCCCGCACCGGACGGTCTAGGACCAGGGTCCCGAACGGGCCTGTGCGCCGCCCCCGTCACGCGCCCTCGGTGTTCGCCCGTGGCGTGGTAGGCGGTCGCGGTGCGGCCCGACGTGACGCTAGACTCCTTGACGTCGGGACCCAGGTTCTGCCCGCGGGCTCCCGTAGGGCGCACACGCTGTGCCCTGACAACTACAAGTACGTGCACCACCCAGTGCACTAGGAGGACACAAAGTGACCACCCGCGTTGGTATCAACGGCTTCGGCCGCATCGGCCGCAACTTCTTCCGCGCCGCCCTCGAGCAGGGCGCGGACATCGAGATCGTCGCCGTCAACGACCTGACCGACACCAAGACCCTCGCTCACCTCCTCAAGTACGACTCCATCCTGGGCCGCTTCTCCGGTGAGGTCTCCTTCGACGAGGAGTCCATCATCGTCAACGGCAAGACCATCAAGGTCCTCGCTCAGCGCGACCCCAAGGACCTGCCCTGGGGCGACCTCGGCGTCGAGGTCGTTGTCGAGTCCACCGGCTTCTTCACCGACGGCGAGAAGGCTGCCGCCCACATCGCCGCCGGCGCCAAGAAGGTCGTCATCTCCGCCCCCGCCAAGAACGTCGACGGCACCTTCGTCGTGGGCGTCAACGAGGGCGACTACGACGGCGCGACGATGAACATCGTCTCCAACGCCTCCTGCACCACCAACTGCCTCGCCCCCCTCGCCAAGGTCCTCCACGAGAACTTCGGCATCGTGCGCGGCATCATGACGACGATCCACTCCTACACCGGTGACCAGCGCGTCCTCGACGCCCCGCACCGCGACCTGCGCCGCGCCCGCGCCGCCGCCCTCAACATGATCCCGACGAAGACCGGTGCCGCCCAGGCCGTCGCCCTCGTCCTGCCCGAGCTCAAGGGCAAGTTCGACGGCCTCGCCGTGCGCGTGCCCACCCCGACCGGCTCCCTCACCGACCTGACCTTCCAGGCCGAGAAGGAGGTCTCCGTCGAGGCCATCAAGGCCGCCGTCAAGGCTGCTGCCGAGGGCGACCTCAAGGGCATCCTCAAGTACACCGAGGACCCGATCGTCTCCACCGACATCGTCGGCGACCCGCACTCCTCGATCTTCGACGCCACCGAGACCAAGGTCATCGGCGACCTCGTCAAGGTCCTGTCCTGGTACGACAACGAGTGGGGCTACTCCAACCGCCTCGTTGAGCTCACCGCCCTCGTCGGCTCCAAGCTGGCCTGAGCAGCTGACGCTCAGCGCATGAGCACCTGATGCCGACGCCCGTGCACGCCCACGCGTGTGCGGGCGTCGGCACGTGAGCCCGTACGCTCCGCCAGCCACCCGGCACCCGTCCACCACCCCAACCAGCAGGTAAGAGGTTTCATGAAGACCATCGAGTCCCTGGGCGACCTCAAGGGCAAGCGCGTCCTCGTCCGCTCCGACTTCAACGTCCCGCTCGACGCCGACAAGAACATCACCGACGACGGCCGTATCCGCGCCGCCCTCCCCACCCTCAGGACGCTGCTCGACGCCGGCGCCAAGGTCGTCGTCACCGCGCACCTGGGCCGCCCCAAGGGTCAGGTCAACCCCGACTACTCCCTCGCCCCCGTCGCCGCGCGCCTGGCCGAGCTGGCCGGCGTCAAGGTGACCCTCGCCAAGGACACCGTGGGTGAGAGCGCCAAGGCCGAGGTCGCCGCCATGGGCGAGGGCGAGATCGTCCTGCTCGAGAATGTGCGCTTCAACGCCGCCGAGACCAGCAAGGACGACGCCGAGCGCGCCGCCTTCGCCGCCGAGCTCGCCGCCCTCGCCGACGTCTTCGTCTCCGACGGCTTCGGCGTCGTCCACCGCAAGCAGGCCTCCGTCTACGACGTCGCCA
>CALEXZ010000092.1 GCA_937926195.1 uncultured Actinomyces sp.
GGCCAGGACGAGCTCGCGCTTGGTGGGCCACCGGCGGTAGAGGGTGGCGGTGGAGACGCCCGCGCGCCGGGCCACCGCCGTCGTCGTCAGCCCGGCGTATCCGCTCTCGGCCAGCAGGTCCCGCACGGCCAGCATGATCGCTGGCCCCAGTGCGGCGTCAACCGGCCGCCCCGGGGGGCGCTTGCCCCTCGGTGCCTGTGATCCCACTGCGTTCATGGGCCGATCGTATCGACCAATAATGAAACAGATGGACTTCGTTTCCTAGGCGTGTCAGGATGCACCCATGCGATCCTCGGCAGCACGCACCACTGACAGCCTCGACTCCACCATCGACCTGAGCGGGACCCCGGTCGGCACCGCCAGCCCCGTCATGGTCACCGGCGCCACCGGCTACCTGGGCAGCTGGGTCACCAAGGGCCTGCTCGACGCCGGAGTCACCGTCCATGCCGCCGTGCGCGACCCCCAGAACGCGAGCAAGGTGGCCCACCTCAACCGCCTCGCCGAGCAGGCGCCGGGCACGCTGCACCTCTTCGCCGGCGACCTGCTCCGTCCCGGCTCCTACGACCAGGCCATGGAGGGCTGCTCGATCGTCATCCACACGGCATCGCCGTTCATTCGCGCCGTCGCTGACCCCCAACGGGACCTTGTCGCCCCGGCGCTCCAGGGGACCCGTAACGTGCTGGCCGGGGTCGAGCGCACACCCTCGGTCACACGCGTGGTCCTCACCAGCTCCATCGCCGCCATGTACGGCGACGCCGTCGACATCCGGCGCTACCCGGGGCGGATCGTGACGGAGACCTGCTGGAACACCACCTCCTCCCTGTCCCACGAGCCCTACCCCTACTCCAAGACCCTGGCCGAGAAGGAGGCGTGGCGCCTGGCCGAGAGGCAGGACCGGTGGAGCCTGGTGACCATCAACCCGTCAATGATCCTCGGCCCCTCACTGAACAGCGCCCCCACCAGCGACAGCTTCTCGACGATCCGGATGCTCATCGACGGCACCACCCGCCTCGGGGCACCGCGCGTGGGCATCAGCGTCGTCGACGTCCGCGAGGTGGCCCAGGCGCATATCGCAGCCGCCTTCCTGACCGAGGCCCACGGCCGCTACATCACCTCCGCGGAGGACACCGACGTCTTCGCCCTCACGAGCACCCTGCTACCGCGTTTCGGCGGCTCGCTCCCGCTCCCCCGGCGCGCCGCGCCCCGACCGGTCGTCATCGCCCTGGCACCCGCGCTCGGGCAGACCCGCACCTACATCCGGCGCAACGTGGGCCACGCGGTCCGCGTCGACGCCTCCCGGAGCCGCCTTGAGCTGGGCACCCGCTACCGGCCCGCCCAGGCGTCCATGGAGGAGATGGTCGAGCAGATGCTCGCCCGGCAGGGGAAGCCCTCGTCCCACCCCGTCTCCTTCTGACGGCACACTCCCCTGCCGTTAGCCGCACGTCGCCGTCGGACAGGGGCCACAATGGGACCATGCCAACCCTCCTGCCCTACCAGCCCACAGCCGAGCCACTGACACGGATGGCGGATGGCACGGTCAAGCAGATCAACCCCTTCACGGGAACCGAGGTGTGGACGGTGCCGGGGCGCGGTCACCGGCCGCTCACTCAGCCCCCCACCGAGGTCCACGACCTGGCACCCGGTGAGCGCACCAGCGCCTGCGCCTTCTGCTCCGAGCGCTACCTCGAGACCCCGCCGGAGAAGTCGCGAGTGGTCTCACGCCGGAGCGAGGACGGCACCACCTCCTTCGAGCAGCTCGACGCCGTGTCGGCCTCCGGGCTCTTCGAGACGGTGGCGCAGTTCCGCCGGGTGCCCAACCTCTTCGAGATCCTCTCCTTCGACTACTGGCGGTCCAACCACGGCTACGAGCTTCCCGACACGACCCGCGAGCGCATGGAGGTCTACCTGGCGGAGCCCGCGGGCCTGGAGCACGTGGGCCGGGTGGCCCGCACCAAGCTGGCGGCCTCGGGGCAGGACCCGGCCCGCTGGGAGACGATGAGCGCCGCCGAGCGCCGTGACCTGGTGGCGCCCTTCTTCGCCTCCGGCCACGACGTCATCATCGCGCGCCGCCACTACACCGACGACGCCGTCGACTCCTCGGGCCTGGCGGGCTCGGGCACGCTGAGCGTCGCCGAGCACCGGGCGTACACGCGCCTGGCAGTGCGCTCGGCGCAGAGCCTGTACGAGGCGAACCGGTGGGTGCGCTACGTGGCCGTGTTCCAGAACTGGCTGCGCCCGGCGGGCGCCTCCTTCGACCACCTGCACAAGCAGCTCGTGGGTATCGACGAGCGCGGCGTCACCAGCCAGCTCGAGCTGCAGCGGGTGCGGGCGAACCCCAATATCTACAACGAGATGGGGGTGGACTACGCGGCCTACAACGGGCTGCTCGTGGCCTCCAACGAGCACGCGGTGGCCTTCGCCGGCTTCGGCCACCGCTACCCGACGCTGGAGGTGTACTCGACCTCTGCGACCTGCGAGCCCTGGCACATGGGCCGTGAGGAGGTCGACGCCGTCTCCGACCTGCTGCACGCCCTGCACGCGGCCACGGGCGCCCAGGTGCCGTGCAACGAGGAGTGGCACCACAAGCCCGTCGACGTCGACCAGCCGATGCCGTGGCACGTGACGCTCAAGTGGAGGGTGTCAACCCTGGCGGGCTTCGAGGGCGGCACGAAGATCTACCTCAACACGATCGACCCGTGGAGCGTGCGCAACCGCGTGGTCGAGCGCCTGGAGGACCTGCGGGCGGACCGTCTCATCGCGCCGATGGCCGTGGGCGATGAGTGCCCGACGGCGCCCAACCGCCTGCTGTACAACCCGGTGCTCACGCGCTGAGGCCGCGGGACGGGGCGCCCGGATACCACCCCGCGAACGGGAGCGTCACAAGGGACAGCCGGGTGCGGCGCATAGTGTGGGCGCATGAAGCTCCGTCACGCCATTCTCGGGCTGCTGTCCCACCACCCTCAGAGCGGCTACGACCTCAGCCGCGCCTTCTCCAGCTCGGTCGTCCACTTCTGGTACGCCGACCAGTCCCAGATCTACCGCACCCTCGACCGGCTTGAGGCCGA
>CALEXZ010000093.1 GCA_937926195.1 uncultured Actinomyces sp.
GTTTCGAGGGCGTGCTCGACTACGTCATGCGCAAGCACGACGAGACCGAGTCCGACTGGTCGCGCGAGCGCTACCAGGCCTACATGCGTGAGGTGCCCTGCCCCACGTGCCACGGCGCCCGTCTCAAGCCCGAGGTCCTGGCGGTGCGGGTCGGGGGCCGCTCCATCGCCGAGCTGTGCGACATGAGCGTGAGCGACGCCCGCGACTTCCTGCACGACCTCGACCTGAGGGGCCAGACCGCCCAGATCGCGGGCAGCGTCCTGGCTGAGATCAGCGCCCGCCTCGGCTTCCTCGTCGACGTTGGCCTGGACTACCTCAGCCTGTCGCGGGGCGCGGCCACCCTGTCGGGCGGCGAGGCCCAGCGCATCCGCCTGGCCACCCAGATCGGCTCCGGCCTCGTGGGCGTGCTCTACGTCCTGGACGAGCCCTCCATCGGCCTGCACCAGAGGGACAACACGCGCCTCATCGAGACCCTTGAGAAGCTGCGGGACCTGGGCAACACGCTCATCGTCGTCGAGCACGACGAGGACACGATCCGCTCCAGCGACTACGTCGTCGACATCGGCCCCGGGGCGGGGGAGCGGGGTGGTGAGGTCGTCTACGCCGGTCCCGTTCCCGGCCTGCTGGCCGCCGAGGGCTCGGTGACCGGCGACTACCTGGCCGGACGGCGCCGTATCGAGGTGCCCGCCCAGCGGCGCACGGCGGACAAGGGCCGCTCGCTCACCGTCGTGGGAGCCCGGGAGAACAACCTCAAGGACGTCACCGTGTCCTTCCCGCTGGGCGTGCTCACGGCGGTCACCGGCGTGTCCGGCTCGGGCAAGTCCTCGCTGGTCAACGCGATCCTCTACCGGGTGCTGGCCAACCGTCTCAACAACGCCCGGGGCGTGCCCGGCCGGCACCGCAGCGTGCGCGGCCTGGAGCACCTTGACAAGGTCGTGCACGTGGACCAGTCACCCATCGGCCGCACTCCGCGCTCGAACCCGGCGACGTACACGGGCGTGTGGGACCACATCCGCAAGGTGTTCGCCTCCGTGCCCGAGGCCAAGGTCCGCGGCTACGGGCCCGGCCGCTTCTCCTTCAACGTCAAGGGCGGGCGCTGCGAGTCCTGCAAGGGCGACGGCACCCTCAAGATCGAGATGAACTTCCTGCCGGACGTGTACGTGCCCTGCGAGGTCTGCGAGGGCGCCCGCTACAACCGTGAGACCCTGGAGATCCGCTACAAGGACAAGACGGTCGCGGACGTGCTGGGCATGACGATCCGTCAGGCGGCGGAGTTCTTCGCGGCGACCCCGGTCATCGCCCGCCACCTCAACACCCTCGTGGAGGTGGGGCTGGGCTACGTGCGCCTGGGCCAGTCGGCGACGACCCTCTCCGGCGGCGAGGCACAGCGCGTCAAGCTCGCCACCGAGCTCCAGCGCCGCTCGACCGGCCGGACGATCTACGTGCTGGACGAGCCGACGACGGGCCTGCACTTCGAGGACATCCGCAAGCTGCTGGGCGTGCTGCAGGGGCTGGTGGACAAGGGCAACTCGGTGGTGGTCATCGAGCACAACCTGGACGTCATCGCCAACGCCGACTGGGTCATCGACATGGGGCCTGAGGGCGGCAAGGGCGGCGGCACCGTCGTCGCGGCGGGCACGCCCGAGGACCTTGTCGCCCAGGAGGGCTCCTACACGGGACGCTACCTGCGTCCCGTGCTTGAGCGTGCCCGGTCCTGACCCGGATCAGGACTGGGGCGGCTGCCAGCGTCCGGGGTCAGGGCTGATGCCGTAGGAGGAGGCCTGCGGGCCGCTGGGAGGGGAGTCCGGCCCCTGCGGCTGCCACGGTGCCTGCGTCTGGCCGTAGGGGGCAGGTGACGTGCCGTAGGGGGCCGGTGACGGTGTCTGAGGCTGCACCTGCCCGTACTGGGCGGGGACCGCAGGCTGGACCGGTGCCGGTCCGCCGTAACCCGCCTCATCGGCCTTGGCGTCGTTGGCGATCTTGTTGTATGCCAGTGACAGGCCGAAACAGACCAGACCGGCGACCAGCAGGGCCAGGACCCGGGTGATCGAGCTCTGGTCGCCGATGTCCAGCAGCGCCAGCTTGAGCACGGAGACGAGCACGAGCACGAGGCCGTAGTGGCGCAGCATCGTCAGCCTCACCCGGAAGCCGATGGTGATGCAGGTTGCGCCCGTGGCCAGGATCATGATGGTCATGAGGACACTGTTGACGCCCGTGTCCGCGAGGATGAGCACACTCGCCCAGGTCACGGCGCTCAGCAGCAGGACGCTGGTGAGCAGGACGTCGGTCTGACGGAGCCACGTACGCACGCAGCGCACCCCGGCCATCGCGATGGCCAGGGCAACGACGACGTGGGCCGCGTCCCAGGCGAAACCGGCGGTGCCGACGGTGCGCAGCAGCTGCAGCAGTGAGGCGAGACCGAGGATCACCAGACCCAGCCACGCCAGCGTCGTCGGCTCGGCACTGGCGTCAGCGGGGTCGCGAAGCGCCTGCCCCCTGACGAGCTCAAGCGGGGTGGCGCTGCGCTGGAACAGTCCGGCGAGCGTGAGGGTCACAGCGAGGGCACCGCCCAGCAGCGACGGCACGGAGTGGGCCGCACCGCCGTCGAGCCAGCCGCCGATGAGGAAGGGGACCATAGCCACGAGCACGACGGTGAGCACCCACGTCGCGCAGACCAGCACCTGCCGACGCTGCGCCACCGCCAGTTCCTCGGGGCTGGGAAGGGCGACGGCGGCGGGGTGCGGGCCCTCCAGGGGGACCACCGGCGGCGTGGTGGGCACGCGCACCTTGACGGTGGCCAGACGCGCTTCGAGCAGGGGAGCGACGGCGACGGAGCCGAGTACGGCCACCAGGCTGCACCCGCGCTCGATGGAGGACATACCAAGGCTGATCGGAACGATCAGGGACACGGTGACGGCGGGGAGGAGGACAGCCACCGCGACCGACTCCGTGACGGCCAGCAGGCAGGCTGCGGCGAGCGTGAGCATGACGAGGGGAGCGAGAACCGGTGCCGTGATCTCCGCGGCGACGCTCAGTAGGACGGTGACGACGAGGTGCGCGATGACGGAGAATCGCCGCCACCGCTCGTTGGGGACGGGGAGCACGAGGAGCACGGCGGAGACCGCTGCCGCCACGATGAGAACCGCCGTGAGCCCGATCGTGTCACCGTCCTGGGAGTACCACTGCGTGCCGCGCATGCTGGTGGTCAGGCCGGCGGTGATGATGGTCGCGGCTCCTGCCGCGGACACCCCCAGGCCTGCGGGCAGGCGCCACCGGCCCGGTGCGAAGGGCTCGTCAATGACCTCGGCGTAGAGCACGAGCACGGGCACGAGCATGAGCAGGATCCCGATGAGCGGGGAGACAGCGGACATGGCCTGTTGCGGTGTCATGAGGACCGCGCCGAAGGCGACGGGCGCCGCGGGCCGGATGAAGGTGGCGGGCTGCCCACCTGCGCGCATGAGCACCCCGCAGGAGGCTGCGAGGATGACGATGAGGAGGTCGACCATGAGCCAGGTCGTCACCACATCGGCAGCACCCGACGCCACCTGGTGCGCCGAGAAGCCGACGGTGACCAGGCCGCCGAGTGCGGAGATGACCGAGGCAAAGCCCTGGGCGCTCGTGCGCGAGACGACCAGCAGCAGCACACCCCACACTGCCATGAGCCCGAAGGCGCCCGGTGTCGGCAGCCCGACGTCAAGCAGGACGGCGCCGACGACAGCGACATAGCCCAGCGCCCCGCCCGTGCCCGCCAGGGTCGCCGCAGCGACCGCCTGACGCGGGCGGCTCTCGCCTAGCATCGTGCCTCCGACGACGAGGGCGAGGCTGACGACACCCAGGGCGAGCACCTTGAGCAGGTCTGGGATGGAGTCCCACACGAGGGCGATGAGCGTGATGGCCGCGAGCAGCACGAGCAGTGCGGCCGCACCGGACAGGAGATAGCGGCCGATATTGCCCTCCGAGCGGGAACGTTCCCACCAGGTTGGCGTGTGCGGCTCGGTCTGCGGGGGCTGGCCCGGGTACCGGGGCGGGGCAGCCGCGAAGGGATCGGCCGCCGGAGCCGGTGTCCTGGGTGCAGCGAAGGGGTCCGCCCAGGGTGCCTGCGCCTTGGGGTCGAAGGGGTCGGTGACAGGGGCATGTGCCTTGGGGGTGAAGGGGTCGGCGACAGCGGCCGTCGTCGGCTCGGCGCCAGCCGAGAGCCTCGGTGCCTCGGGCTCGAGGGTTGTCGACGCATCGGACGCCGCCGACGGCTGCTGGGCCGCGGCGGGCTTCGGCATGTAGCGATCATGCGCCGGGGCCACCGATGGCTGCTGGGCCGCGGGGGTTGTCGACGCGTCGGACGCTGCCGACGGCTGCTGGGCCGCGGCGGGCTTCGGCATGTAGCGCTCATGCGCCGGGGCCACCGACGGCGAGGCGGCACGCATCGCTCCAAGGCTCACCCGGCGGGCGATCCAGTCGACCTTACGGTCCAGGAGGTCGAGACGCCGCAGGACCTCTGCGAGATCGGTGGGGCGCTCCTCGCGGCCTGCGAGGGAGCCGGTGGGGTCAGTGTCGGGGCACATGGGAGACCTCTGCTCGGGGATATGCGCTCCCAGGTTAGGCTGCCAGGCGTCCCTGGCCCAGGGGGGACACGTCCCCTGTGGATAACTGGCTGCTGTCCGTGAGGGCAGGCAGCAGACGGTGCACGTGGCCCCAGGCAGGGCGATAACCTGCCGCCATGAGCGAGAACGGACTCACTGCTGCACAGGACAAGATGCGTGCAGGCGGCGTCGCCGAGCAGGCCATCGACGTCTTCACCCACTACTACCGCTCCCTCGAGCAGGGCGCCACCGGCCTCATCCCCGAGGAGACCATCGAGCCGCTGACCGAGATCGACTCCATCGAGGACGTCGAGGTCTCTGAGGAGCAGGCCCGCGAGGCGCTCTCACGTACTGTGCTCATCAAGCTCAACGGCGGGCTGGGCACGTCCATGGGCATGGACAAGGCGAAGTCCCTGCTTCCGGTGCGCGACGGCAAGACCTTCCTCGACCTGCTCGTCGACCAGGTCATGGCGGCGCGCGCCGCCTACGACGTCGAGCTGCCGCTCATCTTCATGAACTCCTTCCGCACCCGCCAGGACACCCTCGACGCCCTGGCCCAGCACCCCGGCATCGCGGTCGAGGGGCTGCCGCTGGACTTCCTGCAGAACCGGGAGCCCAAGCTGCGGGCGGACGACCTCAGCCCGGTCGAGTGGGAGGCGGACCCGTCCCTGGAGTGGTGCCCGCCGGGCCACGGCGACATCTACACCGCGCTCGTCGCCTCGGGCGTCCTTGACGCCCTGCTCGAGCGCGGCTTCCGGTACGCCATGACCTCCAACTCCGACAACCTCGGGGCCGCGCCCTCCGCCCGCATCGCCGGCTGGTTCGCCGCCTCCGGCGCCCCCTACGCCCCCGAGATGTGCCGGCGCACCCCGGCGGACGTCAAGGGCGGCCACCTCGCCGTGCGCAAGAGCGACGGCCGCATCATCCTGCGCGACACCGCCCAGACGCCGCCGGAGCAGATGAGCTACTTCACCGACCAGTTCCGCCACCCCTTCTTCCACACCAACAACCTCTGGTTCGACCTGCAGGTCCTGCGCGACACGCTCGCCGAGCGCCACGGCATCCTCGGCCTGCCGCTCATCCGCAACGAGAAGACCGTCGACCCCTCCGACGCCTCCTCGACACCCGTCATCCAGATGGAGACCGCCATGGGCGCGGCCGTGGAGGCCTTCGAGGGGGCGACCGCCGTCGAGGTGCCCCGCAGCCGCTTCCTGCCGGTCAAGACCACCAACGACCTGCTGCTCGTGCGCTCAGACGTCTACGAGGTGGACGAGGACGGCCTGCTGCAGATGGTCTGCGACGAGGCCTGCACCGTGAGCCTCGACCCCCGCCACTACAAGAGGATTGCCGACTTCGAGGCGCGCTTCGCCCAGGGGGTGCCCTCCATCCGGGGCGCGCGCACCCTCACGGTCACCGGTGATTGGACCTTCGAGGCCGACGTCGTGGCCACGGGCGACGCGCTCGTCAGCGAGGAGGGCTCGCCCGGGGTCGTCGCCGCGGGCACGCGCCTGTGAGGACGCCTCCGCTGCGCTAGTTCAACGCCGCAGGGGCCCGGGACCTCGACGGTCCCGGGCCCCTGCGGCATCCGGTGGGCGATACTGGAATCGAACCAGTGACCTCCTCGGTGTGAACGAGGCGCTCT
>CALEXZ010000094.1 GCA_937926195.1 uncultured Actinomyces sp.
GGCCTTGACGTTCCACCCGTCAGGGCAGGGGCTCAGCCGGTAGGGGTTGCCCCACACAGAGGGGCGTCCGACGTAGACGGCCCCCTGTGGCATGCGCCAGCCGCGGGTGCGCCGACGCTGAATCCGTGCGGGGCTCATGCGGCGTCACCTGCCCACAGGTCAAGTACTCCCTGCGCGAGCCGACGGGCGGCCATCTCGCAGAAGCGCTCCTCCACCTCGACGCCGACCGCACGACGGCCGAGGAACCTCGCGGCAACGAGAGTGCTGCCCGAGCCTGCGAACGGGTCGGCCACGGAAGAACCTTCCGGCGTGAGGCCGATCAGGTCTCTCATGACGTCCTGGGGCTTCGCGTGCGGGTGCCCGCCTGACTGTGCGACGATCCCGTTCGGGTTGCCTACGTTCGGCTCCAGGGTGGAGAACAGGGCGCTCCGGGAGCCGAGGGCGCGTCCACCCCACTTCCCCAGGAGGTAGATGGCTTCGAGATCGCGTCGGAGCCCGGCGACACCGCCTCTGAATCCGGCGTCCGGCGGCTTGCGGTAGACGCCCACGAGCTTCGTTCCGGTAGGCGGGGGAAGCATGAGGTCGCCAAACATGACCGCTGGGCGCTCGCCCCACGCTTCCAGTACCCGGTCGCGGGCAGCGGTGTCGTCGTCGCCGACGATCCCGGTGTCGCCCCAGGCGTTTCCCTTCTCGAGGGTTCGCCTTCCAACAGAGCGTTTCTTACCCTGGCACCAGGCTCGCCCGTACGGGGGGTCGGTGACCATGACGTCACAGTCGAGCCATGCGCTCACCTGCATGTTGTCGCCGTGGTAGAGAGTCACGTACTCGTCCTGGTAGTACACAGTGCTCATGGCTCCTCCTCGGTGATGGTGATCGTCAGTCGGTGCCAGCCGGTGGGCTGGGTGGGGTCGGGGCTGCCCGCTCGGATGTCGGGGCCGACGAGCCGGGTCGCGTCGTCGTCGGCCCACACGCGGGCGTCGGTGAGCCCGTCGATGAGCGCCTTGATCGTGGGCGCCACGTTCAGCGGGTCGATCCGCCGTCGGGTGCGCTGGTGAATGGTCACGGTGACCCTCACGCGCCCCTGGTAGTGGGGTGCGTGCTGCCGTCGGGCTTCGAGGGCGCCGATGGCTCGCAGCCGGGCTGTGCGCTTCGCCTTGGCTGCCCAGTGGAGGCGGCTGTTGGACGTCATCCACAGTGCGGGCGGGACGTCGATGGTCAGCGTGAACGCGCTCATGCTGCGACCGCCCACTGCGCGAGCCCACCGATGGCGTAGGCGGCCTGCTGGGGGACGACACCATTGCCCAGCATCCTGAGCTGAGCAGCGCGCGAGATCCCGATGCCAGGGCTCGTCACCCATCCGGCCGGCAGGCCCATCATCCACTCCACGAACTCGGGGCTCAGGCGCTCCATCTCGTCGGTGGGTGAAGGTGCACACCTTCCCAGGAGGTGCTCCCACATGGTGAGGGCGTCACGGTATCGGGCGAGTGTGTCACCGGCGCCATGTCCTGTGATGCGCTCGCCTAGGCTCGCGCGGAAGCCCTTTGACTTGCGCTGGTCGGGCTCTGTGATCGGGGTCGGGAGCAGGCGACCGCTGTCTGAAGGTTCGGGCCTCCGTCCCCGTGCAGGCCAGCGCCCGTCGCTGATGAGGCGTGCGGCGTCGGCAACAGCGCCACGTCGGTGGGCGAGGACGAAGACACGCTCCCGGAGGTGTGGTGCGCCGACGTCGGCGGCGGCAACAGTCGTCCATTGCGCGTCGTACCCGAGCGTGGCCAGGTCGCCGAGAACACGCCCGAGAGCCCTGAGAGCAGGTCTCCCTGCCCTGTCTCCCACACGTCCCGGTCCCGATTCCATGTGGCTGTAGGCGCTGGCACTGAGGGCTCCTCTGACGTTCTCCCAGACGACGAGGCTGGGCTGGAGGTGGTGGATGGCGTGGGCCATGGACTCCCACAGGCCGGAACGGGTGCCGGGACGCATACCGGCCCGCTGGCCCGCCTCTGAGAGGTCCTGGCAGGGTGACCCGCCGGTGAGCACGTCGACGGGCTCCACGGTGGCCCAGTCGATAGCGGTGATGTCACCGAGGTTGGTGGCGGCGGGGAAACGGGCATCGAGCACGCGGCAGGCAGCACGTTCGACCTCGGACACCCAGGCGGTGCGCACGTCGGTCAGCAGACTCAGTCCCAGGCCGAGCCCCCCGTACCCGGCGAACAGGTCGCCCACGATCAAGGGCGCGCTCATGCTGCGCCCCGTCCGTCGACGTCGAGGGTGGCGGCCTCCTGGG
>CALEXZ010000095.1 GCA_937926195.1 uncultured Actinomyces sp.
GTCGCGGGTTCAAGCCCCGTCAGCCACCCCACGAAGGAACCGCGAGATCCCGCGGGAAGACGGCGGTCTGCGCTAGCGGCGCGACCGTCCGGTGTTACGACGACGCTGAGCGGGGCGTGTTGTCTGCGTCTCGGAGTGGCTCGAGGTACCTCTTGGACAGGGCATCTGCGTCGTTGAGATTTCTGGTTCTCGTCAGTATGTTTGCGGCCGCGTGGAAGTCCTGGGAGTCGCCTCCGCTGGTCATGGGGATTTTCCTGTGCTCGCCGGCTGGGTGTTGGTGCCGAGCGTGGCCGAGGCGGGTATGAGCCGTCTTGTACAGCAGAAGAGGTGCGGCCGGTTTGACGTTCAGGGGGGGCACGTGGGGGTGATGCTGCCGGTGTTGGGCTCGGGTAGCAGGTCTCTTGCTCATCCAGACGGCAGATGAGTCCAGGTGCCGAGGGCAATCGGGTGCAACGTCGGACTGTGAGACTGCGGTGACATCGTCGGAGTCAGGAGGCTGAACGCCGCGGGTGCGTCTCGGGCGGCATGGTCATTGCGGGCAGTGGGGCTGGCGCAGGCAGTTTGTCGGCAATCTCGTCTGCCGTGTTGACGACGTTGACCCAGTGGATGGCTCTGAGACCACGGGTGATGACGAGTGCGAGCACGTAGGCGCCGGCGCAGGCCGCTGCGTGGGGCATGGCGGCAGCGAGCATTGCGAGGATGAGGGATGCTCCGGCAGACAGCACAGACGCCCGTAGGATCGCGCCCCAGTTCCGATTGAGTGTCGGCCGGTGGCGGCGGACCAGACGCGAGAGCATCGCGTTCTGGGACTGGGACATCATCTGTGCTGCGAAGGTACCGGTGGCAAGGATCAGCCCAGACAGGGCGGAGACGCCGACAAGCACGGTCCCGAGCTCCTGTCCTGCGGGGAGCAGCGGGAAGCCTAGGTAGGTTGCTCCCGTCGCGAGGGCTGCGGGCAGGTGATCGGTGGCGGGGCGGTCTGCCCACCAGTCAAGCACCTTGTCCTTCCGTGTCATGTCGCCCTCCTCCGTTGACCAGACCTCTCACCCTAGTGTGCTGCTCGCCAGCGACACGAACGACAGCCTCTTGCAATGCCGTGAACGTCTGGGCGTTGTCGTCGAGGTCGGGGATGGTGGTCTGCACGCTGAGACGACGTCGCACGAAGTTGAGGACGTGCTCGTCCTCGTCACTGTCCTCGACGAAGACGTTGGCTCGGTCGACGCGGCCGATGAGGCTGTCTGCCGAGTTCGTGAACGCTCTCCAGAGCCTACGTTGCGCCTGGTCACGCGTGCTCGGGTTCTTGGGGGAGATGGATACATCGAGCCGGATCCGCAGTTCTGCCCCGACTGCCTGGGCCAGGCTGTTAAGAGCCTGCGCGATACCCGAGGCGCCATCGTCCAAGTGGACATTGAACAGGTCCTGTTGGGTCTCGTAGACCATCTCGATCCGCTTGGCGCGGCGTTCTCCGCCTTTGAGAGCATCCAGCTTGGCCGGGTCCCACACCGGGTGAATAGTCCAGGAACTGTCGTCTTCTGGCGGAAAGGTGTGCTCGAGGAACGTGATTAGTGTCTTTTCTCCGGGGGAGGACTGGTTGCCTTTGCACAGCGCAAAGAGGTTGTGCTCAGGTAGGAGCGCGACCGCTGTCGAGTCCGCGACGAGGTGGCCGTCGGTGTTAGTTCGGGTCAAGACGTCATGGATGTTCTGGGTGGTCAGGTCGATAGTCGAACGAAACGCCCCGCTTGTCGGCTTGTGTATACCGAGTACTGGGAGCGCGAGGTCAAGTGTGGGGTGGTAGATCAGTTCCGTAATCTCCTGGTCCGCCAGTGACCTCTTGCTCCAGGTCTTGAGCACCGCATCCCAGGGGATCTGTTGTGACGGTATCGGGCCCCTGGGAGTGAGTCGAAGGACGTGGAAGAACGAGACCTTCTGCGACTTCTTCGTGGCCATGTCTCAGTCCTCGCGACAAGATACGGGCGTGTGCTTGAGCGGCCGCATGCGAGGCTCAGTGTCCCACGTGGACGTCCTGGGCTGAGGGGTGCCAGCCATGTGGGGGCTCCTGATCTTTGGGCGGACAAGGGGAGAAGGGTGGACGCTAGGCCGTTAACCGACGTTGTTGGGAGGGATCCGCGGCTTGTCGTTGGGTGGCCAACGGACAGGTCCTCACCCTCACGTCATGCAGTGTCCTACTCACTCTACCGGCACGCTGCTTCCCGCGCATGCAGCAACCTCGCCCCAGAGGAGGCGTCGTCCGAGTGTACAGCGAGCGACAGCGCCACTCCGTGAGGAACGAAGGTAGAGATGGGGCTGCGGCGTCGTGCAACGTCGCCTTGTCGTCGGGGCTGTCGCCCTCTTGCCTACCAAGACGCGGACGGTCTGTAACAAGTCAGTCCTGGTGCGCCTCACGCCCTCCTGAGCCACGTGGATTGGGAGCTAACGATTGCGTGACTGACTGGCTGAGATCGCGACTTGCTGCGCTCCTCTGCGCACGGTGTCGACGGCACCCGCCGTCTACGCGTTGTGCCGACGATCCCGGTGGGCTCGGTCAGGGCAGCGGTGTCGTTGCTGACTGAGAGCGGGTGTGAGGCTGGCCCTGAGAAATCTCTGAACTGTCCTCCGTTGGTGGTGTGAACGAAGCACGGTCAGTTGTTTGTCTGGTTCCTGTGTTAGTGAGCGTCTTCGCCTGAACAGGGCGCAAGCCCGTGTGGTCCTGCCGCTAGAGCGTAGGGTTTCTATGGTCGATGGTGAGAGTGCTTTCCTGTCGACGTCTAGCCCTCGCTGGCGGCATTGTCTGGGACGAGGCCGTTCTCGCGCCGTCTGACGGAACAGAGATGTCCGGGGCTGTTCCATGCCCGGCGATGGCGAACTTGACTGCGACTTGATCGTTGCTGTTGATTCGATCGCCACTCAGTCGTCCGGACGGTGCTCCGGTGGATGAGATGTCATCCTCGTTGGTTGAAGTACCCACAGTGACATCGGTGGCCAGTGGCGTGACTTGCATAGCGCGGTCGCTGTGCTGAGCGTTGAGATCCCGGCGGTCGCTCAGGTTGGCGCTGCGCCAAGGTTCGTGCTCATAGCTCCAAGATATCCTCAGTCGTAGGGAGGCTGAGAAACTGTGAGGATGTGATGCCGATGTTCCCGGAGCGCTCTGTGCCGCCCTCATGGTCAGGTAGGTCACTCGGACGGCGAGAGGGGAACGGCTGGAGGGCATAGCGTTGTAATGGAAGTAACTGTTGCGCTCTCGAGGTCGAGCGCTTTGCTGCGTCTATCCCTGTGTGATGAGGACGGTGGTGGCGCTACCTGCGATAGCGCTGGAGATGGCAGCGGTTGTCGGGTTGGCGGTGAAGGTGTGGAAACGTTCCCGGAGCTTCTTCCATGCAGGGGTGTGGTCTCGACTCATGGTCTGGGCGGCGGCAAGGAGGACCTCCAGGTCTTTGACTGCTCTGGCGAGGTCGAACAGCCCGCTGGTCTCGTACCGGCCTAGGCAAGTGCGGGCGTGGTTGATCGCATCGAAAAGGTATCTTTTTAGATAGGGGTCCAAACCCACGTCGTCGTTGAGTGCTTGGATCGTGTCGTCGAGAAGCTCCCCGACTGTCTGGGCCAGATTCGCTTTGTCGTTGTGGCGGAGGCCGGGGGACGCGGTGTCGAGGAGCACCGTAAGCGCCTTGAGCATGTCGCCGCGGCTTGTGGACTGAACATCGGAGCCCCAAGAATGCGGGTAGTGAAAGACGTCTCTGAACCAGTCCCTCGTAGCGCTGCGGAAAACGTCTACCGTGTGCCCCAGGCCTTCAAGAATGTCCAGGTGAGTGTTGATACTGTCAAGGAGCCGTAATGCTCTGACCGTATCCTGAATGCCGTCTCCGGAGTCAAGGGCGCGGACCAGGCAGGCTCGGCCGTTGCGCTGCTCCCAGGCGTCGAAGATGGTCTGAAGCTCCCGTGCGAGATTTTCCGGCATAGTTTGCTCGCTCCTAGGGATATGACGGCGCTGCGCACACTCTCAGCCAGCCGCGTCCGTTCCAGTTGCCGCTGTGGGGACGGAGGTCACGAACCGAGGCGATCTGGTATGCGGCGTCAGGATGTGAGTGCGTCTGTGCGTGTTGGGGGGATCGGGGTGTCGCATGGCGCGGTCGATACCGAGATGATAGTCGTTCAGGTGTCAGGGTGTGGCGCGTCTGTCATGACGATGTGTTCTCGGCGAGCATCGTCATGCTCTCTCGGCAGTCCTGAGTGGTCTCGTCTCGTTGAGCGATCCGCCATACGATGATCTACCCCGAAACTCCGACGACGCGCGTGTCAACGCGGGCACCGGCCTCGCCGTCCCCGCGCCCTCAGAAGTCGCTGTCGCCTAGCGAGATCTGTCCGTCCTCATAGAGGTACATGACGGGGTCGAACTTGGTCTGGTAGAGACAGCGGTGGAACCACTCCTTGACTTCGGCCTCCACCTCGGGGGTCTCGGGCACCGCCTCCGGGATCGTCCCGTCCTCGAGGACGAACCTGTAGGTGGAGACGTTCCCCTCGACGTCGTCGGCGAACCACTCCATCTTGAGCTCGTCGCTGCCGTCGTCGTCGTAGTAGTAGAAGCCCTCGGTGGGCTTGCAGAGGCGTACGGCCACCGGGAAGTAGCGCAGTGTCTCAGTGCTGGCGCGCATCCGGATGCCGTCGATCTCGACGTACACGCCGTCGTCCGTGCCTGTGCTCATCGTGGCTCCTTGTCGGTGGGTCGTCAGCGGCCTTGTCCCGCACCGGGAGATGTGCTCGCCGTCACTGGTCCTGGTACCTGGGAGCCTACCCGCGGGGGCGCGTGACGCAAGGACCCGCGTCGCCGTAGACGTAAGTCTGAAGCTCCCCGGGAAGGTGCTCGCGCTGCCACGCGAGCTCCTCGGCCGCCTCCGGCCCAAGGGCCTTGGACGTGTAGCGGGCAATGTTGCGGCTGTGCGCACCCATGTGCGCGCTCGCCACGGCATGGCCGAAGGCACGGGCAATAGCGACGGCAGCAGGGTCCTCGACCTCACGTGCGGCGGCGTGGCACCCCAGGGCGAGGCGGCGCATCGGGCCGACACCCAGCTCACCGCGCACGAAGTCGTCGGTGCCTGCGAGTGCCTGCCTCAGACGGGCGTCCTGGGGTGCGGCGCGCTCGAAGACCGGCAGCAGACGCCGCACGCAGTCCGAGGCCCAACGAACCAGGCTCCGCCGGTACTCGACGGACAGGGTGAGGTCACGGGGGTCTGGGAGGTCTGGGGCCATGCGCCCATGCTCGCCGGGAGCGCGCAGCCGCTCAAGCCGCGGCCGTCTGGGCGTGCACTCCCGGCGCGGCCGGTGCCCGACCCGGGGGAGAGAAAAGCTCGTCCGGGCCCCGCAGGGCCCGGACGAGCAGTCTCAGCCCCGCAGGGCCCGGACGATGAGCCTCAGCGCCGCCCGCGACGGGCCAGGCCGACGTACGTGATGACGGCGAACACGAGCCCCAGGCCGAGCAGGGCAGTGGCGTCCGTGAGCCACTGTCCGGAACTGTGCTCCCACATCCCGTCGGAGCGGTAGGGCACGATCGCGTTCATGTTCACCGTGGCGGAGGCCATGGCGTAGCCCCAGCGTGCGGGCATGATCCAGGCGAGCTGCTCGAAGACGGCGCGTCCCGCCACGGGGATGACACCACCGGCCAGGACGAGCTGGGCCATGATGGTCACGACGAGCACCGGCATGACCTGCTCCGAGCTGGTGACGTAGGCGGACACCGCCAGGCCGAGCAGGCCGCAGGTGAAGGCCGTGAGCCAGCAGCCGACCGCCAGCTCGAAGCCCGGGCTGCCCAGCAGCGTCGCGTCGGTCGGCCCGTCGTTGAGCATCAGCGCGATACCCACCATGAGGACGGTCTGGACCGTGACGATGAGCGCCAGCACGACAGTCTTGGCCAGCAGGTAGGACCCGGAGCGCAGGCCGACGGCTTTCTCCCGCAGGAACACCTCCCGCTCTCCGATGAGCTCGCGGATCGTGGCCGCCATGCCGGCGAAGGCGGCCCCAGTGATGAGGATGACTAGCAGCTCAAGCGCCTGCGTGGAGTAGACGGGAGCCGGGTTCTCGGGCGTCGGCGTGTAGTCGGGTACCGCGAAGCCCCACTCGCCCTGCATGACCTTCGTGAGCAGGCCCATGACGAGCGGCAGGATGAGCATGAAGGCCAGGTACGAGGGGTCGGCAAGGACCAGGCGCAGGTGACGGCGCACCAGCGTGGAGACCTGCCGCAGCAGTCCCTGCTGCGGGCGGCGGTTCTGGTCCAGGTCGGCGGTCGAGGAGCGCACCTTGGCACCACCGGTGGGGCGGGTCGAGGGCACGCGGGCCTCCAGGGCTGCGCGCAGCTCGGGCGTGTGGTTGCGCACGAGGGCGTAGACGTCCGCGTACCCGGTGATCTCCGTCGGGTCCGCGAAGCCTCCCGCGGGGGCGTGCGTCACCAGCCTGCCCGCGCGGAAGATCTCGCCCAGGCGCTCAGTGAAGTAGGGCAGCACGTCGCGCGGCGCCCCGTAGTACACGGGACGGCCACCGGTGGCCAGGATGAGGACCTTGTCCGCACGGTCGATGTGGTTCTCGTTGTGCGTGACGACCATGACGGTGCGCCCCGAGTCCGACCCGCGGGTGCCGTGGGCGAGCCGGGCGAGCAGGTCCATGACGTCGCGGTCGAGCTGGGGGTCCAGGCCGGAGGTCGGCTCGTCCAGGAACAGCAGGCCCGGCTTGGTCAGCAGCTCGATCGCGGTGGACACACGCTTGCGCTGGCCACCGGAGAGCTGCTTGACACGCTTGGCCACGTGCTCGGTCAGGTCGAGGTCGTCGAGGACCTCGGCGATGCGCTGGTCGCGCTCGGCCTTGGACACGTCCTTGGCGAAGCGCAGCTCGGCGGCGTACTGGAGGGTCTGGGCGACGGTGAGGTTGGCGTGCACGACGTCGTTCTGGGGGACGACGCCGATCATGTTGCGCATCGTCTCGTAGTGCTCGTACACGTCCATGCCGTTGAACAGGACCTGGCCCGCCTGGGCCTTCTGCTCGCCGATGAGGGCCTTGAGCAGGGTCGACTTGCCGGCGCCCGAGGGACCGACGACGGCGAGCAGCTCGTTGCCGGGCAGTGAGAAGGAGACACGGTCGAGCAGACGCAGCTTGCCGTCGTTGACGGTGAAGGTCAGGTCCCGTCCGATGAGCTCGCCTCCGCGCTCCTGGAGCTTGAGCAGCCCGTCGGGGCTGACCTCCACGAAGTGGCCTCCCATGCCGATGACCGTCGGCTCCGTGACCAGCACGTGGGGGACACGCTGGCCGCGCACGAAGATGCCGTTGGTCGACCCGTTGTCGATGACGACAAGACCCTGGGGGCTGCGCTCGACACGCGCGTGGCGCCCCGAGACCGCCGAGTCGGGGATGACGAGCGTGTTGTCCGGGTAGCGCCCGATGGTCGCAGGCCCGGTGATGCGGATGCCGCCGATGGTGCGACGCTGGCCGACGGGCGCGGAGGGGTCGAGGGTGTCGCCGGAGCCGCTCGCCCCGGTGGCGGGGGAGGCCGACGACGCGCCCGGTGCCGGGACCGCGGCCTCCGGCAGCGAGCCCGGGCGCAGGACGGTCGTGCGTCCCGACGCCAGGGCCTGGTCGGAGACGGGGGCCGGCCCCGCACCCGGGGCCGGGCGCATGCCCGGAGCCGGAGGCACGGCACCCGCACCCGGGGCCGGGCGCATACCCGGAACCGGAGGCACGGCACCCGCACCCGGAGCCGGGGACATCGCGCTCCCCCCCGGAGGCGCGGGCATGCGGCCGGGGGCAGGAGGCATCGGCATCGACCCCGACACCGGTGAGGAGGGCACGGGCGAGGCGGTCGGCTGGGGAACGAAGGTGAACACCGGGCCCGAGGCGTTGGACAGCTGGACCCGCACGGGGCGGGTGACCAGGACGGGGCCGCGGGTGTCGACGCCGTCGACGAGCATGCCGTTGGTCTGGGAGACGAGCTCGATGAGCCAGCCCTGGTCCGTGGGGCGCACGCGCAGGTGGGTGCCGGAGACGATCGTCGTGTTCTCGACGACGATGCCGCTTCCGGGGCGTCGCCCCACCGTGAACTCCCGCTCGAAGACCAGCGGTGGCTGGTTCGCGGGGGCGTTGGCGGGGCGCACGGTGATAGCGGTGGTAGGCACTGGAGTCCTTCCGGGACGAGCGACAGCGCCTGGGAGGGAGTCCGGCGCCGATCGCCACCATACCGGCCCCGGGTCCCGGCAGTCCCGCGCCTCGGGGCCCGTACCCCGGGGAGCCCTCCCCCCCTCCGGAGCCCTCCCCGCCACCTCGTGCTCCCGCGCGCCGTCGACGCGCGTGGCGACACACCGCGGCCCCACGTGCCCCGCGGTGGTGCCGGGACGCGCATCGAGGCGCAACAGGTGGTATATCGTGCGCCTGGTGGCCCCTGGCCGCCGTCGTCCGCTGCGGACCACCGCCGCGCGAGGACACGCCTCCATAGCTCAATGGATAGAGCATCGGCCTTCTAATCCGCAGGTTCCCGGTTCGAGTCCGGGTGGGGGCACCACTGATCGCCGGGCGCCGGGGTGACCAGCGCCCACGGCGTGGTCCCCAGCGCAGCCGCGACGACATCGAGGTCTTCGAGCTGCCACTGGCGCTTCCCCGTCCAGCGGACATTGACCGCCTGCTGCGACATGCCTATAGCGCGAGCAAGATCTGACTGCTTCCAGCCGATGCGGGCCGCCGCCATGCGGACGTTCGCTGCCGTGATCTCTGCCGTCGTCGTCGGAGCGCCCATCGTGGGGCGACTGGCCATCACTGTTGTCATGGCTAGAGCGTACCCGAAACGGGGATGTGAACCCCAGTCCCTCGTGGAGGAATCTAGATCGGAGGCTTACACGCTTGTAGTTCACTCCGTTTTGGGGTTACATACTCGCTATGAGCAAGCAGACTCCGCCGCAGGCCGCGACGACGCGGGCCGCGCGCAACCTCATGACGGCGAAGGGCATGAGCCAGGCTGACCTGGCTCATGCCCTCGGACTGACCGTGAAGACGGTCTCGAATCGGCTGAACGGCTACCGCCGTTGGACGTTGGATGACGTGGATGCTCTGGCGCTGCTGGGGGC
>CALEXZ010000096.1 GCA_937926195.1 uncultured Actinomyces sp.
GGCGACCTTCTCGACGGACTCGGGGTTGTTGGAGTTCTCCGCGAAGATCGCCACGGCGCCGGAGGCGGTGATGGCGTCGGCGGTCTCCTGGATCTTCTGGGCGGTGGCGTCCTGCTGGGCGTTGAAGTCGCTCAGGGCCGCGCCCTCGAAGCGCACACCGTAGGCCGCGGAGAAGTAGCCGAAGGCGTCGTGGCTGGTGAACAGGACACGACGGTCGGCGGGGACGCTGTTCAGGCTCTCCTGGGCCCAGGTGTCGAGGGTCGTGAGGAGCTCGGCGTAGGCGCTCACGTGGGTGTTGATGGTCTCGGCGGCCCCGGGGGCAACGGCCGCGAGGGCGGCACCGATGTTGGCGACCTGGATGGCGGCGTTGCGGGGGCTGGTCCACACGTGGGGGTCGTAGCGGAACTCGGCCTGCTCTCCCTCCTCGGGGGCGAAGGGCCACGGGGCGACGTCGACGGCCTGGATGCCGCGGTCGATGGTGTACGGCAGCGAGGCCTCGTCGGCCTCGTGGGAGCCGGGCTTGTCGACGTCATCGGCGGTGAGGACGCCGGAGGTGACGACCATCGTGCCGTGGAAGCCCGTGGAGGAGACCGCGTCGTCGAGGAAGTGCTCAAGGTCGACGCCGTTGACGAGGAAGAGGTCGGCCTCAGCCAGGGCGGCGGACTGGGAGGTGGTCATCTCGTGCTCGTGGGCGGAGGCGTTGGGCGCCAGGAGGCAGGTGAGGGTCAGGCGCACGGGGGCGGTGGCGGGGTCGGCACCGAGCTCGGCGGTGGTGCCGTCAGCGCCGGTGCGCGAGAAGGACAGGTCCTCACCACCGGAGGCGAGCTGCGTGACGTAGTCGCAGATCTGGGTCGTGGAGGCCACGGCGTGGATCGTCGTGGCCTCGGGGTTGACCTGGGCACCCGGGTCCGAGGCGCTGCACGCACCGACCGCCGGCAGGACGAGGGAGAGGGAGGCGAGCACGGCGGCGGGGCGCCACGACGCAGCGAGGGGTGTTGTCATGCGTCCCAGAATATTTCGGGTACCCGAAACATTCAAGCTGGCGCAGGTGCCCCGCGGCACGCGGGCAGGACGCTCGGGCGCGCTGACGGGGACGCGGGGGAACGCCTTCAGCGGCACGCGGGCCCCCTCGGGGAGCGTGCGGGTCGCTCGGGGAGCGTGCAGGGCTCCTGCCCCGCTCAGTCCTCCAGGCCGTCGAGGATCGCCACCGTCGCGGAGACCCCCAGGCGGGAGGCCCCGGCCTCGACCATGGCCAGCGCGTCCTCGGCCGTGCGGATGCCGCCCGAGGCCTTGACGCCCAGGCGCTGCCCGACGGTCTGGCGCATGAGCCGCACCGCGTGGACGCTGGCGCCACCGGCCGGGTGGAAGCCCGTGGAGGTCTTGACGTAGTCGGCACCGGCGCGCTCGCAGGCCTGGCAGACCGCGACGATCTCCTCGTCGCTCAGTGCGGCGGACTCGATGATGACCTTGAGCAGGGCGTCCCCCACCGCCTCCTTGACGGCGCGCACGTCCGCCTCGACCGCGTCCCAGTCATGCTCCTTGACCTGGCTGAGGTTGACGACCATGTCCACCTCGTCGGCCCCCTTGGCCACCGAGTCGGCGGCCTCGGCGGCCTTGACGGCGGTGGCGTGGGCTCCCGAGGGGAAGCCGCAGACGGTGGCCACGCACAGGCCCTGGGGGACCTCGACGGGCAGCTGGCTGGGGCTCACGCACACGCTGAAGGTGCCGAGCTCGGCGGCCTGCGCCACGAGGGCGGCGACCTGCTCTCCCGTCGCCTCGGGCTTGAGCAGGGTGTGGTCGATCATGGCGGCGATGTCGCGGCGAGTGGGCACGGCGGGTCCTTTCCTTGGGGTGGGCTCGCCCACCAGCCTACGGCCCGACCCCACCGTGCGGGCCCCGGGTCCTCAGCAGGGCTCGACGACGGCGAGCACCCGGGGCCAGTGGCCGAGCTCGCGGGGTCCCGGTACCTCCGGGTCGCGCGGTGCCACCAGGTCGAGCACCCCGACCGTGCCCGAGGCCGGGTCGTAGACGTGCACGCTGCCCGGCCCGGGATCCACCGCCCCCAGCAGGGACCACGACAGCGCAAGCACGTAGTGGCGTGGCAGCGCGGGCAGGACCCGCTCCGCCCCGGCGAGCACGGCCGGCACGACCGACGTCGGGGTCACCGGCCCGCCCGCCCCGGCACGCGTCCTGCGCGGCCCGCTCACGCGGCCGCCGGCGAGCAGGATCGCGGGCAGGCCCGCGGCCAGGTGCCGCCGCAGACGGGCGACGGTCGTGAACCAGTGGGGGCCGCGCTCACTCCCCCAGGTCACCGTGTAGGCCACCGGGCCCACGGGCGGCGGCACGGCCCAGCCCAGAGCCCGCGCCACCGCCCAGGGCGTCGATCCCAGGCTCCGCGGCCAGGGCAGCGGCCCCAGGGGACCGCGGGCGCGACGGTTCATGAGGGACTGGAGGCGCTGCTGCTCGGCGAGCAGGGCATGACGCAGGCCGTGGTGCTCCAGCGCGCGCAGGCGGGCCGCGGCGGCCCCGTCGCACTCGTAGAGCAGGCGCGCCGCCAACACGCAGGTCGCCCCGCAGGTCGTCTGGTCCTCCTGGACGAGGCCGTGCGCACGGCCGGGCGGGCCGAGCACGAGCCCGCCCGCGCTCATCCGCACCCGCATCGCCGTGCCCCGCACCGTCTCACACGAGCCGTTCGAGCACGACGCCGGCCTCGCGGCGGGCGACGGCCTGCGCGGCCTCGGGCGAGCTCGCCGGGCTCACGGTGACGGCGTCCTCGAGGGCCTCACGCGCCCGCGCGAAGCGCTCGGGCGTGGCGGTGTGCAGCGTGAGCAGCGTCTGGCCCTTGCGGACGGCGTCGCCCGGCTTGGCGTGCATCTCGACGCCCGCCACCGCCTGGACCGGGTCCTCCTTGCGGGCGCGCCCCGCGCCCAGGCGCCAGGCCGCCACCCCGACGCCCAGGGCGTCGAGCTCGGTGAGGACGCCGTCGTGCGGGGCGGTGACGACCTCCGTCTCGGGGGCGACCGGCAGCGGGGCGTCCGGGTCACCGTCCTGGCGGCGGATCATCTCGCGCCACACGTCCATGGCCCGCCCGTCGGACAGCGCCGCCCACAGCTCCTGCGGGTCGGTGGGGCGGCCCGCGGCGTCGAGCATCTCAGCGGCCAGGGCGAGCGTGAGCTCGACGACGTCGGCGGGGCCGCCGCCCGCGAGGACCTCAAGGCTCTCGCGCACCTCCATGGCGTTGCCCGCGGTCAGTCCCAGGGGGGTGGACATGTCGGTCAGCAGCGCCCGGGTGGTGACTCCGGCGTCCGTCCCCAGGCTCACCATGGTCCGGGCGAGCTCGCGCGCCATCGTCATGTCGCGCATGAAGGCGCCCGAGCCGACCTTGACGTCGAGGACCAGCGCGCCGGTGCCCTCGGCGATCTTCTTGCTCATGATCGAGGAGGCGATGAGCGGGACGCAGGAGACGGTGCCGGTGGTGTCTCGCAGGGCGTAGAGCTTCTTGTCGGCCGGGGCGAGCCCGCTGCCGGCGGCGCAGATGACGGCACCGGGGCCCGAGGGGCCGAGCATGTCGAGGACCTCCTCGTTGCTCAGGGCCGCCCGCCAGCCGGGGATGGACTCCAGCTTGTCGAGGGTGCCACCGGTGTGCCCGAGCCCACGGCCCGACAGCTGGGGCACGCTCACACCGAAGACGGCGACGAGCGGGGCCAGGGGCAGGGTGATCTTGTCGCCCACGCCGCCCGTGGAGTGCTTGTCCGCCGTCGGCCTGCCGATGCCGGAGAAGTCCATCCGCTCGCCCGAGCGGATCATGGCCTGGGTCCAGCGGGCGATCTCCTGCGGCTCCATACCGTTGAGGTAGATCGCCATGGCCAGGGCGCTCATCTGCTCCTCGGCGACGACGCCGCGCGTGTAGGCGTCGATGACCCAGTCGATCTGGGCCTCGCTCAGGCAGTGGCGGTCGCGCTTGTCGGCGATGACGTCGACGGCGTCGAAGGGCTCGACTGCGGGGGCGGTGGACATGCGGGCCTCCTGGGGGCGGTGTGCGTCGGGGTCAGGGTCGGGGCTCAGGGTCAGGACTCGGGTTCAGGGCGTGGGCGCGCCGTTGGCGTCCGCGGGAGCGACGGCGCCGTCGACCCGGGCGAGGTCGTCGACGCCGAAGCGCCCGGGCAGGACCTCGTCGATGGTCATGGTCCCACCGGGCATGAGCAGCACCATCCGGGGGTGGGCGTGCTCGGACAGGGTCTGTCGGCAGCGTCCGCAGGGGGCGCAGCGCTCGCCGCGCGCGTCGACGCAGGCGAAGGCGACGATCCGCCCGCCGCCGGAGCGCACGAGCTCGCTGACCAGACCGCACTCGGCGCACAGGGTCTGGCCGTATCCGGCGTTCTCGACGTTGCAGCCGGAGACGAGGCGACCGTCCTCGGCGACGGCGGCCGCACCGACCTTGAAGCGCGAGTAGGGGGCGTAGGCGCAGGCCATGGCCTCACGGGCCAGGTCGGTCAGCCGCCGCCACAGGGCGTCGTCGACGTCCTGTGGTGCGACGCGGCGGCCCAGGTGGCCCCCGGTCGTCTGGGGTCCTGTCGTGCTCATGCGGGTACCTGCTCCTCTCCGTCCCGGGACGCTTGAGATTTCTGGGTGACGGTCCTCCCCCTGCCGCCCGGGGCGTCAGGGGGAGGACACGCTGTCTGCCACCTACAGGGGCGTCACGGGTAGGGCACGCCCTCGGCCGCGGGCGCCCGGACCTTGCCCACGAAGCCGGCGACCGCGAGGATCGTCACGACGTAGGGGATCATGAGCAGGAAGTTCGCCGGGATGGGCGAGCCGATGACGCCGAGGGTCTGGGCCACCGCGGTCGCGAAGCCGAACAGAAGCGCGGCGAACAGGGTCCCCAGCGGGTTCCAGGCACCGAGGATCATGGCCGCCAGGGCGATATAACCGTTGCCGCCGCTCATGTCCTCGGTGAAGCGCAGACCCGAGCCGACGGTGAAGAAGGCACCGCCCAGGCCGGCGAGGGCGCCACCGAGCACCAGGTTGTTCACACGGGTGCGCATGACCTTGATGCCCACGGTGTCGGCCGCCTTGGGGTGCTCGCCCACGGCCCTCATGCGCAGGCCCCAGCGGGAGCGGAAGAGCATGAAGGACAGGACGGCGACGACGACGTAGAGGGCGTAGACGAGGATCGTCTGCTTGAAGAGCACGGGGCCCACGATGGGCACGTGGCTCAGCAGCGGGACCGCGAGGGTAGGCAGACGCACCGCCCTGTTGAGGGTGGGAGAGTCCGCGAGGAAGGTGGAGAAGAAGAAGCCGGTGAGGCCCGAGACGAGCACGTTGAGCACGACGCCGACGACCACCTGGTTCACCCGGTACCTCAGGCCGAACAGGGCCAGCAGCAGCGCGACGAGCATACCGGCGAAGGGGGCCGCCAGCAGACCGACCCAGGGGTTGGACGTCAGGGAGGCGGCCACGGCCGCGAAGAAGGCACCGCCGAGCAGCTGGCCCTCGATGGCGATGTTGATCGTGCCCGAGCGCTCACCGACGACGCCCGCCAGGCCGCCGAAGACGAGCGGCACGCTCAGGGCCACGGTGGAGGCCAGGATCGTCACGAGCGGGATGAGAGTGTTGCGCCCCGCACCGGCCCAGGTGAGGAAGGACACGACGAAGGCGATACCCATGGTGGCGGTGACCCACGTGGGGATCTTCACCCCGGTGAGCTTCTGGCGGAAGGCGAGACCGGTCGCGGCGAGCGCGGCGAGGGTCATGACGACGATGACCGGGAGGGCGGGCAGCGTGAGATCCGGCAACTTGAAGAAGTCGGCGCCCGTGGCCAGCTGGAAGCGGGTGCTGCCGTCGGCGGTGGCCGCCATGAGCACTGTGAGGAGCACGACGACGACGCCGGTGACCGGCATCTTCCAGGAGACAGGGGCGAGCCGGGTCGCCTGCTCGGAGTCGGTAGGACGGGTGGTGGTGACGGGCATGGCTCAGGCCTCCTGTCCGGGCTCGGTGGCGGGCACGGCGGTCTCGGTCGACTCCGTCGACTCGGTCGCGGCGGGCTCGGTGGCGGACTCAGCCGACTCGGGTGCGCCACTCACGGGCGTCCGGCGCTTGCCGTCCTGTGAGCGCTTGAAGGAGCCGGGGGCGGGCAGCCGGTAGATCGCCCGCACGAGCGGCGGGGCCGCGATGAACAGCACGATCGTGGACTGCAGGATGAGCACGATGTCGATCGAGGTCCCGGTGGCGGCCTGCATAAGGGTGCCACCGGCGGTCAGACCGCCGAAGAGGATGCCGGCCAGGACCGTGCCCAGGGGCTTGGAGCGCCCCAGCAGCGCCACCGTCATGGCGTCGAAGCCGATGGAGCCGGCGATGGAGGCGGTGAGGTACTTCTGGGTGCCCAGGACCGGCCCGGTGGCAGCCAGGCCGCACAGGGCACCGGAGACGATCATGACGAGGGCCGTCACGCGGGGCACGTTGATACCCGCCGTGCGCGCGGCCTCGGGGTTAAGACCGGTGGCCCGGAACTGGAAGCCCAGGGTCGAGCGCTCCAGCAGCCACCACACGAGCCAGGCCGTCGCCAGGGCGAGCAGAAAGCCCGCGTGCAGCCGGAAGGAGGGTCCCATCAGCTGTGGGAAGGTGGCGTTGGCGCCCACGGGCAGGGAGCGCGGGTTGGAGTTGCCCTCACCGATGAAGGTCTTGAGGGTGAGCATGTGGGCGATGAGGTACGCGCCGATCGAGTTGAGCATGATCGTCGTGATGACCTCGCTGGCGCCGGTCGCGGCCTTGAGGACGCCGGGGATGGCGCCCCACAGGGCACCGCCCAGCACGGCGCACGCGATCGCGACGACCAGGTGCAGGCCGGCAGGCAGGTCCCAGGCGAAGCCGGCGTAACCGCCGACGATGGCACCGACGATGATCTGCCCCTGTCCACCGACGTTGAACAGGCCGGCGCGGAAGGCCACCGACATCCCCAGGCCCGCGAAGATGAGCGGGGTGGCGTTGACCAGGGTCTCGGTCAGCGGGCGCCACATACGTGCCGTGCTGTGGGCCTGCCAGTCGAAGAGCCCGCCGCGCACGAGCGCGGAGTAGGCGTCACCCAGCGAGGTGACGCAGGCCCCCAGGAAGTCGGAGGGGCGGGCCAGGAAGTAGCCGGCGGTCGTGCGCACGTCGGGGTCGGCCACGAGGATGAGGACCGATCCGACGATGAGCGCGCTCACGATGGCGAGCAGGCCCATGAGGCCGTTGGACTCGGCGATCTGGCGCAGCAGGCCGGGCTTGACCTCGTCCTTGCCCGCGGTGGGGGCGGTGGTGCTGGCGCTCATCACTTCTCCTCACTGTCCTCGGCGGTGCCGGATGCGGCCCCGGCGGCCTCCAGTGCCTGGTCGAGCGGGACGCCGGCCATCATGAGGCCGAGGACGTCACGCGGGGTGTCGGGCGGGACGACGCCGACGACGCGGCCCTGGTACATGACGGCGATGCGGTCGCTGAGCGAGTAGATCTCGTCGAGCTCGCTGGAGACGATGAGCACGGCGGTGCCGTTGTCGCGCTCGGCGACGATGCGCTTGTGGACGAACTCGATGGAACCGACGTCGAGCCCGCGGGTGGGCTGGGAGGCGACGAAGGCCTTGAGGGGGCGTGACAGCTCGCGGGCGAGGATCGCCTTCTGCGCGTTACCGCCGGACAGGGTCGAGATCGGGTCCGCCAGGTCGGTGACGCGCACGTCGAACTCCTCGCGCAGGCGCTCGGCGTGGGCGCGGACCTTGGCGGGGTTGATGGAGGGACCGACCCCGAAGGCGGGGTCGTCGTAGCGGTCGAGGATCATGTTCTCGGCCACGG
This sequence comes from uncultured Actinomyces sp., assembly GCA_937926195.1. GTDB lineage: Bacteria > Actinomycetota > Actinomycetes > Actinomycetales > Actinomycetaceae > Actinomyces. The sequence goes on from CALEXZ010000096.1 coordinate 7,822, forward strand.
AGAAGGCGGCGACCGTGCCGTCGACGGTGCGGTCCTCGGGGACGAAGCCGAGCCCCGCGCCCAGGCGCTGGTGCACGTTGAGGCCGGTGACGTCTTGGCCGCCGAAGGAGACGGTGCCCGCCGAGGGACGGGCCAGGCCCAGGATGACCTCGGCGAGCTCGCTCTGGCCGTTGCCCTGGACGCCCGCGACCCCGAGGATCTCGCCGTCGTGCACGGAGATGCTCACGTCGTCGAGCACGAGGGCGCCGTCGTCGTCGACGACGCTCACCCCGGCCAGCTCCAGGCCCACGTCGCCGGGGGCGGCGGGGTCCTTGTCGACGGTGAGCGAGACGTCGTGGCCCACCATCATGCCGGCGAGCTCGGTCTGCGAGGCCTTGGGCGAGGCGGTGCCCACGACCTTGCCGCGGCGGATGACGGTGATCGTGTCGGCGACCTCGCGGATCTCGCGCAGCTTGTGGGTGATGAAGACGATGGAGGTGCCCGAGGCCTTGAGATCACGCATGATCTCCATGAGCTCGTCGGTCTCCTGCGGCGTGAGCACGGCCGTGGGCTCGTCGAGGATGAGGACCTTGGCGTCGCGCGAGAGCGCCTTGATGATCTCCACGCGCTGCTGGACGCCGACCGGCAGGTCCTCGATATAGGCCTTCGGGTCGACGTCGAAGCCGAAGCGGTCGGAGATCTCACGGACCTTGGCGGCGGCGGCCCGGGCGTCGATGACGCCGCAGGCGCGCCCCACGGGCTCGCCGCCCAGGGCCACGGACTCCGCGACGGTGAAGACCGGTACCAGCATGAAGTGCTGGTGGACCATGCCGATGCCGGCGGCCACGGCGTCACCGGGTCCGGAGAAGGACACCGACTCCCCGTCGATGAGGATCTCGCCGTCGTCGGGCTGGTAGAGCCCGTACAGGACGTTCATAAGGGTGGACTTGCCGGCGCCGTTCTCTCCCAGGAGGGCGTGAATCTGGCCCGGCTCGACCGTGATGTCGATGTGGTCATTGGCCACGAGCGGTCCGAAGACCTTCGTGATCCCGCGTAGCTCGAGCTGCACGTGTGCTCGCTTCCGTCGTCAGTCGGGTGCCCTGGTCTCGGGCAGGAGGGGGTGGGCGCCGTTGCCCTGATGGCTGCGCCGTGGTGCGCTGACGCCGTCGCCCGGGAGGCGACGGCGTCAGCGACGGGGCGTCACGGCATCAGTCGTTAACGCCTGTGATCCGGTCGGTGCGCTCCGCCCGACTCAGGAGGGGTCGTAGGGGGTGGACACGTCCAGGGAGCCGTCGATGATCTTCTTCCTGATCGCCTCGACGTCCGTCTTGACCTGGTCCGGCACGCGGGAGTCCCAGTCGTGGAACTCGGCGATGGACACGCCGCCGTTCTCAAGGGTGCCGACGTAGGGCTCGCTGTTGAAGTCGCCCTTGAGGGACTGCTCGATGGTGTCGTAGACAGCGTTGCCGATCTCCTTGATGACGCTGGTGAGCATGTAGGAGCCGAACTCCGTGGTGTTGTATCCGTCGGCGTCGACCCAGATGGCGGCGTTGGAGGTAGAGCCGGCGTCCTGCAGGGCGGCGAGGGTGCCCTGGCCGACCGGTCCGGCGACCGGCATGATGATGTCGGCGCCCTGGGAGAGGAACTGCTGGGTCAGCTGCTGGCCCTTGGCGGTGTCGGAGAAGTCACCGGTGAAGGAGCCGGCGCCCGGGTTGGCCGGGTCCCACCCGAGGACCTGCACGTTGGTGCCGTGCTCCTCGTTGTACTTGGCGACGCCCTGGGCGTAGCCCTCCATGAAGATCTGGACGGTCGGGATGGCGACGCCGCCGTAGGTGGCGACGGTGCCGGAGGTCGTCGTGCCCGCGGCGACGTAGCCCGCCAGGTAGGAGGCCTCCGCCGTGTTGAAGGACAGCGGCTTGCCGTTGTCAAGCTCGACCGGCTTGCCGTCAGCGGTCTGGAAGACGGAGTCGATGATGGCGAACTGGACGTCCGGGTTGGCCTGGGCCGCCTCCGTCAGGGCCGGGGCGATGACGAAGCCGACACCGATGATGAGGTCGCAGTTCTGCTGGATGAGGGAGTCGATGTTGGGCTGGAAGTCCGCGTCCGAGTTGGACTCGACACCGACGATCTGGACGCCAAGCTCCTCCTTGGCACGCTGCAGGCCCTCCATGCCGGACTGGTTGAAGGACTGGTCGTCGAAGCCGCCCTCGTCGGAGACCATGCACGCCTTGAAGTCGTTGGCGGCACCCCCGGAGCCGGAGCCACCGGAGTCGCTCGGGGCGGCGCCGCACGCGGCCAGGCCGAGCGCGCCGACAAGGCCGAGCGCAAGCACGGCGGAACAGGACTTCTTCGTCTTCACGGTTGGGACCTCCAGTCAGGACGGTGGGAAGCGGTCCCGTGACCTTGGACGCGGGACGTTGGTACTCAGGATAGAGGGTCGCGGCCCGGCGTCGGACCACACCCGTGTCACTGTTATCAGAGGTTCGTGCGCGTCAGGGACGGCGTTCCCCTCCAGCCGGTTGAGTCGGGAACAGTGCGTCGGCTCACAGTAGGTGGTCAAGTCCGTCGGCGTCCAGCGTATCGACGACAGACTTCACGGCCTGGGCCTTGCCGGGGGTCGTGACGAGCAGCGCCTGCGGGGTGTCGACGACGACGAGGCCCGGCACGCCCAGCAGGGCGACGGTGCGCCCCGTCGTCGAGGCGACGAGGGCACCGGGCGAGTCCACGCACCGCACGTCGGGGGCGGCGCCGTCCGAGGAGGCGGCGCCGTCCGAGGCGCCGTCGGCCACCGGCAGGACGGCGGTGCCCGCGGCCGGGCCCTCGGTCCGGGGGGCGACGAGGTCGATGAGCGCGTCGAAGCCGCCGACGTCGTTCCACCCCATGGAGGCGGGCACGGTGGCCACTCCCCCGGCGGCGGCCACCGGCTCGGCGATGGCGTGGTCGA
>CALEXZ010000097.1 GCA_937926195.1 uncultured Actinomyces sp.
GGCACGGTGGCCACTCCCCCGGCGGCGGCCACCGGCTCGGCGATGGCGTGGTCGACGGCGATCTTCTCCAGGCCCGGCCACAGGCGCTCGAGGACCTCCTCGCGCGCCTGGGTGTCCCAGGCGGCGGCGATCTGCTCGATGCCCTCGGCCAGCGCCGGCCGCTGGGCGGCGAGGTGCTCGAGCAGCACGCCCGCGCGGGCGACGAACATGCCGGCGTTCCAGCGGTAGTCGCCGGTGGCGAGGTACTGGGCGGCGGTGGCGGCGTCGGGCTTCTCGGTGAAGCCGAGCACGACGCGCCCGTCCGGGGCCCCGGGCACCCCGGTGGGCTCGCCGGAGCGGATGTAGCCGAAGGCGGTGGAGGGTCCGGTGGCCTCGATGCCGATGGTCACCACCCACCCGGCCTCGGCCAGCACGGCGGCCTGGCGGACGGCGTGGTGGAAGGCGGCCTCGTCGGAGATGGTCTGGTCCGCCGCGAAGGAGCCGACGACGGCATCGCGCCCGTGGCGGTGGGCGATGACCGCGGCCGCCAGGCCGATGGCGGCCATGGAGTCGCGAGGGCTCGGCTCCGCCAGGAGGTTCTCGCGCGGCACCTGCGGCAGCTGGTCGGCCACGGCCGCCACGTGGGCGAGGCCGGTGACGACCGTCGTCGTGGCCGCCACCGCCTCCAGGCGGGCGACGGTGCCCTGGATGAGGGTGCGACCGGCACCGGTGAGGTCGAGGAGGAACTTGGGACGACGGCGGCGCGACAACGGCCACAGCCGGGTGCCGGCTCCTCCCGCGGGGACGATGGCGTGGATGAGGGGGGCGTTCACGCCCGCGACAATGCTCTCGGACACCGCGCCAGGCTACCGGCTACGTCAGTGCTCGTCGTCGGGCCGCTCGTAGCCGGGGTGGGCCGTGCGGTCGATCTCGACGGTGCCGGTCATGCTCTGGCGGGGCCAGGCGAGGGTCTCGGGCACCGACAGGGTGACGTAGTTGGGGGTCTCGTCGGCGTGCACCTCGTCACGGTGGTCGATGAGGGCGGGGGCGGGCGGGTTGGCCGTCCAGGCGCACACGTACAGCACGACCCGGCTGGCCAGGTGCAGCCACAGGACGAGCACGACCAGCGCTGCGAAGGAGGCCAGCAGCGGGTTGCGGGCCGCCGAGCCGACGGCGCCGGTGCCGAGCTCGCGCAGGACCCCGAGGGCGAGTCCGCCCAGGGCGGCGCCCCGCAGCAGGTCCGCGCGGGGCACGCGCACGCCGCACACCCGCACGAGCAGCGCCAGGACCGCCGAGTCGATGAGGAAGGACGCGCCGAGCGTCATCACCCGCGCCCCCGCCCCGGCGACCCACGCGGGCATCCACCCGGGCAGGGACTCCAGCGCGCCCACGAGCACCCCGGTGACGAGGGAGGCGACGGCGGTCACGAGCACCGCGGCCATGATGACGAGGAAGCCCAGGAACCTGGCCAGCTGGGTGCGCAGGACGCTGCGCGGCACGCGCACGATGCCGAACATGGCCTGCACGCCGCTGGACAGCGCCCCCATGAGCCCCAGCGCGGAGTAGAGCAGGGTGAGCAGGGCGATGACCGAGCCGAGGCTGAGGGCGGAGTCGAGGGTGAGCTCGTCGATGCTCACGATGCCACCCTGCGGGCCCTCACCGATGACTCCCGGCAGCATGCGTTCCAGGGTCCTCAGGACCGCCTCGCGCAGGCCCGGTCGGCTGCCCAGCAGCGACATGAGCGTGGTGACGCCGATGGCCAGGGCCGCGAAGACGGAGAAGAGCCCGGTGTAGGCGATACCGCCGGCGAGCAGGGCGCCACGGGCACTGGTGTAGCGGGCCTGCGCCCGCCCCGGGCGCGAGGCCCTGAGCGTCTCGACCAGGCGGCGGATCCTCGCGGTCACGCTCATGAGCGGTGCACCGCGCCGCTCAGGGGCACGAGGTCGACCAGGCGCCAGGTGCCGTCCTTGCCCATGCGGTCCAGACGCACCGTGTCGACGACGAACTGGGCGCGGATGGACTGCCCGGCCGCGAGCGCGTCGTCGAGGGCGTCGTCGTCGACCTCGTGAGCCAGCGTGAGGTGGGGGTGGAAGGGGAAACGCAGGCTGCCCGCCAGGGGGCCGTCGGCCGCGCGCAGGGCGCTGTGAAGGCGGTGGAGCTCGCTGGCGCCGTCGCCGACGGCGAGGTAGGCGACCGGGCTGACCGGGCGGAAGGAGTCGGCGCCGCCGACCTCGCACAGGAAGGGGGTCGTGGCGGCGGCGACACGGGCGACGTGGGTGCGTACCTCGTCCAGGCGCCCGGTGTCGACCGCGGTCGGCGGCACGAGGGTCACGTGCGGGGGGATCGACAGGGCCAGGGGGTCGCCGGCGCCGAGCCGCACCATGCGCACCTGGGAGGCCCACGGCTGAGGAAGGACGACGGTGACGCCGATGACGCACTGTCCCTCGCGGGTCTGGGGAACCTGCACGTCACCTCCTTGCCTGTGCTCGCCTGGGCCTCGGGCGGCGAGCCTCCCCCCGTCGGCCCGGCCGGGACCGGGCCCGGGCCGACGGCGACCCGCCGACCCGTCACGAACCCTAGCGGACACGGGCCGCCGGAACCGGCCGGCGCTGTGGTGAGACGGCGTCACAGCGGGGCCCCGGCCGGGCCCGCTCTGGCAGGATGGAGGCATGTCCTACGAGAGCACATCCCCGTCCAGCGCCGACCCCGCGGTCCCCGCCCCCGTCTTCTCCCCCGCGCTCACACCCGACGAGGGTGCCGACGCCGCCACCGCGCTGTTCCGCGAGGTCTTCGGGGGCGACCCCGACGGCGTGTGGTACGCCCCCGGACGCGTCAACATCATCGGTGAGCACACCGACTACAACGGTGGTCTCGCCCTGCCCATCGCCCTGCCCCACCGCGCGCACCTGGCACTGCGCAGGCGCGAGGACCGCACGATCCGGCTCGTGTCGCCCCAGACCCGCGAGTCGGTCGACGTCCTCGACCTCGACGCCATCGGCCCCAAGGGCACGCCCGGCGAGGTGCGCCACTGGAACGCCTACATCGCGGGCGTCGCCTGGGCCCTGGAGCAGGACGGCCTGGGGCCCGTCAGCGGCTTCGACGCCGCCCTGTGCTCCTGCGTCCCGCTCGGCGGCGGGCTGTCCTCCTCCGCCGCCCTGGAGGCCTCCACCTGCGTCGCCCTGGACGAGGTCTGTGGCCTGGGCCTGGCCGGGACGGTGGAGGAGCCCGACGACGCCGGGCGCGCCCGCCTGGTCACCTCCTGCGTGCGCGCGGAGAACGAGATGGCCGGAGCCCCCACTGGTGGTATGGACCAGTCTGCCTCCCTGCGCTGCCGGGAGGGTCACGCCCTCGAGCTCGACTGCCGCACCGGCGAGGTCGCCCAGGTGCCCTTCGACCTGGCGGCCGCCGGGCTGGCCCTGCTCGTCATCGACACCAAGGCCAAGCACTCCCTGGTTGACGGCCAGTACGGGGCCCGCCGCGCGGCCTGCGAGCGCTCCGCCGAGGTCCTGGGCGTCGACCTGCTCGCCGACATCGACGCCCAGGACCTTGACCAGGCCCTGGAGCGCCTGGCCTCCTGCGAGGCCGGCAACGCCGACGAGCTCGTCCGGCGCACCCGCCACGTCGTCACGGAGATCGACCGCACGCGGCGCCTTGTCGCGCTCCTGCAGGACGGGCGCCCGCTCGCCGGGGACACGCTCACCGCCGTGGGGGCCCTGCTCAACGGCTCGCACGACTCGCTGCGCGACGACTACGAGTGCACCTGCCCCGAGCTCGACCTCGCCGTCGACACCGCCCGCGCGGCCGGGGCGCACGGCGCCCGGATGACCGGCGGCGGCTTCGGCGGCTCCGCCATCGCGCTCGTGGACGCCGACAAGGTGGACGAGGTCGCGCGCGCCGTCGTCGCCGCCTACGCCGAGGCGGGGTTCGCACCGCCGGCCTTCCTCGACGCCCAGCCCTCAGCGCCCGCCGGGCGCCTGGCCTGACGCCCCGGTCCTTGCCCGTGCGCCCTCCTGCGGCAGGATGAGCCCTGTGCGTGGCTCTCCTTCCGCAGGAGGGCGCGCGCGCGTACGAACGCGTTCTAAACCACTGGTGTTTTCCTCCCCGAGGATGACCATCGCGCGCGCGCCCGCACCATAGCCTGTGCCCATCCCACCCGTGTCGCTGTCTGGAGGAGACCCGTGAAGCGCTACGTCCTTCCCACGATCAAGGTCCTCATTGCGCTCGTCATCGCCGTCGCCCTGACGAGGATCGCCTTCTTCCCCAGCGACGGGGACGAGAGCGCCGGCGGACCGACCCCGTCCTACGACGTCACCGCCCAGACAACCACCGCCGTCGTCGGCGACATCTCCAACACCGTCAACGTCAAGGGGCAGGTGGTCGAGGACGCGGCCGTCCAGGTGCAGGCGACGCTCAACGGCGTCGTCGACTCCTTCGAGGTCGCCAAGGGCTCCTACATCACCGCCGGGGCGCCGCTGCTCTACCTCAAGCGCGTCGAGCCGCAGGAGCCCCGTCAGACGGTCGACGAGGAGGGCAACGTCACGACGGAGAAGGTGCCGGACAAGGTCACCTGGGCCACCGTCTACGCCCCTGCGGACGGCATCGTGTCCTACAACGTCATCGAGGGTCAGGAGACGACCATCGGCATGGTGGTCGCCACGGTCGCCCCGGGCACCTACTCCGCCGTCGGCACCATCAGCCCCTCCCAGCAGTACCAGCTGACCAACGCCCCGACGACGGCCATGCTCACCCTCGAGGGCGGGCCCTCCCCCTTTGAGTGCCAGAACCTCACCATCGGGACCAAGCCGCGCACCGCCTCGACGACCGAGGCCACGCCCGCGCCCCAGGACGGCACGAGCGTCCAGGTCCGCTGCCCCGTGCCCACCGACCAGCAGGTCTTCCCGGGCCTGCCCGTGACCATCGGCATCGACGCGGGCTCGGCGACCGGTGCCGTCCTTGTGCCCGTCACCGCCGTCGAGGGCTCCTCGGGCACCGGCAACGTGTGGGTCGTCACCGACCCGGCTCACCCCGACCTCGCCGAGAAGCGCCAGGTGACCCTCGGTATCAACGACGGCACCTCCGTCCAGGTGACCGAGGGCCTGAGCGAGGGCGAGGAGATCCTCCTGTTCGTGCCCGGTAAGGACACCCAGCGCACCGGTGTGCCCAACACCTGCGACCAGTACGCCTGCTACGACAAGGACGGCAAGGAGTACCAGTGAGCACCCCGATCCTCAGTCTGAGGGGCGTGGCCCGCACCTTCGAGGTGCCCGACGCGGACCCGCTGCACATCCTCACCGGCGTCGACCTCGACGTGCGCCCCGGGGAGCACGTGGCCATCGTCGGTCGCTCCGGCACCGGCAAGTCCACGCTGCTCAATATCCTCGGCCTCATCGACCAGCCCTCGTCCGGCTCCTACAGCATCGACGGGCGTGACACCTCCGGCCTGGGCGAGACCCGGCGGGCCCTCCTGCGCGGTGAGACCTTCGGCTTCGTCTTCCAGTCCTTCAACCTCATCCCCGGCCTGACGACGACGGAGAACGTCGCCGCCCCCCTGCTCTACGACCGTGGCCTCGCCTTCTGGAGGCGTGAGACCCGCGCCGAGGAGCTGCTCGACGCCGTCGGCCTCGCCGACAAGATCGGGGGGCGCATCGACCGGCTCTCCGGTGGTGAGCAGCAGCGCGTGGCCATCGCCCGGGCCCTCGCCCGCCGCCCCCGGGTCATCCTCGCCGACGAGCCGACCGGCGCCCTGGACGTCGACACCGGCACGACCGTCATGAGCCTGCTGGAGCGCCAGTGCCACGAGACGGGGGCGGCCCTCATCATCATCACCCACGACCTGGCGGTGGCGAGCCGGGCCGGCAGCCAGTACCGCCTGGAGCACGGCGTGCTCACCCGCATCGACGTCGGACACCGCGAGCGCGGCTCGCTTGAGAGGCTTGAGGAGGTAGGAGCGTGAACGGCTTCCTCACTGGCGTCGTCGGCGCCCTCATCGAGGCCTGGGCGCAGCTGCGCATCGGCAAGCTGCGGGTCATGCTCTCCCTCGTCGGCGTGGCCGTGGCCGTGGCCGCGATGACCTTCGTCATCGCCTTCGGCCAGGTCTCCGCCGCCGTCAACGACGAGATCATGGAGCAGTGGAACGGGCGTCCGGGCACGGTCCGGCTCACCGTCACCCCGTCGTCGGAGTCCGGTTCGGACACCTCCGGCGGCGACCAAGGCACGTCCGGTGGCACGGACACCAGTGGCGGCGCGGCGAACGGCGGTGGTACGGCGGACGGCAGCGCAGGCCTGTCCGGCGGCTCCGGCGGCTCCGGTGTCGGCGACGGCTCGGGGACGGGCTCGACGGGACGCAGCACCGTGGAGAAGGTCGAGCGCGCCTACGCCACCTTCATCGAGCGCTACCGGATCAGCCACTGGGCCACGAGCGAGACGACGAGCCTGCGTCTGAGCCTGGGCGGCTCGCCCACGAACGTGCCCACGACGATCGTCTCGGCCGGCTACGGGATCGTGCACCGCACGCAGGTGGTCCAGGGTCGCTGGTTCACCGCCGACGACGAGGACGACCTGTCCCCCTCGATCATCGTCAGCCAGCCGGTCCTCGACGCGATGGGGGTGCAGGAGCTCACCGGCCCGTTGCAGGTGCGCGGTCTGTCCCCGGTGAACACGACCTACACGATCGTCGGTGTCCTCAAGGGCAACGGCAACAACTCCTGCTACTCGGACTCGACGACCGGCGAGGAGGTCTGCGGCGAGCAGCTGGCCGCCATGGTGCTGGACAAGCCCTACTACAGTCTGCTGCCGACGACCGCCGAGCGTTCGGTCCCCACGCTGGAGGTGTGGGCCGGGCAGGGGCGGGGAACCGAGATGGCGACCCTCATGAAGGACCACTTCAACACCGTCTTCGGGCACAACTCCGCGCAGGCCGAGAACAACGAGTTCGACACGATGGAGGACTTCGCCAAGACCTTCACGCTGGTGGTCACCTCCGCGGGCGTGTTCATCATGGTCCTGGGGGCGCTGGGGCTCATCAACATCTCGATGGTCACGGTGCGCCAGCGCATCCACGAGATCGGGGTCCGCCGCTCCTTCGGGGCCACCAGCCGACGCATCTTCTTCTCCATCATGCTGGAGTCCGTGGTGGCGACGGTGGTGGCGGGCGTCATCGGCATCGGCCTGGCGATCGTGGCCATGCGCTTCGTGCCGCTGGAGGTGCTGTTCAACGGCTTCACGCTCACGCACCGCCCGCCCTTCCCGATGTCGGCGGCACTCATCGGCCTGGTGGCCGCCTCGGGGGTCGGCGCCCTTGCGGGCATCGTCCCGGCGATCGTCGCTGTGCGCATCCGCCCGATCGACGCCATCCGGTTCTGACACGCGGTGCCGGGCAGCAGGCACGGTGCCGGGCAGCAGGCACGGTGCCGGGCAGCAGGCTCGGTGCCGGGCAGCAGGCTCGGTGCCGGGCAGCAGGCTCGCCCCGGGGCTCCGGGGGAGGCTGAGGCCCGGCACCCGTCTGTCCGGCGGGAGGACGGATCACCTGCTGCCCGACGGACCACCTCCTTCCCAACGGATCACCTGCTGCCCGACGGACCACCTGCTGCCCGACGGACCACCTGCTGCCCGTTGGACAACCCCAACGACGCCCGCACGTGATCCAACGGAACGCACGTGATCCAACGGAACACACGTGATCCACCCACCAGCACGTGATCCGCCGGCGCCCCCTCCAACCGGACCACCTCCTTCCCAACGGACCACCTCCTCCCCCACGGATCACCTGCTGCCCGTTGGACAACCCCAACGACGCCCGCACGTGATCCAACGGAACACACGTGACCCACCCACCAGCACGTGATCCAAGCGCGCACCGGCGATCCACCGGAGCACGCCTCCCCCGCACGCCATCACCGTCCGCGCAGGAGCGCACCGCCTCCTGACAACAAGCGGTTCCTTCGAGCCAGTGCCGGCCCCGGCTCACTGTCAGTACAGGGGACGGATCCCCGCCTCGGCGAGCGCATTGAGCGTTCCCTTCGCGCCGAACGCGTCACGCCAGGTCCAGCGCACTACCCGCATCCCTGTCGCGTTCGCGATGGCGACCTCCCGGTGCCGCTCGGCCAGCACGATCTCCTCAACGGGACGCCCCGTGGTCTGCCTCGTGTACTTGACGTTGCCGTCGAACTCCCCCACCACGCCGTGCTGGGGCCACATGAAGTCCACGCGTCCCACCAGCTGCCCACGCCGGTCATCCACCTCGGTCTGAAGCTCCGGCTCGGGCAGGTGGTGCTCGATCATGACGGCACGGCTGAGGCTCTCGCCGGGGGACTCGGCACGTGGGTCGGCATTCCTCAGGGCGAGAGCAAGGGCCCGGTTACCCCGAGCGCCCGGGTGCCCAGACGCGAGGGTATGTAGTTCTTCCAGGCGCACCAGCGCATGGCGCAGGGCGTGGTCCATGCTCGCGAGGTTGGAGGCGAGGGAGCGACGACGCCCGAGGTCGATCAGGGTCTGCGCCACGGACGCCACTCGCAGCCCGTCGTTGTCCACGGTCTGCCAGCCATCGGGCGCACGCAGGGTGCGACAGCTGGCGGTCAGCCGTCCACCGTCGCGTCCGACCTGCACCCGTTGGATGCGGTCGGGCAGGGGCCCGATGAGAGGCAGACCGTGGACTACTGCGGCGGACTCCCGGGCCAGGCGGGCACCTCCGTCGAGCAGACCGGTCAGGCGCCCCGCCACCACCAGGAGCAGGTGACGGTCAGCCGCGCTCAACCGCTCGACGTCGGCACGGCTGGCGTAGGCGCCCGGCACGAGGCGCAGAAGACGACTGCCGGAGCCACTGGCCGCCCGTGCCAGGGTATGTGCCGAGCGGCCGTGCAGGTCACGTTCTCGAGTGAGGAGGATGGGGGCAGGCGAGGTCCACATGCGGTCATCGTGCGCCGGGCGCCCCGGCCAAGGCCCTCCGCGCCACGTCGCATGTGGATTACTGGCGGTGCCGCCTGTCGCGAGGACGTCCTGTGGAGCCCCGCGGACACCCCGTCCCGCAGGCGGATCAGCCCGCCCGCAGACGGATCACGTGCCTCGCCCGCGGATCACGTGCCTCGCCGGCGGACAACCTGTCCCGCAAGCGGATCACGTGTGTACGGACGGATCACCTCAGGGCCTCCAATACGTGATCCGACCGCACAAAGGTGATCCGTACACACACGGGTTGTCCGCCCGCACGTAGGTGATCCGTCCGCATAGGGGTTGTCCGTGCACACGTACGTGATCCGTCGGTGGAAGGGACGATCACCGCCGAGCCGCACGGGCAGGGCAGGCGCCCAGCCCCGCACGGGGGCAGGCCTGTCAGCCCCAGTCATCGTGCGGGCGGGGCCTCAGGCTGTGGCGCCGCAGGACACCGGCGGCAACCAGCGCCGCGCCGGCCAGGCACACCGGCATGGACGCCAGCCACAGCACCGTCGCGCCACCGCCGTCGAGCAGGCTGCCGAGCACGGGCAGCAGGGCGCCCGCGATCATGACCACAACGCCCGCCCAGATGCGCCGCCGGGCCCCGGCCTGTGCGCGCCGCGTCTCGACCATGCCCGCCTCCTCAGCGCCGGGACGATCCAGGCGCCCGGGACCGCTCGTGCTGCTCATGCCCGCTCCCTCCTGCTCTCGGCTATTCACGGCTGCTCACGGCCGCTCCGCGGCCACCCACTCGCCGCCACGTAGGCTACGGCCATGCGTATCGCCACCGTCAACGTCAACGGGATCCGTGCCGCCGCCCGCAAGGGCATGGCCACCTGGATCGAGTCCTGCTCCCCCGACGTCATGCTCCTGCAGGAGGTCCGAGCGGACGAGGACACGGCCGCCGCCCTGCTGCCCGGGTACACGACCGTCGTGTGGCCGTGCCGCATCAAGGGCCGCGCGGGCGTCGCGGTGGCCGTGCGCGACGGCGCCCCCCTGGCCGTCGGCGAGGTCAGCTACGGGGTCGCCTCCCCCGGCACCGAGGAGCCCGACGTCGACTCCGGGCGCTGGCTCGAGGTCGATCTCCTGCCCGCCGGAGCCCCCGAGGGCACGGCCCCGGCGCTCACCGTCGTGTCCGCCTACCTGCACTCGGGCCAGCTGGGGACCGAGAAGATGGACCAGAAGTACGCCCACCTCGACCTCGTCGGCGCACGTCTGGCCACGCTGCTCGCCCGCGCGGCCGACGGCGGCCCCCAGACCCTCATGGCCGGGGACCTCAACGTCGTGCGCTCCCCGCAGGACATCAAGAACTGGAAGCCCAACCACAACAAGATCGCCGGTGTCATGGACGAGGAGATCGCCCACCTGGAGTCGTGGTTCTCCTCGGGGTGGGTCGATGTCGCCCGCGCCCTCGCCCCGGACGAGCAGGGCCCGTACACGTGGTGGTCGCAGCGGGGCAAGGCCTTCGACAACAACACGGGCTGGCGCATCGACTACCAGGTCGCCACGCCCGCTCTCGCCCCGCGCGCCCGCGCCGCCCAGGTGGACCGCGCCGCCTCCTACGCGGAGCGCTGGAGCGACCACGCCCCGCTGGTCATCGACTACAACCTGTGAGGCGGGCAACCATGGGCATCCTCCCCCGCCGACGCCCCCGCGGCGCGTCGCACCCTGACGATCACCCGACGGCGCCGACGAACGAGAGCGCCCCGGGCGTGCGCACCATCCGGGCGCGTGTGTCGGGACTCGTTCAGGGCGTCGGCTTCCGCTGGTACTGCTCCGAGGAGGCACAGCGGCTCGGGCTGGTCGGCCGGGTCAGCAACCGCTCCGACGGCGACGTCGAGGTCCTCGCCCAAGGGCCGCAGGACGCCGTGTCGCAACTGGTCGCCTGGCTTCACCGCGGCCCGCGGTGGGCACAGGTCGACGACGTCCGGCTCACCGAGATGCCGCCGGGCAGCCTGTCCTGGATGGACTTCCGGCCGGGCAACTGACCGGCAGGGCCAACTGACCGGCCGGGCTCAGTCGGCGCGCCGCTCGGCCGTCTCGACGACATTCGCCAGCAGCAGCGCACGGGTCATGGGCCCCACTCCCCCGGGGTTGGGCGACAGCCAGGAGGCGACGGCGTCGACGCCGTCGGCCACGTCCCCCATGATGCGTCCCTTGCCGGTGGCGGGGTCCACCACCCGCGAGACCCCGACGTCCAGGACGACGGCCCCCGGGCGCACCATGTCCGCCGTGACGATCCCGGCGCTGCCGGCGGCGGCGATGACGACGTCGGCGCGACGCACGTGCTCGGCCAGGTCCGCCGTGCCCGTGTGGCACACGTCGACGGTGGCGTTGACGTCCTTGCGCATGAGCAGCAGCCCGATGGTCCGTCCCACGGTGACGCCGCGCCCGATGACGCACACGTCCTTGCCGGCCAGGTCGATGCCGTGGCGGGCGAGCAGCTCGATGCAGCCTCGCGGCGTGCACGGCAGCGGCGAGGTGACGGGCTCGGCGCCGCGCAGCACGAGACGTCCGAGGTTCGTCGGGTGCAGGCCGTCGGCGTCCTTGTCCGGGGCGACGCGCTCCAGCACGGCATTGGTGTCGATGCCGCGGGGCAGCGGCAGCTGGACGATGTAGCCGGTGCAGGCGGGGTCCGCGTTGAGCCGGTCGATGGCCTCCTCGACCTCGGCCTGGGTCGCGGTGGCGGGCAGGTCAACGCGGATGGACTCGATGCCGACCTCGGCGCAGTCGGCGTGCTTGCCCGCGACGTACCGCAGGCTGCCGGGGTCCTCGCCGACGAGCACCGTGCCCAGGCCCGGCACGACGCCGTGCTCGCGCAGGGCGGCGACCCGCCCGCGCAGCTCGGCCTTGATGGCCGCGGCCGTGGCCGTGCCGTCGAGGACCTGGGCGCCGCCCGCCCAGGGGGCCCTCACTGCTCGAGCCCCTCGTAGAGCGGGAAGGCCTCGGTCAGGGCACGCACGCGACCGCGCAGGGCGGCCAGGGTGTCGTCGTCGGCGGTACCGGCGGCGCCGTGGACGAGGGTGGCGGCGATGATGTCGGCCACCTCGGTGAACTCGGCGTCCCCGAAGCCGCGGGTGGCCAGGGCGGGGGTGCCGATGCGCAGGCCGGAGGTCACGCGCGGGGGGCGCGGGTCGAAGGGCACCGCGTTGCGGTTGACCGTGATGCCGGCGGTGTGGAGCAGGTCCTCGGCCTGCTGGCCGTCCAGGGAGGAGTCGCGCAGATCGACCAGGACCAGGTGGACGTCGGTGCCACCGGTGACGAGGCTGACACCGGCACCGCGCACGTCCTCGGCCCCGAGGCGCTCGGCGATGATGGCGGCGCCGTGCACGGTGCGCTCCTGGCGCTCGCGGAACTCCTCGGTGCCGGCGATCTTCATGGCCACGGCCTTGGCCGCGATGACGTGCATGAGGGGGCCGCCCTGCTGGCCTGGGAAGACGGCGGAGTTGAGCTTCTTGCCCCACTGCTCGGCCCGGCTGGACAGGAGCATGCCGGAGCGGGGGCCGCCGAGCGTCTTGTGGACGGTGGTGGACACGACATCGGCGTGCGGGACGGGG
This sequence comes from uncultured Actinomyces sp., assembly GCA_937926195.1. Lineage (GTDB taxonomy): Bacteria > Actinomycetota > Actinomycetes > Actinomycetales > Actinomycetaceae > Actinomyces. The sequence goes on from CALEXZ010000097.1 coordinate 12,465, forward strand.
TTGGGGTGCAGGCCCGCGGCCACGAGCCCGGCGAAGTGGGCCATGTCGACCCACAGGGCGGCGCCCACCTCGTCGGCGATGGCACGGAAGGCGGCGAAGTCAAGGTGACGGGGGTAGGCCGACCAGCCGGCGATGATGACCTGGGGGCGCTCGCGCAGGGCGGCCTCGCGCACCTGGTCCATCTCGATGCGCATGGTCGTCTCGTCCACGCCGTAGGCGGTGGCGTTGTAGTTCTTGCCGGAGAAGTTGATCTTCATCCCGTGGGTGAGGTGGCCGCCGTGGGCCAGGGACAGACCCAGGAGGGTATCGCCGGGGGTGGCCAGGGCGTGCAGGACGGCGGCGTTGGCCTGGGCGCCGGAGTGGGGCTGGACGTTGGCCCACTCGGCGCCGAAGACGGCCTTGGCGCGCTCGATGGCCAGGGACTCGGCGACGTCGACGACCTCGCAGCCGCCGTAGTAGCGGCGCCCGGGATACCCCTCCGCGTACTTGTTGGTCAGGACCGAGCCCTGGCACTCCAGGACCGCCCGGGGCACGAAGTTCTCCGAGGCGATCATCTCCAGGGTGTCGCGCTGGCGGGCGAGCTCCCCGGTGAGGACGGCGGCGATCTCGGGGTCGAGCTCGGCCAGCGGCTGGTCCAGGGACGGGGTGGGGGCTTGCGAGGTCATGTCTCTCCTCGAGTGTGGGTCGCACGCGCGCCGCGGCGGGCGCGCGCGCTGGTGGCGATCCGTGGCCCGAGCGAGCCCGGAGTCGTGTTCGTGCCGCTCCCCGGTGGGAGACCACCCGGTGCCAGCCGCGACGGGCTTAGCCTAGCGCCTCGGCTCCGCGGCGCGCGTCGCCGTCCGTGAGGACCCGAGGGCGGTCAGTCCTCCTCGCCGAACCAGTCCCCCAGGCCGTCGTCGGCACCGATCCATGCCAGGGCCTGGGCCATCTCCTCGGGCCGCAGGAGGATCCGGGCGAAGGCGCGGCGCACCTGCTCGCGCATCTGCTCGTCCCCGATGCCGGTGACCACGAGGTGGCAGCGCGGCTCACCGGTGCCGACGCCGTCGGCCCGCCCCGCCGGGCCCAGCGGGACCTCGGCCCAGGTCCCGGCGTCGCCGACGCTGAGCGCGCCTCCGGCGACCTCCCAGGTGCAGACCCGGTCGGGACGGCTGGGCAGCCAGAAGCAGCCGCGGGCGCACAGCCCCTGGCCGGCGAGGTCGACGACGAGGTCGCGCAGGCGCCCCGGATGGAAGGGCAGGGTGGCGCTGAGGTCGAGGGTCCACACACCGTGGTCGTCGGGACCGCCCCAGGGGGAGGTGGTAGCGGGGTGGATACGCCTCAGGGAGGCGGCGACGTCGTGGGTGAGGCCGGTGAGGGTCTCCAGCAGGGGCGCGTCGAGCCCGGGGAGCAGCAGCACGTCGTGGGGGCGCAGGTGCTCGATGAGGTCGGCCCCGGCGGGGTCCTCCTCACGCCCCAGGGCCAGGACGACGTCGGCGTAGCCGAGGTTGGCCAGGTGGACGGCGCCGGTGCAGCGGTGGTCGCCGGGGAGGGCGGCCAGCGGACGGTGCTCGAGGAGCTCGTCGACGGCGGTGGCGGCGTCCAGGACGTGGGCGGTGCCCGCCAGCCTCACGCCGGTGCCTCTCAGGTCCTCGGCCAGGCGCGGCAGGAGGTGGGCGAGCTCGACGGCGGCGGGAAGGAGGATGACGGTGGTGCCGCCCGGCTCCTGGGTGGCACGGTCCTCGGCGACGGCGGCCAGGACCTGGCGCAGGGAGCAGGTGGGGCAGGTGGAGGGCATGGGCACGTCGAGGTGCACCGGCTCGTCGTCGTAGCCCTCGGCCGAGCTGTGGCTGACGAGCCGGACGACGCCGTCGGTGCCGCCGGTCTCGGCCGCGTCGGCGGCGGTGGCGTGCAGGCCTGCGCGGATGACGACGGCGTCCTCACCGGCGAGCGCGAGGTCGACGAGGTCGAGCAAAGCGGGGTCGACGCCGCCGACGAGGGCGAGAGTGTGCCGGCCGTCGGGTCCGACGACGCAGTGGTCGGCGTCGGGGAGATCAGACAGTCCGGGCAGGGCGGCGTCATCCGAGGGATCGGTCACGGGGGCCTCCAGCACAGTTGACGATATTGAGAACCATTCTTATATCATGCGGGTCATGACCACCTACTGCCAAGTCACAGGAGCGAGGCCGGTCTTCGGCCGCTCCGTCTCCCACTCGCACCGGCGCACGCCGCGGCGCTGGAACCCCAACCTGCAGCGCAAGCGCTACTGGGTGCCCTCGCTCGGGCGCACCGTGCGCCTGACGGTGTCGGCCAAGGGCATCCGCACGATCGACAAGCTGGGCATCGACGTCGTCGTCGCCCAGATGCTCGCCCGAGGGGAGAAGCTGTCGTGAGCGCCACCAAGGCGAAGGACCTGCGGCCCATCATCACAATGGTCTCCACCGCGGGCACGGGACACACGTATGTCACCCGCAAGAACCGTCGCAACACCCCCGACCGGCTGGTGCTGCGCAAGTTCGACCCGGTGGTGCGTCGACACGTCGAGTACAGGGAGTCGCGCTGATGGCCAAGAAGTCCAAGATCGCCGCCCAGCTGCGCCGCCAGGAGGTCGTGGCCCGCTACGCCGAGCGCCGGGCCGAGCTCAAGCGGGCCTCGGTGAACCCACACTTGAGCCAGGCCGAGCGCGACGAGGCGATGGCGGCGCTGCACGCGCTGCCCCGCGACGCCTCCCCCACCCGCCTGCGCCGGCGCGACACGGTGGACGGGCGGCCGCGCGGGCACCTGCGCGTCACCGGGACCTCGCGGGTGCGCTTCCGTCAGATGGCGCTGCGCGGAGAGCTGCCGGGCATCGTCAAGTCCTCCTGGTGAGCGCCCCAACCGCCCGCCCCACGTCCACCGTCAAGGAGCTCCCATGCGCCCAGGGATCCATCCCGAGTACCACCCCATTGTCTTTCGTGACAAGTCCGCCGGCTTCGCCTTCCTCACCCGCTCGACCCTGACCTCCTCGCAGACCATCGAGTGGGAGGACGGCAACACCTACCCGGTCTACGACGTCGACGTCTCCAGCGCCTCGCACCCGTTCTGGACCGGCCAGGGCCGGATCCTGGACACGGCCGGACGGGTGGAGAAGTTCGAGCGCCGCTACGGCAGGCGCACGCGCTAGCAGCCAGGGCGGGCGGTTCCGCCCGCCCTGGCGGCGGCCCCGCGGCGGCCCCGCCCGGCGGCCGCCGGCCGCCGGCAGCTCGTCTCCGCCGGCCGCCCGCCACCACCGGCCGCCGGCCACCGTCCACAGACATCGCACAGAGAGAAAGGAGGCAGCCATGAAGGTGCGCGCCTCGATCCGGTCCCTGGCCAAGCAGCCGGGGTCCAAGGTGGTCCGACGCCGCGGTCACACCTACGTCATCAACAAGAAGAACCCCCGTCTCAAGGCCCGCCAAGGCTGACGCGGCATGAGTGACACCACCCGGCCGAGGACGGCCCCCGCGCCGCTCCTCGGCCGGGGCCGTACTCTCACGGCGGCTAACCTGTGGCCATGGCCTTCTCCCCCTCCCCCGCCGCGGCCGGCACCGTGGCCGACGCGCAGCACCTCGTCCTCACCCTGTCCTGCCCGGACCGTCCTGGCATCGTCCACGCCGTCACCGGTGCGCTGGCGCGCCGCGGAGGCAACATCACCGAGTCCCAGCAGTTCGGTGACGAGGAGACCGGCCTGTTCTTCATGCGGGTGGCCGTCCTCACCCGGGTGCCGCGCAGCGAGATGGAGGCGGACCTGGCCGAGCTCGCCACCACCTACGACATGACCTGGTCCCTGGACGAGTCCGACCGCCGGGTGCGTACCCTGCTCATGGTCTCCAAGGAGGGCCACTGCCTCTCCGACCTGCTCTTCCGCGCCAAGAGCCAGGGCCTGCCGGTCGAGGTCGTCGGTGTCGTCGGCAACCACGAGACGCTGCGCGACGTCGCCGAGTTCTACGAGGTGCCCTTCCACCACATCCCGGTGACCAAGGACACCAAGGAGACCGCCGAGGCCGAGCTGCTGCAGCTCGTGGAGGAGCTCGGCGTCGAGCTCGTGGTCCTGGCCCGTTACATGCAGATCCTCTCCCCCGCCCTGTGTGCGCGCCTGCACGGGGGCGTCATCAACATCCACCACTCCTTCCTGCCCTCCTTCAAGGGCGCCAAGCCCTACCACCAGGCGCACGAGCGCGGCGTCAAGCTCATCGGCGCCACCGCCCACTACGTCACCGAGGACCTGGACGAGGGCCCCATCATCGAGCAGGACGTCACCCGCGCCTCGCACACCGACTCCGCCCTCGCCCTGCAGCGCAAGGGCCAGGACGTCGAGCGCCGGGTCCTGGCGCAGGCCGTCAAGTGGCACGCCGAGCACCGGGTGCTGCTCAACGGTCGACGCACGGTCGTCTTCGCCTGAGATGGCGCTCGTGAGCCGGCCCGCACCGCCCGCCCCCACCGCCCCCACCGCGGCCGAGGCCCCGGCGCGCGCCGCTCTCATGCTCCAGGCGGCCGCCCACCACGCCCAGGACTTCGCTCCCGCACGCGGCATGCGCTCGCGCGTGGCGGTCGTGGCCTGCATGGACCGCCGGATCGACGTCATGGCCCTGTTCGGGCTGTGCGCCGGGGACGCCTACGTCATCCGCAACGCGGGGGGTCTGCTGACCGATGACGTGCGCCGCTCCCTGGCGGTGGCCCAGCACGCGCTCGGTGTCGAGGAGATCCTGCTCGTGCGCCACACCGGCTGCGGCATGTGCGGCCTGGACGACGAGGTCTTCCTCGACGCGCTCGCCCGCGCCACCGGGCAGCGCCCCACGTGGAGGCCCGGCGGCTTCGGCGACGTCGAGGAGGGCCTGCGCCAGGACCTGGCCGCCCTCGCCGAGGACCCGCACGTGCCCGCGGGTGCGGCGGCCCGGGGCTTCGTCTACGACGTCACCGACGGCACCCTGACCGAGGTCGCCACCTGATGCCGCTAGCCTCTGGCCATGGCAGCCATCGACATGCTCATTGACGTCCTATCACGCTCACGCGAGCGCTTCGCCCGCGCCCTTGACGGTGTCACCGTCGAGCAGGCCAACACACAGCCCACCCCTGAGTTGGCGCCGCGTGTCGACTCCCTGACCTGGCTGTGCTGGCACACGGCCCGCGAGCTCGACACCCAGGTCTCAGCCCTGGCGGGCACCGAGACCGTGTGGGCCACCCGCGGCCACCGGGAGCGCTTCGCCCTGCCGCTACCCGACGACACCGAGGACTGGCGCCACACGCCCGAGGAGGCCGCCCAGGTGGTGGTCAGCGACCTCGGCGCCCTTGTCGCCTACCTCGACGACGCCTACGCGCTGGCCACCGCCTACCTGCGCGCCCTGACGCCGCAGGTGCTCGACGATGTCGTTGACACATCCTGGGACCCGCCGGTCACCCGGGCGGTGCGGCTGGCCTCGGTCATCGACGACGCCGCCCAGCACTCGGGGCAGGCCGTCTACACCCGCCGCCTCCTGGGGCTGCCCGGCTGACGCATGCGGGTGGCGGCACTCGGCGCGCCGCCTCGGTGGCACGCTCATGCAGGACGTCGGGGTGTGCTATCCGCATGATTCCGGGATTTCCCGGCTCGAGCGCCACACGTGTCCGGGCTCCCATGTGCGTGCATGTCACGCGCGCACATGGGAGCCCCGGAACGCGTCTCCGCGCTCAGCGCAAGATCCCCGGCATTCCAACGAAAGGACCGGGTCACCGGGGCGTCTCCGTTCCCATGAGCGTGCCACCGCCCTCCCGGTACCGGTCCGGGAGACAGCGGTACCAGCCCGGGAGGCAGCGGGGCGGGCTCAGACCACCGTCTGGCCGCGACGCAGGACCGTCACCGGGTGCAGCTCGGCGTCGGTGACGAGGACGTCGGCCCACATGCCCGCCTCAAGGGCGCCCACGGAGTCGTCACCGAGGATCTCGGCGCCCTGGCAGGAGGCGGCGAAGACCGCGTCGACGAGGTCGACCCCGCCCTTCCAGGTGGTGCGCACGACGTCAAGGAGGTGGGCGGTGCCACCGGCGATCGTGTCGGTGCCGGCCACGTAGGCGACGCCGTTCTCGACCTTGACGGCCTGGGGGCCCAGGACGTAGTCGCCATCGGCCATGCCGGTGGCGGCCATGGCGTCGGTGACGAGGACGACGTTCTCGCGTCCCAGCGTCTCGAACATGTCGAGCACGATGGCGGGGCTGAGGTGGGTGCCATCGCCGATCATCTCCAGGACGCAGTCGCCGCCGACAGCGGCGGCCAGGAACTCGGGCACGGGCCCGGGGGCGCGGTGGTGCATGGGTCGCATGCCGTTGAACAGGTGGGTGGCGGTCGAGCGGCCCGAGCGCACCGGCAGGCCCGCCTCAAGGCGGGCGTTGATGCGCTCGGAGGCGTCGGCCATCGCGGCGCGCACCGGTGCGGCCTCGGAGTCGGTGTGCCCGAAGGAGGGCAGGGCACCGCCCTCGATGAGCGCGGCGACGACACCGTCGTCACCGGTGATGCCGGGCTTCTCGGGGGCGATGGTCATGGTGGCGACGTGCCCGCGGCCGAGCTCGAGGAGCTCACGGGTCAGGGCAGCGTCGGGGTCGATGATGTAGGTGGGGTCCTGGGCGCCGCAGCGCTCGTGGGAGACGAAGGGGCCCTCGAAGTGGATGCCGGCGAGCTCGCCGGACTCGCACAGGTCTGCGAGGACCTTCGTGCGCTCCCTGAGGACCTCGGGGGCGGCGGTGACGCAGGAGGCGACGAGGCTGGTGGTGCCGTGGCGGCGGTGCTCCAGAACACTGACCATCGCCTGCTCGGGGGTCTCGGCGTTGGGGAAGGACTCGCCGCCGCCGCCGTGGCAGTGCACGTCCACGAGGCCGGGCAGGATGTAGCCGCTCTCGGGGGCGGGGGTGGCGTGGGCCAGGGCCTCGGCGAAGCCGAAGCGCTCGGCGTCCTCGGCGGGGCCGACCCAGGCGATGTGGGAGCCGGACAGGACAAGAAGGCCGTTGTCGATGATCTGGAAGGGGGTGACGACTCGGCCGGTGAAAGCGACGGTGCTCATGGCAGGAGCATACCCCCTAATCGTCTGACGTCTGACGCCCGAGGGGGTCGGTGACGGCGAGCTCAGCGGCGCCGCGTCCCGCCCAGCACCCGCTCAGCGCCCCAGACGCCTCTCCATCATCCGCACGGCCCGCTCGACATCGGCCTCCAGGCGCGCCGAGCGCCTGGCCGACGGCGCCCAGATGAGCCCCTCCCTCGTTGGCCGCACCGCCACCACGCGTCCGCGATCCACCAGCAGCGGCCGGAACATGCCGTTGCTGCCGGGGCAGATGAGCCGCTCGCCCGCCTCGTCGGTCAGGCAGCTGCGGTCGCGGTAGCCCACGTGCAGCTCGTCGAAGGAGGCGAGGAACAGCGTGGAACGGGCCTGGCGCAGCGAGTCCGCCAGCAGGTCCGGCAGGTCCGCGCGCATGTACAGTGTCGCGGCGCGTCCACGGGCCGCTGCCGCCGGGGCAGGGCTCACGACGACGCCCGGACGCCGCCCCTCCTGGGCGCGCGCCCGGGTGAGGGCCACGAAACCGCGCGCGGCCGCGTCGGGCTGCTCGGCCGCATAGCCCGCCGCGGTGGTCATCTCGACGGCGTCCTCCAGGGCCTGGGCGCACTCGCCCACCGGCAGGGTGGTCCAGCGGGCGAGGTCCACCGCGCTCACGGGTCCGTGGCTCGTAGCGTAGCGCCGGGCGATCTCCGCCAGCGCCGCCCGGTGGCCGTCCGTTCCCCGGGCGCAGCCGCCGCTGCCGCCCGGCCCCGTCCCCGCCCCGGGCAGAGCGGTGGCGTCGACAATAAGGTGCTCGTTGCCGCAACGCGGCCCCTGGACGAGGACGCCAGCAACGTGCAGATCGACGAGGAGGTGGCGTCTGACGTGGTTCTCAGGCAAACCCGTAGCCACAAGCTCGTCCACGATGCCGTCGCGGCGCCAGGCCTCCACCAGCTCGGACCGGCTCACGCCCGCCTGGCCGTCGCGGCGCGCGGCCGACACCGTCTCCAACGCCACCCGGGCGACCCGCTCCAGGTCCACCGGGCTGCTCCCGCCCTGTTCGTCGTCCCCCTGCTTCCCGCCGCCCATCCGGTGCTCCAGCGCCTGGCGCAGCCAGTGGTGGTCCTCGGCCGCGGTGATGTGCACGGTGCCGCGCATGGGCCAGGAGCGCACGAGCCGACCCTGGGCGAAGGCCTCCTCGATGTCGGCCATGACGGTGCCCGTGGTGCGCGAGAGCAGGGCATGGGGGACGGCGGAGACCTGCTGGCCCTGGATGGCCAGCTGGCGGCGCACGGCCTCGGCGACGTCGGGCGTGCTCGTGGCGGGCACGAGCCCCTGGGCGACGATGCGCAGCAGGGAGGCGTCCAGCGGGGTGCCGCCGGGAGAGACGGCCGGGACGGGGGCAGGGGCGGAGTGAGGCACGGGGGCTCCTGTCGGTGTGGCGGCCCGGCGCCTCAGAAGAGCCGGGAGTCGGGGTCGTCCAGCCCGCGCATGGCGTCGTAGTCGAGCAGGACGCAGCGGATGCCGCGGTCCTCGGCCAGCACCCGGGCCTGCGGCTTGATGCTCTGGGCGGCGAAGACCCCGCGCACGGGGGCCAGCAGGGGGTCACGCTCGAGCATGCTGAGGTAGCGGGTGAGCTGCTCAACGCCGTCGATGCCGCCCACGCGCTTAACCTCCACAGCCCAGGCGCCGCCCTCGGCGTCGCGCACGAGCAGATCGACGGGGCCCACGGGCGTGGGGTGCTCGCGGCGCACCGTGCGCCAGCCGTCCCCGAGCAGCTCGGGCTGGTCCGCGAGCAGCTCCTGCAGGTGCGCCTCCACGCCGTCCTTCGTCAGCCCCGGGTCGACACCCAGGTCGACACTGGAGTCGGAGACGACCTCGAAGAGCCGGATGACGAGGCGGTCGTCGCTCTTGGTGGAGCGCACCTCCCAGCGGGCGGTGACGCCGGCCTCGAGGTCCTCGGCGTCGGGCTCGGTCTCGGTAAGCCGGGCGGGCGGGCTCATCCAGTTCAGCGGCTTGTAGGAGCCGCCGTCGGAGTGGACGAGGACCGAGCCGTCGGCCTTGACCATGATGAGGCGGCGTGCCTGGGGCAGGTGGGCGTCCAGGCGCCCGGAGTAGTCCACGGAGCAGGAGGCAATGACGACGCGCACCCGGGCAGCCTACCGGCTCGGCGGACGCTCACGCCCTGCCTGTGCTCAGCCGCTCGCGCCCACCCCGGGCTCGGCACGCCCCGCCCGGGGCTCAGAAGAGCCGCGGCTGGGTGGGGGCGGCGGACTCCAGCCAGGCGACGAGCGCCGAGTGGGAGTCCTCCAGCATCGCCAGCTCAAGCATCTCGCCGTCCACGACGCAGGTGACGTCGATGATGCGCCCGTCGGCGCCGCGCGGGTGCGAGGAGACGATCTCGAAGACCTCGCGCTCCATGCGGTAGCGCGGCCGGGGGCTGAGGGACACGAGCCGGTGCCAGGTGATGGCGTGGTCGCCGAAGGCGGCGACCCCGCTCATGAGGTGGGCCTCACCGGAGCGGCGCAGCGCGCACTCGAAGGAGCCCACGGCGGAGGCCAGGAACCTGATCCTCAGGAGGAAGGCAAGGAGGAGCAGCATGAGGGCCACCAGCCCCAGCACGCACCACCCGACCGCCGACATGTCAGTCCAGGTCCTCGGAGGCGGTGTGCATGACACGCTCGGTCAGCAGGTCGATGTCCGCGACCGTCCCGGTGATCTCGCTGCCGATGCGGTCCGCGGCCACGGTGACGGTGTCGTGGTCGACCGAGCAGAAGCCGCCGGCGACCTCGATCTGCTTGGTGTCGCCGTCGGTCAGCACCACCCGCACCGCCCCGCGCCCCAGCAGGGCCAGGATCGGCTGGCGGCCGGGCAGGACGCCGAGCTCGCCGTCGTCGAGCGGCACCGAGACGCTGGCGGCCTCGCCGTCGAAAGCGGTACCGCCCCGGCGGGAGACGACCTCCACGTGCAGCGTGCGCGTAGTTCTCATGACCGTGCCGCCCGTGCTCAGCTCGCCAGCTCAGCGGCCCGACGCTCGAGGTCCTCGATGCCGCCGATGTTGAAGAAGGCCTGCTCCGGGACGTGGTCGTAGCTGCCCTCGGCGATGCGCTTGAAGGCCTCGATGGTCTCCGACAGCGGCACCGTGGAGCCGGGCACGCCCGTGAACTTCTCCGCCATGTAGGTGTTCTGGGACAGGAACTGCTCGATGCGCCGGGCCCGGTTGACGGTGACCTTGTCCTCCTCGGAGAGCTCGTCGACACCGAGGATGGCGATGATGTCCTGCAGCTCCTTGTTCTTCTGGAGGATCGACTTCACCCGGGTGGCGACCTCGTAGTGCTCCTTGCCGACGAACTCGGGGGCGAGCAGGCGCGAGGAGGAGGCCAGCGGGTCCACGGCCGGGTAGATGCCGCGCGAGGCGATCTCACGGCTGAGCTCAGTGGTGGCGTCCAGGTGCGCGAAGGTCGTCGCCGGGGCCGGGTCCGTGTAGTCGTCGGCCGGCACGTAGATCGCCTGCAGGGAGGTGATCGAGTGACCGCCCGCGGAGGTGATGCGCTCCTGGAGCTGGCCCATCTCGTCGGCGAGGTTGGGCTGGTAGCCGACGGCGGAGGGCATGCGGCCCAGCAGCGTGGAGACCTCGGAGCCCGCCTGGGTGAAGCGGAAGATGTTGTCGATGAACAGCAGCACGTCCTGGTGCTGGACGTCACGGAAGTACTCCGCCATCGTCAGCGCGCTCAGCGCCACGCGCAGACGCGTGCCCGGCGGCTCGTCCATCTGGCCGAAGACGAGGGCGGTCTTGTCGAAGACCCCCGCCTCGTCCATCTCGACGATGAGGTCGTTGCCCTCACGGGTGCGCTCGCCCACGCCGGCGAAGACGGACACACCGCCGTGGTTCTGGGCCACGCGCTGGATCATCTCCTGGATGAGGACCGTCTTGCCGACGCCCGCACCGCCGAAGAGGCCGATCTTGCCGCCCTGGACGTAGGGGGTGAGCAGGTCGATGACCTTGATGCCGGTCTCGAACATCTGCTCCTTGGCCTCAAGCTGGTCGAAGGCCGGGGGCTGGCGGTGGATGGGCCAGCGCTCGGTGACCTCCAGGGTCTCGCCCTCCTTGAGGTTGAGGACGTCGCCGGTGACGTTGAAGACGTGCCCCTTGGTGACGTCGCCGACGGGCACGGTGATGGGCGAGCCGGTGTCACGCACCTCGGTGCCGCGCACGAGGCCGTCGGTGGGCTTGAGGGAGATCGCGCGCACGATGTTGTCACCCAGGTGCTGGGCGACCTCAAGGGTGATCTCGTGGTCCTCCTCGCCCTCGCCGGTGCCCAGGACGGTCGTCTTGAGGGCGTTGTACATCGCGGGGATGGCGTCCGGCGGGAACTCGATGTCGACGACGGCGCCGATGATCCGGGTGATGCGCCCGGTGGCGGTGGTGGTCTCAGCCATGATGCGTTCTTCCGTGTCCGTGTGCGTGTCCGTGTGGGTGGGGGCGGGGGCCGTGGCTCCCGGTGTGGGTGGCGGCGCCTACTCGACGCCGAGGGCGTCGGCCCCCGAGACGATCTCCGTGATCTCCTGGGTGATGTCGCCCTGGCGGGCCGCGTTGGCCAGCCGCGTGTAGGTGTTGATGAGCTCCTCGGCGTTGTCCGTGGCCGTGTGCATGGCCTGCTGCCGACTGGCGAGCTCGGAGGCGGCCGCCTGGAGCAGGGCGTTGCGGATACGGCTGGAGACGTAGCGGGTGAGCAGGGCGTCGAGCACCCGCTCGGCGCTGGGCTCGAACTCGTAGATGGGCGGGGCGCCGCTGAGCTCGGCCCGCTGGCCCTCGGTCCCGGCGGCGATGTCCTCACGGTTGAGCTCGCCGGGCCCGTCGACGTCGACGACGGTCAGCGGCAGCATGCGACGCACCTCGGGCACCTGGGAGACCATCGAGACGTAGCGCGTGAAGATGATGTGGACCTCCGCCACGCCACCGGCCTCGACGGGGGCGAGGAAGTACTCCAGCAGGAGGGTGGAGACGGAGTCGATGACCTCGGGGCTCGGACGGTCCGACTCCCCCGCCCAGGAGAACTCGACCTGCTGGCCGCGGAAGGCGAAGTAGGAGGCGGCCCGGCGTCCGGCGGTGAAGACCACCGGCTCCTTGCCCTCCTGGACGAGCTGGTCGATGAGGCGCTCGGCCTCGCGCAGGATGGTCGCCGAGTAGGCGCCCGCCATGCCGCGGTCCGAGGTGACGACGAGCACCGCCACCCGCCGGGTGTCCGAGCGCTCACGGGTGATGGGGTGGTCGAGGTGCGCGTAGGTTCCGACGGCAGCGACGGCGTGGCTCAGGGCGTGGTCGTAGGGACCCGCCTCCTGCGCGTCGCGGCGCGCGGCACCGATCCGGGAGGAGGCGATGAGCTCCATCGCCCGGAAGACCTTCTGCAGGGTCTGGGTGGACCGGATGCGCTGCTTGTAGACACGCTGGTTGCCCGCCACGTCAGCCCCTCTTGCGGACGATCTGCTCGGCCGTGTGCTCGGCGGGGGCCTGCTCCTCCTCGAGGACGACCTCGCCCGACAGCAGGCGGCCGCCGGCGGCGTAGGAGGCGCGGAAGGCCTCGACCTCGGTGCGCAGCTGCTCCTCGGTCTCCTCGCTGAGCTGGCCGGTCTCGCGGATGGTGGCGAGCACGGTGGAGCTACGACGCAGAGAGCCCAGGAGAGACTCCTCGAAGGGCAGGACCTCGGCCACGTCAAGGTCGTCGAGGTAGCCGTTGGTGCCGGTCCACACGCTGACGACCTGCTCCTCGACCGGGTAGGGCGTGAACTGGGGCTGCTTGAGCAGCTCCATGAGGCGCTCACCGCGGGTGAGCTGCTGGCGCGTGGCGGCGTCGAGGTCGGAGGCGAACATCGCGAAGGCCTGCATGGAGCGGTACTGCGCCAGCGTGATCTTGAGCGTGCCGGCGACCTTCTTCATGGCCTTGACCTGCGCGGCGCCACCGACACGGGACACGGAGATGCCGACGTCGACGGCGGGGCGCTGGTTGGCGTTGAACAGGTCCGACTGCAGGAAGATCTGGCCGTCGGTGATGGAGATGACGTTCGTGGGGATGTAGGCGGAGACGTCGTTCGCCTTGGTCTCGATGATCGGCAGACCGGTCATCGAGCCGGCGCCGAGCTCGTCGGAGAGCTTGGCGCAGCGCTCCAGCAGGCGCGAGTGCAGGTAGAAGACGTCACCCGGGTAGGCCTCGCGGCCCGGCGGACGGCGCAGCAGCAGCGACACGGCGCGGTAGGCCTCGGCCTGCTTGGACAGGTCGTCGAAGACGATGAGCACGTGCTTGCCCGCGTACATCCAGTGCTGGCCGATGGCGGAGCCGGTGTAGGGAGACAGGTACTTGAAGCCGGCGGGGTCGGAGGCCGGCGAGGCGATGATGGTCGTGTACTCCAGGGCGCCGCGCTCCTCCAGGGTGGCGCGCACGGAGGCGATGGTCGAGCCCTTCTGGCCGGTGGCGACGTAGATGCAGCGCACCTGCTGGTTGGGGTCGCCGCTGTCCCAGGCGGCCTTCTGGTTGAGGATGGCATCCAGGGCGATGGCGGTCTTGCCGGTCTTGCGGTCACCGATGATGAGCTGGCGCTGGCCACGGCCGACGGGGATCATCGAGTCGATGGCCTTGAGACCGGTCTGCAGGGGCTCGTGCACGGACTTGCGGGCCATGACGCCGGGGGCCTGGAGCTCGAGGGCGCGCCGGCCCTCGGAGGCGATCTCGCCCAGGCCGTCGATGGGGCGGCCGAGCGGGTCGACGACGCGCCCGAGGTAGCCGTCGCCCACCGGCACGGACAGGACCTCGCCGGTGCGACGCACGCTCTGGCCCTCGTCGATGCCGGTGAAGTCACCGAGGATGACGACGCCGATCTGACGCTCGTCCAGGTTCATGGCCAGGCCCGCGGTGCCGTCCTCGAAGGTGAGCAGCTCGTTGGCCATGACGCCGGGAAGGCCCTCGACGTGGGCGATGCCGTCGGCGGCGAAGACGACGTGCCCGACCTCCTCGGCCGCGACCTGGGCGGGCGTGTAGGACTCGACGAACTCGTCGAGCGCGGAGCGGATCTCCTCCGGCCTGATGGTCAGCTCTGCCATCTGTCGTCTCCTTGTGGTTCGTGGATGCCGGCTGGCGGGTGCTGCCCGGCGGTGGTCGGTGATGTGGTGGGCTCAGCCCACGAGGGCGCTGCGCAGTCCCAGGACGGCGGCACGCACGGTCGAGTCGATGACGGTGCCACGCACGGTGACCCTGACGCCTCCGACGACCTGGGGGTCGAGGAGGGTGTTGAGCTCGACCTCGCTGCCGAAGCGCCGCGCCAGCAGCGAGCGCAGGCGCTCCTGCTGGGCCGTGGTCATGGGCACGGCGGTGACGACCTCGGCGATGACCCGCTGCTGCATGGCGGCGGCGAGCTCGGTGACACGGCGCAGGTTGGCGGGCACACCACCCAGGTTGTAGTGGCGCACGCACCAGGTGAGCAGGCTCATGGCGGTGGCACTCAGGTGCGGGCCGAAGACCCGCTTCGCCAGGCCAACCCGGGCCTCGGTCTCGGTGCGGCGCGAGGGCTCAAGGGCGGCGCGCAGCTCGCTGTCGCGCTCGAGCATCTCGCAGACCTGGAAGAGCTCCTGCTCGACGGCGTCGATGGTGCCGCCGGTGCGGGCCCCGGACAGGACCGCTTCGATACCCAGGTCGTGCAGGGCGCTGACGAGGTCGACCGGCTTTGACCAGCGTCCGCGCACGAGGGCCTGGAGCAGCTCGACGACGCGCTCGTCCACGCGCCCGGAGAAGAGCCGGGCGGCCAGGGCGGCCTTGTCGTCGGCGCTGCGACCGGGGTCGGTGAGCGGGCCGGGCAGGGCGTGGACCGCGATCTGGTGGGCGACCTGGAGGATCTGCTCACCGAGCTGGCGGCCCTGCGCGCCCGCCGCGGACAGGACCGGGGTCCAGGCCTCGCCGGCGGCGGCCCGGGTGGCGGCCGTGCCGGTGTTCACCGGGTCCCCTTCGCAGGTCCGGCGGCCGCGGTGGCGTCCTGGGCCTCGAGCTCGTCGAGGAAGCGGTCGATGACGCGGCCGGACAGGGCGGAGTCGGTCAGCTGCTCCCCGACGATCTTCTCAGCGAGGGTGGAGGCGAGCATGCCGACGTCGGTGCGCAGGCTGATCTGGGCGGCCTGCTTGTCGGCCTGGATCTGGCGCTGTGCGGTCTCGAGGGCGCGGGCGGCTTCCCCCTGGGCCTCGGTGCGGGCGGCGGCGACGATCTCCTTGGCCTCGGCCTGGGCGGCCTCACGCAGGGACGCGGCCTCGCGGCGCGCCTCCTCGACGATGCGTTCGGCCTTGAGCTCGGCGTCCTTCTGGCCGACCTTGGCCTTCTCGGTCAGGGCCAGGCCCTCCTCGATCGTGCGGGTGCGCTCGTCGAGCACCGCGTTGAAGCGGGGCAGGGCGTACCTGATGAGCACGATGGCGATGAGCACAAAGGCGACCGTTCCCCAGATGAGGTCCGGAAGGTGCGGGATGAACAGGCCGATGCCCTCGGGTGCACCGCCACCGCTCGCCAGCAGCACTGTGGCGAGCACGGGGCTCGCGGATGCGACGCTCACGGTGGGGCCTGTGCTCAGAAGACGAAGCCGGCGGCGAAGCCGAGCAGACCGAGGGCCTCGATGAGGGCCGCGCCGATGAACATGTTGGTGCGCAGGGCACCGGCGACCTCGGGCTGACGGGCCGTGCCCTCCTGCGTCTTGGACACGACCATGCCGATGCCCAGGGCGGGGCCGAGGGTGGCGAGGGCGTAGCCGATGACGGTGATCGAGCCGGTGATCTCCATGGTGTCTCCTTGTTGTGGTGGTGCCCGGAGGCGGGAAGGGCGTAGTGGTCGGGGAGCCGGCGGGGCGCCGGCCAAGGACGGTGCGGTGCGGTGCGCGTCAGTGCACGTGCACGGCGGAGTCGATATAGACGGCGGTCAGCAGGGTGAAGATATAGGCCTGCAGGGCGGCGATGAAGGACTCCAGCAGGATGAAGGCGATTCCGGCTGCGAGGGTGACGACGCCGACCGCCTTGAGCCCGGCCGAGGCGTAGACGAAGAGGAAGTTCGTGCCGATGAAGCACAGGCTCAGCAGCAGGTGCCCGGAGATCATGTTGGCCATGAGTCGGATGGTGAGCGTGAGCGGGCGCAGCACGAGGTTCGAGAGGAACTCGATGGGGATGATGAGGGGAGCGAGGAAGCCGGGCACGCCGGAGGGCAGGACCGTGCCCTTGAGGAACTTGCCGACCCCGTTGGCGCGCACGCCCGCGTAGATGAACACGACGTAGGACACGAGGGCGAAGACCAGCGGCATGCCGACGATCCCGGTGGAGGCGATCTGGAGGCCGGGGATGACGCCCGAGATGTTGAGGAAGAGAATCCCCAGGAACATGGTCGTCAGGACAGGGGCGTAGCGGGCGCCGTTCTTCTTGCCGAGGATCTCCTCGGCGATGTTGGTGCGCACGAAGCCGATGAGCATCTCCAGGACGTTCTGGAGGCGGCCGGGGACGAGCTGGGCGCGGGCGGCGCCGACGCCGAAGACGAGCACGAGGGCGACCGCCATGAGCATGCGGACCATGATGACCCGGTTCATCTCGATGGGCGTGCCGAGGAAGGCGAAGGGCTCGGGATAGAAGTCGTCGATCGACGGCGGCGTGAAGCCACCGCCGTCGGACATCGGCAGCCGAGCGCTGACGCCCGCCGTCAGGCTCGCTGCGAGGCTCGCGCTCGTGATCACCGGACCTCCTCGTTGCTGTGGTGCCATCGCCGCCCTGGAGTGGCACCATCGCCAACCATAGCGCAGGTCGTCTACACCCCGCCCAGAGGTCGGGCCTTCAGGGGGGTGCGGTTGCGTCCCGCCACGCCGACGGCCTGTGGCCTGGGGCACCGTCGTGCGGCGGCGGGCTCACTCCCGGCGGTCCGCGGAGGACTCCACGGTCAGCGCCCGGCCGGTCGCCAGTGTGACGATCTCGACACCGGTGACGCTCAGCAGGGTCACAGCCAGGGGCACGAAGAACCACATCGGCTCGATGCTCTCGCGGCGGGGCCCCAGCAGCAGGACGACGCCGATCATGACCAGGACCTTGCCCGCGAAGGAGAGCATGACCCCACCCGAGGCCAGCAGCGGGTAGCGGTCCCACGGGACCCACAGGGCCAGCGCCGTCAGGGCGGTCAGGAGCGCTCCCGCGCCCGCGCCCCAGGCGGCCCCGGCCCAGGCGCCGCCACCGGCCAGGGCGCCGGCCGCCAGGCTCAGGAGGACGAGCACGCCCCCGACGACGCCCACGCGCCGGGCGGCGGTGCGGAAGACCTGCTGGTGCGTGCGGGTACCACGCGGCTGGTGGCTCACGGCTCCTCCTGTGATCCGGCCCCAGGGGCGTCGTGACCGGTGCCGGGGGCGGCGTGGCGGGCGCCCGCGGGGGTCCTGCCGCGCAGGACGTGACGCAGCCCGGGCAGGAGGTCGGCGGTGACCAGCACCGCGGCGAGGACCGCGACGACCGCCCCCACGGCGACGCGCCGCCAGGGCAGGAAGGCCAGGGCCGCAGCCGGGAAGGACACGGTGGCGGCCCACACGTACATGACGAGCACCGCGCGACGGTGGGAGTGGCCGGCCGCCAGCAGCCGGTGGTGCATGTGCATACGGTCCGGGTGGAAGGGGCTGAGCCCGGCGCGGGTACGGCGTACCACGGCCATGACCATGTCGGTCAGGGGGAGCAGCAGGACCGCCAGCGGCAGCAGCACGGGCAGGAAGACGGGCACCGCCGTCGTGCCGGCGAAGGCACCGGGGTCGACCTGACCGGTGACGATGATGGTCCCGGCGGCCGAGACGAGCCCGAGCTGCATGGAGCCGGAGTCGCCCATGAAGATCGTCGCCGGATGGAAGTTGTGGGGCAGGAAGCCCAGGCACACGCCGATGAGGGCGGCGACGACGGTGGCCGCCAGGGAGGTGTAGGACTCGGGGCTCGTGGTGCGGGTGAGTACGTAGACGTAGGCGAAGAAGGCCACGGAGCCGATGCCGATGATGCCTGCGGCCAGCCCGTCGAGGCCGTCGACGAAGTTGACGGCGTTCATCGCCACGACGACGACGATGACGGTGGAGATGAGGGACAGGCGCGAGGAGCCGATGGTCAGCCCGCCCACGGGGAAGGTGATGAGCTGAACGCCCTGCCAGGCCATGATCCCGGCGGCCAGGACCTGCCCGGCGAGCTTGGTCATCCAGTCCAGGTCCCACAGGTCGTCGACGACGCCCAGCAGGCACACGATCCCGGCCCCCATGACGACCGCCCAGGCGGAGTCGTCGATGGCAGCCTGCAGGTAGGGCACCCGTGAGGCGATGGCGATGGCCGTGGCGAAGCCGACGAACATCGCCACCCCACCGAGCCTGGGGATGGGGGTGGTGTGCACGTCACGGGAGCGCACGGGCGTCAGCGCGTTGGACACGAGGGCGACGTGCCGCACGACGGGCACGGCGACGTAGGTGACCGCCGCGGCGATGAGCAGGACGAGGATGTAGACCTTCACGCGCGGGAGTCCCCGTTCGTGCACGGGCCGGACGCCCCGGCGGCCTCCAGGACGGGATCGAGCACAGCCGCCAGCTCGGCGCGCGACAGGACGCCCTCACGCAGGACGACGGGCGCCAGGGCGTGCTCGCCCGCCAGCGAGAGGATGGTCGAGGGCACGGGCCCGGGGGTGGGGCCGCCGTCGAGCAGGAGGATGTCGGGGGCACCGGCCGGGGCCGCGGCGGCGTCGGTGAGGCGGCCGGGGAAGGCAGCACGGCAGGCGGCGGCCTCGGTGGCGGGCGGTTCGCCGGTGCGGTTGGCGCTGGTGACGGCCATCGGGCCGACGGCGCGCAGCAGCTCCAGGGCAAGGAGGTGGTCGGGCATGCGCACGGCCAGGGTGGTGCCGCGCTCCCCCAGGTCCCAGCCCAGCTCGGGGGCGGCGTCGAGGACGAGGGTGAGGGCGCCGGGCCAGCAGGAGCCGATGAGGGCGCGGGCGGTGTCGGGCACGTGGGCGACGAGGCCGTCGAGCTGCTCGGGGCCGGCGACGAGGACGGGCGGGGGCATGTGCCGTCCGCGCCCCTTGGCGGCCAGCAGGCGGCTGACCGCGTCGGCGTCCGCGGCCAGGCAGCCAATGCCGTAGACCGTGTCCGTGGGCAGCACGAGCAGCCCTCCGGCGCGCAGGTGCTGCGCGGCCGCGGCAAGGTGGGGCACGCCCGGTCGCTGGTCCACGCCGCTCATCCTCCCACGTCGGCGAGGCCGCCGTCCGCAGCCCCCTGGAGGCTGAGACGTCGCAGCCGCAGCGTGCCGCCGCCGTCGGGGCCCGCCACCTCCCACACGACGAGGACGTCGCCGTCGGGCAGCTGGAGCAGGTCCGAGTAGCCGAAGGGGCCCTCGTCCACGGTCCCCAGGGCCTGCCAGCGTCCCTCCGCGGTGCGCAGGCTCAGCCTGCCTCGGCGGCGCTCGACGGGGTCCGCGGCGTGAGACAGCAGGGCGCGGCCGCCGTCGAGGGCGATGAGCCCGGCGTTGCAGCCGGGGTCGGGCACCTCCGGCTCGCGCTGCGCCGGGCTCCAGGTGGCGCCGGAGTCGGTCGACACGCTGGTCAGGCGGGTGCCGCCATAGGTGCCGTCACGGGCGCTCATGAGCACGGTGGCGTCGTCGAGGGCGGCGACGGCGTGCTCGTCAGTGCCGCTCGTGCGCGCGCCCCCGGCCAGGGAACGGCCCGGAGCGGCGGCGACCGGCGCCGGTGCGCCCAGGAACCAGCTCGCGCCGTCGTCGTCGCTCAGCAGGCACAGCGAGCGCATGACGACGTCCCCGCCCTCGGTGGCGGGCTCGGCGGCGACGACGGGCACGACGAGGCGGCTGACGCCGCCCGCAGCCACCACCGTCCCGTGTCCGGAGGCCGGGAAGAGGACGCAGCCGCGGGCGAAGACCTCGGAGGGCAGGCACAGGTCGGTGAGATCCGTCCACGCCCAGGTGGCACTGGCGTCGTGGCTGGTGGCGTGCAGCAGCCGCAGGGTCCCGGCCTCGGGCACCTGGCCGGGCTGCCAGGGGCGCGTGGGCACGTGGGCGCCGAAGAGGCCGACGTCGGTGCAGGCGGCGGCGAGCAGGTGCAGCGTGCCGGTGGGCGCAACCAGCAGGACGGGGTCGGACAGGCCGATGATCCCGGGCAGGACGTCCTGGGAGGGGGCCAGGCGCCGGGGGGCGCCCCAGGTGGCGCCCTCGTCGTCGCTCGTGCGCAGCCACAGGGAGTTCGGGTTGGGCAGGTCCCCCGGCAGGGCGCCGCCGCTGGACTGCCAGGCGCTGGAGGCGTCGGGGGCGGGGCGCAGGTCGTGGACGAGCAGCAGGCGGCCACTGCCCGGGTGGCGCAGGAGCCCGGGGACACGCAGGGCACCACCGGCCGTCGGGCAGCCGGCAGGGACCTCGGCCGCGGTCAGTACGGTGGCGGCGGGGGCGGTGGGCGTGTCGGTCACGGTCGATTCCTCGGGTTCTCAGGTGCGCTCAGGCGGGGCGGGTACGGTCAGGAGGGACGGCCAAGCGGTCCCGGGCGGGGCCGGGCAGGCTCAGACGATGCGCTCAGACGATGCGGCGGGCGGCGGCCCAGCGGGTGAGCTCGTTGCGGTTGGACAGCTGGAGCTTGCGCAGCACGGCGGAGACATGGGTCTCGACCGTCTTGACGGAGATGAACAGCTCGCTCGCGCACTCCTTGTAGGTGTAGCCGCGGGCGATGAGGCGCATGACCTCGCGCTCGCGCTGGGAGAGGCGGTCGAGCTCGGAGTCGGCGACGGCGACCTCACCGGCACCGACGCCGAAGGCGTCCAGGACGAAGCCCGCCAGGCGGGGCGAGAAGGCGGCGTCCCCGGAGGCCACCCGGCGCACTGCCTGGGCGAGGTCCTCGGCGGAGATCGCCTTGGTGACGTAGCCGCGGGCCCCGGCGCGGATAACGCTGACGACGTCCTCGCTGGCGTCGGACACGCTCAGGGCGAGGAAGCGGGTGGCGGGCACGTCGTGGCAGGCGGTGACGACCTCGGCCCCTCCCCCGCCGTTGCCGCCGGGCAGGTGGACGTCGAGCAGGACGACGTCGGGCACCAGGGCGTGGACCGCCGCCACGGCGCCCTCGACGTCCTCCGCCTCCGCGACGACCTCGAGGTCGGGGGCGTGCATCTCGATCTCGGCACGGACCCCGGCGCGCACGAGGGCGTGGTCGTCGACGACGAGCACGCGCAGGCGCTCGCCGCGGGCCGTCACCGGGCCCTGAGGGTCGTGGGGCCGGGCGGGGGTGGCGTCGCTCATGCTTCTCCTGGGGAAGTGGGCGTCGGGACGGCGGACGTACCCGGCAAGCGTACGGCGGCGGGAAGGTCGAGGTGGACCTCGGTTCCCACGGCCAGGCGGCGGATGGAGGCGCTGCCGCCGTGGCGGGACATGCGTCCGATGATGGACTCGCGCACACCGTGACGGTCAGCCGGGACCGCCTGGGCGTCGTCGAGGCTGAAGCCCCGGCCGCGGTCGCGCACGAAGAGCTCGAGCCGCTCGGAGCTCAGCTCCGCGTAGACGCTCACGGGCGGCGCCCCGTGCTTGACGGCGTTCGTCAGGGCCTCGCGGGCGGCGGCGACGACGACCTCGGTGTCGCGGTCGGGCAGCCGGTCGCCGACGACGACGAGATCGACGTCGGCCCCGTAGCGGTCCTCGATCTCCCCGACGAGGTCGCGCACGGCGTCGGCGGCGGAGGTGCCGACGGCGGGGCGGTCCGTGTACAGCCAGGCCCGCAGCTCGCGCTCCTGGGAGCGGGCCAGGCGGGCGACGGTCTCGGGCTCGTCGGCGCGGCGGCGGATGAGGGTGAGGGTCTGCAGGACGGAGTCGTGCAGGTGCGCGGCGATGTCGGCCCTCTCGGCCTCTCGGGCCTCGGCGGCGTGGGCCCGGGTGACGGCCCGGCTGGCGGACAGCCACACGGGCGCGAGCACGAGGCCGATGCCCAGCACGAGGGCGCCACCGGTGAGCAGGCCGGTGAGCAGGGCTCGCGGCGGGGTGTCCGCGGCGATCCACAGGAGGATGCCGACGGCGGTGAGCACGACGCCGCCGGCCAGGCGCAGCACCGCCCCCCGGTCGCGGCCGGGGGAGGTGACGGCCTCGACCTGGGACCAGGCGAGAGCGGCACCGGCGCCGCTGACGAGCACCGGCAGCAGGAAGGAGTCCGGGTCGATCATTCCGGTGCTCCAGGCGAGCGCGAGCAGCGCGGAGGCGAGCAGCGCCGCTCCGCCCAGGAGCGTCGCGGAGCGTGGGCTGAGGCGGGGCACGGCGCCCGAGCCCTGCAGGCGCGAGGCCAGGCGCGCCCGGGTGGGAGGCAGGCTCCCGGCACGCTCCTGCCAGGGGTTGCCACTGGGGACCAGCAGCCACAGCACGAGGTACAGGAGGACGCCTGCGCCGCCGACGAGGCCCGCCAGCGCGAAGGCGGCGCGCACGAGACCGACGTCGAGTCCCAGGTGGGCGGCCACGCCCGCGCAGACACCGGCGATGAGCCGTCCGGGGCGGGACTCGGCGAGCAGGGGCGCGGGCGCGGGGTAGCGCTCGGGACGACGCAGCGGCAGGCGGGTGAGCGCCCGGTGAGGGGACGTCCCCGGGGCCCAGGCACCCGGGGCGGTGTCCGTCGGGACGGTCGAGGACGAGGGGGCGGCGGGTCCTCGCCCAGGGGTGCCTGCGGCAGGCGGGAGCGCGTACCCCGGCGTCGTCGTCATGGGCCTATCGTGGCACGCCGCCAACGCGCCGGGCCCCTTCCCCGGGGCCAACCAGGGCCTGTTCAGGGTGTCCCCCGATCGTGCGCGGACGGGGAGGAGCGGAGCATGGAGTCATGGACGAGACCCAGACCCCCTCCCCGGAGCAGCCCGACGACGCCCCCCAGGCGGATGTCGCGCAGCCCGACGACGCCCCCCAGGCGGATGCCGCCGCCCAGGCTGTGACCGAGCAGCCTGACACCGCCGAGACGCAGACCGAGCGGCCCGACCCCGCCGAGACGGGCACCGTTGTCCAGGCGGACGCCGACGTCTCGGCCGACGCAGCCCCGGCGCAGACCGAGCAGCCCACGCTCCAGCTCCCGCACGCCGGGACGTCCCCCCAGGACCTGCCGGACCAGCAGAGCCAGCCGGGCCCGCGACGCCCCGCCGAGGCGCAGTACCAGCCGCATGAGCGGACCAGCACGCACAACCACGGCCCGGGCCCGAACGGCCCGCAGTACCACGGCCCGGGCCCGAACGGCCCGCAGTACCACGGCCCGGGCCAGAGCGGCCCGTACCGGCAGGCGGGCCCCGGCCCGCAGCCGGGCCCGGTGCCGGGAGCTGGCGGCGACCGCACGAGCCCGCTGCACTCCTTCTTCTCCTCGGTGCGCCGCACCGGCCTGTTCCGCTCCGAGGAACGGTGGGTGGGAGGCGTCGCCGGCGGCCTCGCGCGACGCCTGGGCGTGGACCCGGTGCTCGTACGCAGCGTGTGGGGGCTGCTCGGCCTCGTGTCGGGGATCGGCCTCGTGATCTACGGCCTCGCCTGGGCGCTGCTGCCCGAGGAGCGCGACGGGCGCATCCACGTCGAGCAGGCGCTCGTGGGCGATATCAACACCGGGCTCGCCGGCGCCATCGTCGCCGTCATCACCGGCTTCGGCCTGGGCGAGTACGGGATCGTGCCCTCCTGGTTCGTCCAGGGCTGGATCGGGTCCTCGCTGGGAGGGTTCGTGGTCACGGTGTTCTGGGTGGGAACGCTGCTTCTCGCGCTGTGGGCGATGTACCTGCACCGCACAGGCTCGGGCGCGCGGCCGAACGCAGGGCCGAGGCACACCCCCCACCCCGGCCCGGCAGGTCCCGGGACCGGCACCGACGCAGGCCGACCGGGCACGCCTCCGAGTGCGGCGGGACACCCCGCGGGACCCTTCTCAACCGGGTCAGACCCTGTGCCCTCGGTCCCTGTGTCCGGCCCCGTGCCCTCCGGCAGCACGGGGAGCGGCTCCACCGCCACCTGGCCCAGCGCCGCCCTCGCCTTCGCCCAGCCCGACACCGCGAGCAACGTCCGGGTGGCGCCGTCCTCATCCGGCTCCCACGACGGGCAGGAGCCCGAGCAGACGGACGCCACCGCGTCCTTCCACACCCCTGCCAGGCCCGTGGACGCCACCGCGTCCTTCTACACCCCCACCGGGCCCGCGGACGCCCCCTCCTCAGGACGCTGGTCCTCCTCACTGGCGGGACCCTCGCCCTACGTCTCCCAGCACACCCCGCCCGCGTGGAGCGCTCCCACTCCCGTGCCAACCACCTTCCATTACGTTCCGGGTCCCGGCCGCACCCTGAGCCTCATCACCCTGGCCGTCTCCATGTTCGGCCTGGCGGCCGTCGTCTGGGCGTACAGCATCGGCAGGCTGAGCCCGATCGGCGCGCTCATCACCTGCACGGGTCTGCTCACCGCCGTCCTCGGTCTCGGGGTCGTCATCAGTGCCCTGCGCGGACGCCGGGGCGGCTGGATGTCCGTCACGGGGTTCCTCGTCCTCCTGGCCGCCGTGCCCTGCCTCGTCACCGGATCCGTCATCGGCGGCTTCGGCTCCATCAACGGCACCTTCCCGCACCGCACCGTGGACATCACCGTCACCGACGCCATGCTTGAGCAGGCCGGCGGGCACCTCGATCTGGGCGAGTACGCCGTCGGCGACGTCACCCTCGACCTCCGGGGCGTCTCGGCCGCAGCCGCCCGGGACGCGGACATCGACATCTCCATGGGCGCCGGGCAGCTCCGGATCAAGACCCTTCAGGGTCAGGCCGTCTCCGTCGACGCACAGGTCGGTGCCGGTGAGCTCCGAGGCGTCCTCACCCAGCCGTGGAGCACCACCGGGGTGGGCACGGGGCGACCCCGCGACCCCTCCTGGGAGCCGATGTACTCGGTGTCCGGGCAGAGCCTGACCGAGAGCTACATCTACCAGGGCGGCATCGGCATCGACGCCCAGATGTCCTCACCCGACGCCCAGGCGGTCGGCCCGGCCCACGACCTCGACGTCGACGTGGAGGTCGGCATCGGCGAGATCCAGGTGCAGGAGGAGCCCGACCAGGTCACCTGGTCAGGATGGAAGTACGACTCCTACTGGGTCGTCGACTCCTGGCGGGAGCCGGGAGGCGAGGAGCGCAGCGGTGACGAGGGCCCCGTTCCCGGCATGACCTTCCCTGCCGTCTCCGACAGGGACGTGCAGCAGTGCGCCGACCAGGTCTCGGACGCGCAGGACGGCTCAGCCGCGGACTCCAGCTGGAGCGGCGAGCCCTCGGACCTCGATGACCTGCCCGGTGGCGTGCGCGCGCAGCTCGACTCCTGCCTCCTTGACCGCGCGACACAGCGCGGGAGCACCGACGGCGGGTCAGCCCAGCGCCCGGACAACACCACCGCCTCACCTGAGGCGACCGCCACCCCCAGCCGCTGACAACCAGGAGCCACGACCATGACAACCACGTCCTCTCCCGCCTGTGCCCCCTCCCCTGCCGAGTCCGGCGCACAGCCCGGCCCCGGCACGCGGGACACGCCCACCACCCAGTTCTCCTCGGCCACCCCGGCCCCCGAGACGCCCGCGGCCTCCGCTCCCTCGGCCTCAGGGCCGGGCTCCGCCCGCGTCGTCGACGGTGTGTGGTCCGCCTCCAGGACGCCCAAGCCCGTGGCTACGCGCAGGTTCCAGCCCTGGTCCCTCACGTGGGGCGTGCTGCTGGCCGCCGTCGGGGGCGTCACTGTGGCCATCGGCCTGGGCGCACGCATCAACCTCACCGCCGTCGGCATCGGCCTGCTCGCCACTCTGGGTCTGCTCCTGCTCCTGCTCGCGCTGCTGCCCCAGCGCGACCGCTCCGGCTCTCCGAGAGCCTGAGCCCCGGCCCGGGTCCCGCTCGGGGGTCCGTGGCCTGTGGCGCCACCGGCTCTGGTCGCCACCTGGCGGACCACGCGGGTGCACGCAGCACGCGGGGGCCGTCCGCACCACTCACTGGCGCGGACGGCCCCCGCGGCATCCTGTCCCTGAACGAGCCGCTCAGAGCACGTCCGCTCAGAGCCCGCCGGCCGTCTCCGAGCGTCGGAGCACGAGCCGCGAGCCGTAGACGATGGCGGTGCGCACGCGGTCGGCGGCCTCGGCGCCCAGCAGGTGCTCGACGATCGCCAGGCCCAGGTCCGTGGCGGTGGCCATGCCCCGGCTCGTCAGGAGGTTCCCGTCGACGACCACGCTCTCCTCGCTGACGATGGCACCGTGCTCGGCCAGCACGGACATGAAGGTCGGGTTCGCCGTCGCCCGACGCCCCTGGAGCAGGCCGAGCTCGGCGGGGATCGACGGGGCCGCGCAGATGGCCGCGAGCAGCTCGCCGGCCTCCAGGCGCCGACGCACCTCCTTGGTGACGGCCGCCGAGGCCCGCAGGTTCGGGGTGCCGGGGATCCCGCCCGGAAGCAGCACGAGGTCGTAGGCCGCCAGGTCCGTGTCCGAGAGCAGGGCGTCGGCACGGAAGGTGATGCGGTGCGAGCTCGTCACCTCCAGCGAGTCTCCGACAGCGACGAGGTCTGCCCTCACCCCCGCCCGGTAGAGCACGTCCACGACGGCGAGGGCCTCGACCTCCTCCAGGCCCGGGGCGACGAGGACGGCGACCTTCCTGTCGGTGGAGAGGGTGTCGGGCGTGGGCATGGTTCCTCCTCGGACGGTCGGTGCGACAGCGGAGCGCGCTCCCAACGGTGCCCGTACTGGCGCCGGGCCGGGGTGGTCGCACGCCCATGTTACGCGTGGGACGTCAACGATCCTAGGTTTTCCTTGTAATCACAAGGATTTCTCCCAGGCACGGAAACCGGCCACTACGGCTCCGACGTGCGTGGGTGACACGCACGCACATGGGAGCTGCACGGCCGGAAACACCTGAGCCTGGAAACCGCGGAATCCCGCGGATCGTGCCCACCACGTGATCACACGAGCGTGCCACCCGCCGGTCAGGCCCTGCCCCGGGCACTGCCAGCGGTCTCGTACGAGGCCGCTGGGGGGCGCCGTACGGGCCCGCGGGCAGCCGACCGGCCCGTCACTCACTTCGCAGCGCCTCCACCGGGTCCTCGCGCGCCGCTTTGCCCGAGGGGATGAGGCCTGCGAGGACCGTCAGGGCGATGGAGATGAGCACGAGCACCACCCCCGCCACCACCGGCAGCTCGGCGATCGGGTAGACCTCGAAGCGGGACTCGACCACGGCGTTGACCGGCAGGCACAGCAGCACGGTGATCCCGACCCCCAGCAGGCCGGCCAGCAGCCCCTCGATGACGGTCTCGGCGTTGAAGACGTGGCGCACGTCCGCGCGCGAGGCGCCGATGGCCCTGAGGACGCCGATCTCCTTCTTTCGCTCCAGGACGGAGATGTAGGTGATGATCGCGATCATGATGCTGGAGACCACCAGGGAGATCGCGACAAAGGCGATGAGCAGCCAGGAGATGACGTTGACGATGCGCGTCACCGAGCTCATGAGGGTCCCCACGAGGTCCGAGTAGGTGATGACGCGCTCCTCCTCCCCCGCGGCCTCGGCGGCCCGGTTGTAGTCGTCGATGATGGACTTGACGGCGTCCTTGTCCTCGAAGGACGAGGGGTAGATGTCGATCCGGCTGGGAGAGTCGAGGTCGGCCCAGCCCAAGGAGGTGAGGTTGCCCTCGTAGGTGGGCACCGTCCTCGACATGAGGGTGGACATGAGGGCCGCCAGGTCCTCCTGGTCCATGCTCGGCTTGAAGGCGGCGGCGAAGGCCTCCTCGTCGATGCTCATGGCGGAGGACATGGAGGTGGCCAGCTGCTCCATCGCCTTCTCGATCTGGGTGCTGATGGCCGTCTGGATCGAGGTCATCATCTGGGTCATCGCGTTGGTCATCGTCGTCGACAGGTAGCTCGACAGCAGGTCGCCGACGGCGCTCGCCAGCCGGGTCCCCAGCTGGGAGGCGATCTGGGTGGTGATGGCCGTCGCGGCGCGCTGGGAGACGTCCGTGGCGACTGCGGACAGGGCCGGGTCCTGCCCCAGGCCCGTGAGGAGATGCTCGGTGAGCAGCGCGGTGTCCACGGAGGCGGCGGCCGCGTCCCGCAGGGGCTGGGCGTTGTCGGGGCCGTCGGGCCGGGCCGGGTCGGCGGGCATCCCCAGGTAGGTGGTGACGAGCTCCAGGACGCTGCGGGGCGGGTTGACCCCGTTGGCGAGATCCGCCTGCATCTCGGCCTGAACCCAGGGCACGAGCCCCTGCACGACCGTCATGGCGGCGGTGGACACGTTCTGGCCAGCGTCGGCGCGGATGACGCCGTCGGCCGACAGGGCCTGGGTGATGATCGTCTGGTAGTCGACCTCGGCGAGCTGGGGGTAGCGCGTGGCGAGGTCAGACAGGTCCAGGCTCGACAGGTCCACGCCGCTCATGTCCACCGTGCCCACGCTGGACAGGTCCAGGGCCGACAGGTCCATGCCGGACATGTCGAGGGAGGGCAGGTTGAGGGTCGAGGGGCCCACGCTGGACATGTCGAGGCCGGACAGGTCGAGCTGGAGGGCCTTGGGGTCGAAACGGAACGCGGCCTGGAGGGCCTCGCCGTCGACGGTGAACAGGGAGGACATGTCGAAGGAGGTGGCGCCCTCCCCGGAGGCCAGGTCCGCGAAGCTGCGGCCGGTGAAGACGTCGGTGTCGGGACGGGCGATCTGGTCGCGCACGATCGGGGAGTCTGCGGCCTCCGCGATCACCTGCTGGGTGAGGGCCGGGGTGTAGAACAGGCCCTGGGACAGCAGGGCCGAGTCGTCGTTGGCGCGCACGACCCCCACGACGGTCAGGCGCTGGCCCTCGGCGACGAGGCCGCGCATGTAGTCGGTGTCGTCGGAGCGGTCCGTCCACACCCCGTAGGTCTCGTCGTAGGTGTAGCGCTGGCTGGCGGGCACGCGCGAGAAGGTGCGCCCGACGATGTCCGCGTAGGAGTAGGTGCGCTCCTCGGCCAGGCCCTCGATGTCCTCGGGGGCCTGACCGGCGGCGTAGCTCTCCATGAGCGCGTCGAGCTCGGCGTGGTCGCGCAGGCCCAGCGTGTACTCGTACATGTCGTCCAGGCGCCCGGACTCGGGGAGGGCGAGGACGAGCTCACCGGCCCCCTGGGGCCACCGTCCGGCGACGACCTCGTAGGTGCCCTCGTACAGGCCGGAGGCAACCGGCAGCTGCCGGAAGGCGTCGAAGGTCATGAAGGACGAGAGCATGCCGCCCCCGCCCATGGCCGCGCTCATCCGGTCGAAGGACTGGTCAGGGTGGACCCGCACGACGCTGTCAGTGGTGTCCACCTGGTAGATCTGCGGGGCGACGGCGTAGGCGTACTCGATGGCCCTCGTGTGGGCGCTGATGCCGCCGCCGTCGCGCTCGAAGTACTCCTTGAGAGACGCGAGGTCGTTGGTGCTCTGAGAGTCCATCGTGGCGGTGAAGCTGGGGCGGGTGACGATGGTGCCGTCGGCGGCGGGCTCGATGTCCCCCGGGTCCGTCGTGAGCACCGAGGACATGTCGAAGCCCGTCTCCTGGATGCTCAGAGGGTAGGAGGACAGGGTCTCCTCCTCGGTGCGGGCGATGTAGGCGTTGACGCCGTTGGCCAGGGCAAGGATCATCGCGATGCCGATGATGCCGATGGACCCCGCGAAGGAGGTCATGATGGTGCGGCCCTTCTTCGTCATGAGGTTGGCGAAGGACAGCGACAGGGCCGTCAGGGGGCTCATGCGGGCGCGGCGCGGCTCCTTGGCGGCGCGGGTCTGCTCGGTGCCGGGGTCCAGGGGGCGCGAGTCGGACAGCACCCGCCCGTCGGCGAGCTCGACGATGCGGGTGGCGTACTCGTGGGCGAGGTCCGGGTTGTGGGTGACCATGATGACGAGGCGGTCGGCGGCGACCTCGCGCAGCAGGTCCATGACCTGCACGCTCGTGGCCGAGTCCAGGGCGCCGGTGGGCTCGTCGGCCAGCAGGATCTCGGGGTCGTTGATGAGCGCGCGGGCGATGGCCACGCGCTGCATCTGGCCGCCGGAGAGCTGGTTGGGGCGCTTGTGGACGTGGTCGGCCAGGCCCACCCGCTCCAGGGCGTCAAGGGCCCGACGGTGCCGCTCGGCGCGCCCGACGCCCGAGAGGGTCAGGGCCAGCTCGACGTTGGCCAGCACGCTCTGGTGCGGGATGAGGTTGTAGGACTGGAAGACGAAGCCGATGCGGTTGTTGCGGTAGGTGTCCCAGTCGCGGTCCTTGTAGCTGCGCGTGGAGATGCCGTCGATGACGAGGTCACCGGAGTCGAAGTGGTCCAGGCCACCGATGACGTTGAGCATCGTCGTCTTGCCGGAGCCCGACTGGCCGAGGACCGCGACGAACTCGTTGTCGCGGAAGGCGACGGTGACGTCGTCGAGGGCGGTCTGGGTCAGGGAGGCGGTGCGGTAGGCCTTGGTGATCGCGCGAAGCTCGAGCACTGTGTCTCTTCCCGTGAGGTCAGTGGTGCCTCTTCACCTTACGGGGCCGCGTCGAGTGAAATATCATCCTATGGGATGAATCTCAGGGGCATTTCTCGCCGCAGGGTGGCGGGGCGACGGAGACAAACGCAGCGCCTCGTAGCCCGGACACGGTCTGATCGTGCCTCGCGGCGGCCCGCCTGACGCGCCGTCAGCCCGTGCCCCGGCACCTGCCATCTGCCCGCGCACACAGCGCGCAGCGCGCACGCTCAGATAGCAGGCCCTCACCTGCATCCGAACAGCGCATCAGCGCTCACGGGCTCCACCACCCGGTCCCAGGAGGAAGGCGACAGATGAAGCGAGCACACACGTTCTGGGACGTCGTCGCCCCGGTCTACGACCTGGCCACCCTGCGTGGGCAGGAGGGAGCACGGCAGGCAGTGGCCTACACCGCGGAACGGCTCACCCCTGCCGACCTGCTGGAGGAGCCGGAGCGCGCTGTCGCCGAGCTCAAGCGCGTCGTGCGACCGGGCGGGTACATCGCGGTCCCCTGCTACGTGCTCACAGGAAGCACGCGGGACACTGGGCACAGACCACTGTGGCATCACGCCGGGTTCAGTCCGGCGCAGCGGTGGCAGGCTGAGGACCTGCTCAGTCACCTGGAGCACTGGGGCCTGCACGTGGAGAACCACCGGGTGTTCGCGGCGTTCAGGCCGCTGTGCGTGGCCCGCTGCCGCAACGCCTAGGCCCCGCAGCGCTTACAGCACCGCTGTCCTCTCTAGGCGCAGCAGAGCCTCCTTGCGTTCCGCCCCGCCCGCGTAGCCGGTGAGTGAGCCGTCGGCACCGAGGACGCGGTGGCAGGGAACGATGACGCTCACGGGGTTGCGGCCCACCGCACCGCCCACCGCCCGGGCGGCGCAGGGGCGGCCGGTGCGCGCCTGGAGCGTGCGCGCCAGCTCACCGTAGGTGCGGGTCCGCCCCGCGGGGATGGTCAGCAACTCGTCCCACACAAGCCGCTGGAAGGACGTGCCCCGCAGGGCCAGGGCCGGGCGGGGCCCGGGGTCGCGTCCGGCGAAGTAGGCGTCGAGCCAGTCGACGGACTCAACCAGGACGGGCGGGGTCTCGCCGGGCTCTGCCCCGGCGCCAAGGAGGCCGAGAGTGCGGCAGTCGTCGGGAAGACCGGCCCGGTCGTGACGCTGCCCGTCGAACCAGCAGCCGCTCAGGGCGCCGGCGGGATGCTCCGGACCCAGCGTGGCGGCGAGCGTCATGGGCCCGAGCGGCGAGTCGTAGGCGACGATGACGGTGGGACGCCGCCCAGTGGTGCTCATACGCCGATGCTAGCGGGCGCCTGCGGATCAAGACGCCGTCACTGAGCCAGCGCGCGGTGAGAGCCCCAACCTACCGCGCTCAGTCCGCCGGGACGCTCCAGGCGAGGAAGTCGGCGGTGGCGTTCAGCACCGTCTCCAGCCGCGAGCCCTCGAAGCCGTGGGCGGCACCGCTCACACGCAGCAGGCGGGCGTCGGGCAGCAGGGCGGCGGCCTCCTCGGAGACGGCCAGGGGCACGGTGCGGTCCTGCTCGCCGTGGACGAGCAGGACCGGCGAGCGCAGGCGACGCAGTGCCGTCTGCGGGTCCAGGTCCCAGGCGTCGAGGGCGTAGCGGCGACCGAGCACGACGTCGACGCCCTCGACCCGGGAGGTGAAACGCTCGGGGACGGCCGCCCGGGTGCCGAAACGCGCCCCGACGTTCTCGGGGGTGCGCAGCGCCGGGTACCACAGAGCGAGCGCGGCCACACCCGCCGGGTGCTGGGCGGCGGCGAGGACGGCGATGAGACCGCCCTGGCTGCGCCCCATGAGGACGGTGCGTGACGCGTCCACCCCGGGCCAGCCCGAGGCGGACGCACGCAGGGCGGCGACGTCGGCGAGCTGGGTGAGGGGGCTGAGGGAGGTCGTGGGCCCGGCAGCCTGTCCCCCGCCGCAGCGCAGGGTCGGGGCGAGCGCGACGAAACCCGCCTGCGCCAGACGCCGGGCGACGGGGGCTGTGCGCAGGCCGGACTCGTTCATGCCGTGCAGGCAGATCGCCAGGGGCGCGTTGGCGGCGGAGCGGGCCGGCCGGTAGAGGTAGGCCTCTATCTCGGTTCCGGCGCCGTCGTCGGCGGGCACGGGCACCCGGATGGTCGTGCCGGAGCCCTCAGCCATGACGTCCCCGGTGGGGCAGGTGTCCGCTGTCCCGGCGGCCGGTGCGCGCCTGGAGCGTGGGCGCCGGCTCACCGTTGGTGGGGGTCCGCCCCGCGGGGAAGGTCAGCAGCTCGTCCCGCACGAGCCGCTGGAGGGACGTGCCCCGCAGGGCCGGGGTCGGGCGGGGTCCGGGGTCGCGTCCGGCGAAGTAGGCGTCGGACCAGCAGCCGCTCAGGGCGCCGGCAGGACGCTCCGGCCCCAGCGTGGCGGCGGGCGTCATGGGTTCGAGCGGCGAGTCGTAGGCGACGATGACGGTGGGGCGCCGCTCGGTGGTGACCATGCGCTGATGCTAGCGGGCGCCTGTGCCCCGAGGGCTGTCACGATCGCGGCTGCTTCGCTCGCCCAGCGGCGGGCGAGGGACTGCACGAGCGTACCGGCTGAGGGCCCGGCCGGGCGGCCGGCAACGCCTCATCATCATTGGTCAATGACCGATCGGGCAATGGGGCTCAGACGCGAGCGGTCACCGTGCAGGACGTCGAACCACCCCCATCCGGCGGTGTCTGGCGAAAGCGTCGTGGCGCGCGGCAACTCTTCCAAAAGGCGCACGTCGGCGACCACTCCATGATGATGGAAATCAATGCTCTCACCCGCAGTGTCAGAGTCGACGCGCAGCGAGAACCGGGAAAACTCACCGATGGCGACGGATCCGACGCCCACCTCCTCTCCCAGCTCGCGGCGCAGAGCGTCCTCCCAGCTTTCGGCGAGCTCGGGGCGCCCCCCGGGAAGGTCGAGCAAACCGGTATACGGACCACGTGTCTTATTCACGCACAGCATACGACCGTCCCGCACGATGCGCGCGTAGACGCCAAAGTGGTACGTGGGAGGGGGGCCTGCCGCGATCGTCGCCGCCAGCTCACCAGCACTCTTGCCGCACGTGAAAACGTCAACCAGTCCTCTCGCGACATCTTTTCCGTCGGACCCGGCTCGGAACTTGACCACGACAACGTCGTCGGGCACAGCCTCAAGACAGCTCTTGTCTCTTCCCTTCCCGCGAGGCGAGACGAGAAGGCCCAGCCAATCAGGTTGATTGACCCAGTCCTCCAACACGTTCCGGCGGAGGACGTTCATCCGCTCTTCAGCATCCGTCACCACCTCAAGACGGCTGCGCGCCTCACCGAGCGCGAGCTCACTCTCGACAACTGCGACCACGCACCCCTCAGTCGCGAACGACATTCCCAGAGCACGGCGCAGATCCTCCGGCAGAAGCCGCACTTTCGCCGGCACCAGAGGTGGCTCGACGGGCGACAGCGCCTCGACCAGCGGAAGATCCGGCCGCACATGCGCCATACCGCCATACCGGTCACGGGAGTCCGGGCTCAGAACGCGTCCGGCCCCCAGCTCCATCAGGCTCTCGGCAGCCACGTCAATGACGCTCGGCCATGCCAGCACCGACAACCCGTCGTCTCGGTACAACAGCGTCTTGCCATCCGCCATGATGCTCAGGCCGTCAAGATGAGCTGTGGCAGCCGCGAGCAGCGCGGTCGACTTCCCAGCACCACTGTCGCCCACGAAGCAGATGGCCCGGCCGTCCCGGACCAGCGCCGACGAGCGCAACGGGAACGCCCCCGCTGCGACAGCCAAGGACGTGTGAATCCCCCTGATAACGCGACACAGCTCGGCACACAGACCCAGGACGTCTCCCCCAACGATAGAGACCCTGTTTTCTGAACGATCTCTTACGATCATGCTCCGCGTGCTCCGGACCATGATCAGGCGGGTACACCGCCCGATATCGACGACGTAGCCGTCCCCACCATGATCCAGAACAGGCCTCCACACGGGGCTGAGGAGTGTGACCGCGGAACGCCAGAGGTGACTGCTCTCGACAGCGCTCACCGACCATTTCTCGGCCATCGACAGAGAGCCACGATAATAGACGCGGGAACGCAGCAGAGGGATGAGTGCGGGATGCGTCTGCACCAGCACGTTCACAAACGGCGAGGAGAAAGCCTCGCTCATGGGGAGCTCCGCCGCGTTGACAGCCTGCCGCACGCGATCCACGACTTCCGAGAGAGTCGCATCAGTCATCGTTCCCACACCCTCATGTGTCGCGACCTCTCCCGAAACGCGTACTTCCATCGAGTACATCTGGCGGCGTATTCATGTCGAGGTCTTTGCAACAGGCTACTACGGCACCGTCCTGCGTCACGACGGCACTCTCCCATGGGTACCTGCAAGACTGTCTTGCTCTTCACGGTCCCCATCGTCGTCGTGTCGTACCACCCCGCCCAGGCACCGTTAGTCTCAGTGCCGTCCTGTCCACCCTCACACCGGAGAGCCATGAACACCACCGTCCTCGTCTTCCACCCCCGCTTCGGGGCCTCACACGTCAACGCCGCCCTTGCCGCGAGCGCCGAGGCCGCCGGGGTCCGGGTGCGCTACCTCTACGACCTCTACCCGCACGGGCGCATCGACGTCGCCGCCGAGCAGGCCGTCCTTGAGGAGGCGGAGCGGATCGTCCTGCAGTTCCCGATGTACTGGTACTCCACGCCCGCGCTGCTCAAGCAGTGGCAGGACGACGTCCTGACCTGGGGGTGGGCCTACGGCTCGAAGGGCACGGCTCTTCACGGTAAGGAGCTGCTCGTGGCGGTCTCCTCGGGTGGGGGTGCCGAGGAGTACAGCCGCGACAGCGAGCAGCGGTACACCATGGCCGAGCTGCTGCGTCCTCTGCAGGCGACGAGCAACCTCATCGGCACGACCTTCCTGCGTCCCTTCGTCACCTTCGGTGCCCTGGGCATGCCCGACGACGTGCTGGCCGCCCGCGCCGCCGAGTACGCCGCGGCGCTGAGCGCCCCGCGCGAGGCGCTCGGGCCCCACGAGGCCTGAGGCTCAGCGGTAGGCCTCGGAGGAGGCGCCCTCCTCGTACCCGGCGACGAGGACCAGCCCCGACAGCGCGTAGGGCCCGCCGACGTAGGGCATCGCCTGGACGAGGGCCGCGGCGACCTTTTGGAGCGTGTTGCCGGCCCGGACCGCCCCGGCGACGTGGGGCCGTAGCTGGACGGCGGCACCGATGGCGGTGATGGCGACGAGGCTGACGAGCTCACGGAAGGCGAGGTCGAGCACCCCGCGTGTCTCGACCTCCCCGAAGGCGACGGCGGTGAGCAGGTGCGGCACCTGGGTGTCGAAGGGCTCGGGCAGCCGCGCGAAGACCTCCTTGACCTCGTCGCCGTACAGGGGTCGCTGGACGGCGGCACCGGCCTCGTCACGGTCCTCGTAGGCCACGGTGGCCGCCGGGGCGAGCGGCAGGCTGACGCCTCGCTCGGTGAGGACCTCGTTGAGGACGGCGACGGCGTTGAGCGTCTTGGGGTAGCCGATGTACGGCTGGCACTGGTAGAGGGTCTCGCGCAGCTGCTCGGGGGTGGCGCCCACGCGCAGGGCCGCGCCGACGTGGGCGCGCAGCTGAGGCAGGGTCTGCATCGAGGCGAGGCAGGTGACGGTGATGAGCTCGCGCTCGACGTCGGTGAGGACACCGGTGGAGAAGACCTCGCCGAAGATGTGGTTCTGGAGGGTCTCCATGAGCTCGGGGTCGGTGGGGCTCGGCTGGGGGTCGGCGCCGAAGAGCCGGGTGTAGGTCTCGCGGGCGGCTGGGGTGAGGCCAACGGTAAGCGCGAGCCGATGGAGAAGGTCGGTAGGTCTCGCGGGCGGCTGGGGTGAGGGCCATGGTGATGCTCCGGGGTCGGCGGTGACGTCGTACCCCCATCATGGCAGGGGCGGCGCGGACGTGGCGGGGACATGACAGCAACCAGCGCCCGGGCAGGGCTGCTCAGGCGGCGGGCATCAGCCAGGCCGGGGGACGCAGCCAGGCCGGGGGGTGCAGCACCCGCTTCTTGCGGGTGCGTGGCGCGATCGCGTGGACGAGGGCCAGCTGCTGGGGGCTGAGCACCGTGGAGTCAAGAATGACGGCGGCAGAGCGCGTGGGCATGAGGTAGATCCGGCCCGGGGCCTCGCACACCGCCCACAGCCGGTCGTAACGGTACGGGACCATTCCCTTCGGGCGTACGTACTCCAGATGGTCTCGGTGGAACCGCACCACCGTGCACTCCTCGGGCTTGCGGCTGTACACGCGCCTGAAGATAGCGAACACCACCAGACCCACGACCAGCATGAACACTACGAAGGCGAGCAGCCCGAGCGGCGCCGCCCACAGTGCCCCCTGTGTCCCCCCGAGCGTCAGCCCGATGGACACGGCCGAGAGGACGAAGGCTAGGGCAGAGAAAGGCAGCGAAGGCCACGAATAGAGCAGCACGGCCACGCTCATGCGCATGAGCTCACGGCCGGTGAGCACCATGCCGACCTCCGCGAGGGGCACAGTCGGCGGCACGGCGGTCAGCGCAGTCGGCGGCACGGCGGTCAGCGCAGTCGGGGGCATGGGGAGGCTCGACATGGAGCCAGGCTAGGCCGCGGCCCCGGGGCCGTCACCATGGGCACCGCTCCCCCGCAACGGCACGCCCACGCGGCCCGCTGGCCGCCGAGCCCGCCCCCGAGGAAAGGCCCCGCCCCGCACGCCGACGCGGCCGGTGCCCCGGGAAACGCGCCCGGGGCACCGGCCCATGCGTCAGCCGACGGCGGAAGGCGTGCTCAGCGGGCGAGCATCCAGGACATGCGCACGACGCGTGCGGCCTGCTGCTCCAGGCGCTCACGGGTGAGGACCGCGCCCGACTCGGAGCCACCGGCAAGGGCCGCGAGGACGTCCTGGCGGTCCTCCTCACAGCCGGGCATGAACAGCTCGTTGCCGGCGGCTACGCTCGCGCCTGCGGCGGCGCGCGGGTGCTTGAGGTCCGTGCGGGTCATGAAGCGCACCACCCAGTCGGTCATGACCAGGCCCTCGTAGCCCCACTCCTCGCGCAGGATCGCCTCCAGGAGCTCGGCGGACTCGGAGGTGTGCACCCCGTTGACGAGGTTGTAGGAGGTCATGAGGCCGTGCGGCTGGGCCTCGCGCACGCAGATCTCGAAGGCGCGCAGGTACAGGTCGCGAGCCGCCCGCTTGGAGACCCTGCTGTTGGAGTTCAGGCGGTTGGTCTCCTGGTTATTGAAGGCGAAGTGCTTGACGGTGACGCCTCGGCCGGGGTGCTTCTGGACGCCGCGGGTGATGCCGGCGGCGATGCGGCCGGACAGCAGCGGGTCCTCGGAGAAGTACTCGAAGTTGCGTCCGCACAGGATGGAGCGGTGGAGGTTGAAGGCGGGGGCGAGCCACAGGTGGGCGCCGAAGTGCTCCATCTCCACGCCGACCAGGTCGCCGTAGGCGGCGGCGAGGCCGGGGTCCCAGGTCTGGGCGATGGCGGTGCCGATCGGGATCGCCGTCGTGTACTGCTCGTAGGTGGACTGCGGGGTGCGCTTCTCCTCGACGACGCCCAGGGCCGCGAGGGACTCCTCGTCCATGAGGTCGTCCATGAGGCCGCCGAAGGCGTTGCTCAGCGGGAAGGCGCCGCGCTCGTCGACACCGACCTGGGGGGTCAGGCGCAGGCCGGCGGGGCCGTCGGGCAGGACGAGGGGCGGGACGCCGTCGACCCGGCTGGTGGACTGGCCGGCGGCGCCGATGAGGGTGGAGGCGGCCTGGCCGATGATGGACTGCTTGTCGGCGGCCTCGCTGTAGTCACCCAGGACGAGGTAGCTCAGGTCGTCGTCGCTCAGGGTCCGCACGAAGGCGAGCTCCTCGGTGAGGTCGACGGGCTCCTGGGTGTCCTCGCGGCGCAGGTCGGCGGCGGCCACGCTCAGGCGCACGACGCCCTCCGGCACCTTGACGGCGACAGGGGCCTCGGGACGCCAGTCGGTGAAGCCGGGCTCGCCCAGGACGTCGTGGAGGCGGCGCACGACGGCGGTCTCGGCGAGCTCGATGACAGCGGCGGGGCGGGTGGCACGGCTGGAGGTGCCCACGCGCAGCACGTAGTCGCCCGCCTCGAGGACGGTGGCGACCTTCGCGGCGTCGTAGGAGGCGAGGTCGGCCAGGTCGAAGCAGACGGTGGCCTCGACGGTGGCGCCGGGGGCCAGCTCGGCGGTCTTCGTGAAGCCGGCGAGGGCCTGGTAGGGCTGGTCGAGCTCGCCGTCGGGAGCCGAGACGTAGACCTGGACGACCTCCTTGCCGGGGCGGGTGCCGGTGTTCGTCACGGGGACGGTGACGGTGACGTCGGAACCGTTGACGGCGGTGGCGGCGTCGCCGAGGGTGAAGCTCGTCCAGCCCAGGCCGTGGCCGAAGGCGAAGAGCGGCTCGGCGCCCACGGAGTCGAGGTAGCGGTAGCCGACGTAGACGCCCTCGCGGTAGTCGGTGTCGTCCTGCTCGCCGAAGGTGCCGACGGCGGGGTAGTCCTCCCAGGCGGCCCAGGTGGTGGCCAGGTGCCCGGACGGGTAGGCCCTGCCGAGCAGGACGTCGGCGAAGGCGTCGCCGGTGGCGGCACCGAGCTGGGACAGGACGAGGACGTTGGCGACGTCCTTGACGGGGCTGAGGTCGACCGGGCCGCCGACGTTGAGCACGAGGAGGAAGGGCTTGCCGCCCGCCTCCAGGGCGAGGATGTCGCGGACCTCGGAGTCGGTGAGCAGGACGTCTCCGGCGACGGGGCGACGGTCGGCTCCCTCCCCGGAGTCGCGGGTGAGGACGTAGATCGCGACGTCGCCGTCGCCGTCGAGGGGCAGGTCGACGGCGGGGGCGGGCACGACGGCGCCCATGCCGAAGAAGACGGCGGGCTGGCCGGCGGCCTTGGCCTGGGCCTTGAGATCGGCGACGAAGTCCCGGTACGCGGCGTCGGCGAGGGCGTCGTAGGCGTCGAGCCAGGCACCGGTGGTGATCTCGAAGCCAGCCCGGGTCAGGCCCTCCTCCACGCCGACGACGTGGCGGGAGTTGACGTCGCCGGAGCCGGTGCCGCCCTTGACGGTGCGGCGCACGCCCGCGCCGTAGGCGTCGATGCGGCAGGGGGCGTCGAGCGGGAAGCTGCCGTCGCTGCGCAGCAGGACCATGGACTCGGGGGCGGCGGCCCTGACCGTCGCGAGGTGGTCGATCTCGAACTGTTCCACAGGTGGCTCCTTTGCCGTCGTCGGGGTGCTGGTGGCGGCTCGCAGACGCTGGGACCCGGCCACACCGAAAATCTTACCGCCCGGTACAAAACGGCGCCAGCCCCACCCGCCCGCCCGCCCAACTCCTCGGTTTGCGCTCGAAAGTACGGCAACTAGCCAGGGAGTTCGCGCGCAAACCGAGGAGTTCGAGGACCGGGAGCAGGGGCCGACCGGGGCGGTGCGGTCCGGGACACTCAGGCACGGTCCGCGCGGTACCAGGCGACGGCCAGCTGGGTGCGGTTGCGCAGCCCCAGCTTGGCCAGGCAGGCGGAGATGTGGTTGCGCACGGTCCCCTCGCTCATGGCGAGGCGGTCAGCGACCTCGGTGTTGCCCAGCCCTTCGGCAACGGCCTCGACGACCTCGAACTCGCGCTCCGTCAGGGCCGCGAAGGCACCCGTGCGCCGCACCTCGCGCGCGGCCTCCGCGGTGTCCGCGCCCCTCGCGCCTGCGCCCGCAGGCCCGCCGGGGACACCCGCCGCGCGCGCCCCCCGGGCCGCGACGCCGCGGGCCAGCACCTCCCCCTCAAGGACGCTCATGCCGGCCATGACGCCGCGCAGCGCCGGGACGATCTGGGCGATGTCCTGCTTGATGAGGTAGCCGCGCGCCCCCATCGCCAGCGCCCGGGCGATGTACTCGTCGTCGGCGAAGGTCGTGAGGAAGACAATCCGGGCCGTCGGGTCCTCACCGAGCAGCTCCTCGGCGGCGCTCAGTCCGTCGCCCCCGGGCATCTGGATGTCCATGAGGAGCACGTCCGGGGCGAGCTCGCGGTAGCGCGCCACCGCCTCCGGCCCGCTGGAGCCGGTGGCGAGGACGTCGATGTCCTCCTCGACGGACAGGATCGTGGCGAGGGACTGGGCGACGAGGGCGTCGTCGTCGACGATGAGGACCTTCACCTGGGCTCCTTCGGGGCGGTAGACGTGGGAACGTGAGGACCGGTGGGGGCGTTCGGCCTGGGGACAGTCGCCTGGACCCTGAAGCGCGGCGCCCCGCTCACCCACAGGGTGCCGCCGAGCGCCTCGACCCGCTCGCGCATCGAGCGCAGGCCCATCCCCTCGACGACACCCCCGTCGTCCGCGGCGGCACTCTCGGCCGGCAGGCCGTCGTTGGTGACCACCGCCCGCCAGAACCCCGGGTACTCGGCGACGCTCACCCGCGCCTGGCGCGCCCGCCCGTGCCGGGCCGCGTTCGTCAGGGCCTCGCGCACGACGGCGACAAGGCAGCGCGAGACCTCCGCAGGCAGGTCCTGGCCCACCTCACAGCGCACGCTCACGTCCTCGACCGGGCCGCGCACGGCGAGCACGTGCAGCCCGGTAGCGAGGTCCTCGGCGTCGTCGGACAGGGCGTGGACGGAGGAGCGCATGGCGTCCAGGGCCTGCCCCACACCCGCCCCGACAGCGCCCAGCTCACCCACGAGGCCCGGGTCGTCACGGTGAACAACCTCCAGGGCGCGGACCTGGAACAGCAGCCGGGTGAGCTGGTGGCCGACGCCGTCGTGGATCTCGCGGGCGATCCGGGTGCGCTCGTCCAGGACGGCGGCACGGCTCGCCGAGTCCTGGGCCGACAGCAGGCGGGCGCGCGAGACCGACAGGGCCCTGACCTTCTCCTGAAGGTCGTCGCGCACCCGGTGCAGGTCGGCGAGGCTCGCCTCCGCCTGGGCGGTGCGCGCGCCCAGCAGCGCGGCGAGCGCGACGGCCACCGCGGAGGCCAGGACGTAGGCGGCCGGGACCGAGGCCCCCTCGTCGGCGAACCTGTAGGCACGTGTGAGCACGAGGACGAGCCAGGCCACGGCGGGCAGTGCGAGAAGCCGCTCAACGGCGCGGGCCAGGGGCCCGACCTGGGCCCGCGACAGCACGTACGCGCAGGCGGGGGCGCCGCTGAGCGCCGTCGGGCTCACGCAGCCGATGAGCAGGAGCACCGAGCAGGACATGAGGGCCAGGCGCGCCCAGATCCGAGGACCCGCGCGCCGCCCCGCCCCCGCCCCGTCCGCGGCCGGGTGAGCCGCGTGCTCCGCAAGGATGTAGCCGCCTGCGGAGACGGTGGCGGCGAGCATCCAGGCGAGGACCACCTCGCCCGAGCCCCCCAGGAGCACAAGCAGGGTGCAGGCGGACAGCACGACGATCTGGTCCCCGAGCACTCTCACCCGCCGATGATCGGCGATCCGAGGGCGCCTGCGCAACGACCGAGCCCGCGCTCTGCCCCACCCATGACAACCGTCATGGGCCCCTCCCCCGCCTCGTGACAGCAGGCACTTCCGGGCCCGCCAGCCCGCCGAGGAGCATGGAGACCATGAACGACACACCCACGGGCGAGGCGGCAGCCTCCTCGCCTGAGTCCCCCGCACACCGTCCCGCGGCCCCGGCGCCGGCCGTCCGCATCAGCGGGCTCGTCAAGCGCTACGGCGAGCTCGTCGCCGTCGACGGGCTGAGCCTGACCATCCCCCGCGGCGAGATCCTCGGTCTCCTGGGCCCCAACGGCTCCGGGAAGACGACGACGATCAACTGCCTGCTGCAGCTGCTCACCTACGACAAGGGTGAGATCGAGGTCCTGGGCGAGCCGATGTCCGCCACCGCCTACGGCCTCAAGCGCCGCATCGGCATCGTCCCCCAGGAGGTCGCCGTCCTCGACGAGCTCACCGTCGCAGAGAACGTCGACGCCTTCTGCGCCCTGTACGTCTCCGACCGCGCCGAGCGGCGCCGCCTCGTCGACGAGGCCATCGCCTTCGTCGGCCTGGAGAAGTTCCGCCGCTTCCTCCCCAAGAAGCTCTCCGGGGGCCTGCTGCGGCGCCTCAACATCGCCTGCGGCATCGCGCACCAGCCGGACCTGCTCATCCTTGACGAGCCGACCGTCGCCGTCGACCCGCAGAGCCGTGACTCGATCCTCGACGGGATCCGCCGCCTCAACGAGGCCGGCACGACCGTCATCTACACGAGCCACTACATGGAGGAGGTCGAGCAGCTGTGCCACCGCATCGTCATCGTCGACCGCGGGCGGCAGGTCGCCGCAGGCACCGCCGACGAGCTCAAGGCGATGATCGGCACCGGTGAGCGCATCCGCATCCAGGTCGTCGCGGTCGCTAAGGACGCGGGGGGCGCGGAGCCGACGGCGGCCCCCGCCGCGACCGGCGCCCCCGCACTGGGCGAGGCCCTCCTGGAGCGCCTGCGCCGCCTGGAGCACACCCGCACCGTGACCTACGAGGACGGCGAGCTCACCGTCGAGTGCACCAGCGGCGCCCACAACCTCTCCGACGTCCTCACCGTCCTGGCCGAGGCCGGCGTCACCATCGGGCACGTGACGAGCCAGCCGCCCACCCTCAACGACGTGTTCCTTGAGATCACCGGCCGCGAGCTGCGTGACCTGGGCGGGGACGAGGCCTGAGATGCGCACCGTCTTCCGCTACCAGGTCCTGGTCTACCTGCGCGATCCCGTGCTCCTGCTGTGGACCCTGGCCTTCCCCATTCTCATGTCGCTCGTCTTCATGGCGATGTTCTCCAGCATCCAGGACTCGGATGCGATCAGCCCGATGCGCCTGGGGGTCGTCAAGGACACCGCCTACGAGCAGGTCACCGGCCTCGACTCACTCATCAGCTCGGTCTCCTCCTCCGCGCAGCAGGCCGACGGCGACGCGCTGCACCTCATCGACCCGGTCAGCGTCTCCTCCGAGGCCGAGGCCGAGGCCGCCGCCCGCGACGGCGACACCCTGGGCTACCTCGCCGTCCGCGACGGCGAGCCGGTCCTGCGGCTGACCGCCAAGGGAGACGACGACACGACGTCGATAGTCCTGCGCGCGGTCCTCGATTCCTTCGCCCAGGGCCGTGCCGAGGGCAAGGCCATCGAGGACGAAGCCACCGCCGTCGGCGAGCGGGTCGCGGCCGCGGCCCGGGCCGGGGAGCAGCCCGCCCCCGAGGACCTCGCCTTCCTGGAGAACCTGTTGGCGCACAAGGACGCGCTGGGCCAGTCGCACACCTGGACCACCGAGCTCACCGTGACCCAGGTGCCGGGCGCCATGGACACGCCCTACTACCTGTCGCTGCTGGCCTTCGCCTGCGGCATGGGCATGAACCCGGCGCTGCTGGCGGTGCGCGCCGTGTCCGTGTCCTCTGGGCCGCTGGGGGCGCGCCGCACGCTCGCAGCGCTGCCGCGCTGGCGGGTGCTGGCAGGCACGCTCGGTGCTGCCTGGGTCGGCATCCTCACGTGCCTCGTAGTCGCCTACGCCTTCATGCGCTGGGTCGCCGGGGTGGAGTTCGGTCCCCGCTTCGCGCTCGGGGTGGTGGCGATCGGTGTCGGCGCCCTCATGGCCTGCATGGCCGGTGCCGCCCTGGGCACCACCAAGGTGGAGCCCGGCATCGTCGCGGCTCTGACCGGGATCCTGTCCCTGTTCACGGGGCTGTTCGGCAGCGCCACGCAGGAGCTGAGCCGGGCCGTGGAGACCAACCTCCCCTGGCTGGCCCAGCTCAACCCGCTGTGGCAGTGCACCCACACCTTCCACTCCCTCATCTACTACGACACTCTCGGCCCCTTCATCCAGGGCTGCCTCACCATGCTCGCCATGGCGACCGTCTTCGGCGCGGTGGCCCTGGTCCGTCTCAGGAGGATGAGCGCATGAGCACGCTACGCACCGCGCTGAGGATCGTGTGGGGCCACCGGGTCCACATCCTCGTCTACCTCGTCATGCTGTCGTTGATCGGCCTCATGACCGGGATGTCCACCCACGACTCGAGCGTGGCCGAGCCGAGCACGGCTACCGCGAGGGTCGCCGTCATCGACCGAGACGACTCGGCCGTCTCCCAGGGGCTGGCCGACTACCTGGAGGGGATCGGCGAGCCCACAGAGCTGGAGGACTCGCGCCGGGCGATCCAGGACGCGACCGCCGACGGGCGGGTGGAGTACATCGTCATCATCCCCAGGGGCTACCAGGACGAGCTCGTCCGGAGCGTCGCTGCCGGTGAGGAGCCGCCCACGCTGGAGACCGTCATCTCCTACTCCTCGACGGCCGGCTCCCTCATGGACGTGCGCACCGGCTCGTACCTGGGGCAGGTGGCGGACTACCTGCGCTCCCTGACCGACGACCCGGCCGAGGCCGTCGCCCTGGCCCAGAAGTCGATGCAGGCCCAGGGC
This sequence comes from uncultured Actinomyces sp., assembly GCA_937926195.1. Classification (GTDB taxonomy): domain Bacteria; phylum Actinomycetota; class Actinomycetes; order Actinomycetales; family Actinomycetaceae; genus Actinomyces. Next base: position 57,272 of record CALEXZ010000097.1, read on the forward strand.
TCGGCGGAGATCATCGCTCCCACCGCGGCGCCGCTTCCCTCGAGCCTGTCGGTCTTCATCCGGTTCTCGACCTACCCGGTGCTGGTGTACGCGGTGGTCACGATCTCCGTGCTCATGAGCTCCCTGCGGGCCCGTCCGGTGCTCGCCCGCACGACGGCGTCGCCGACCTCCTCGCGCTCGCGCAGCCTCGGGCTGCTGGCCGCCTGCGGTCTGCTGGGGCTGATCGACTGGGTGTGGATCATGGGCCTGGGGCTGGCGGTGTTCACACCGGAGGACCTGTCGGGCTCGGCCCCGCGGGTGGCGATCGTGGCGGTGGCGATGCTGGCGTACACGGCGGTTGCGGTGGCGCTGGGCTTCCTCATCGGCCAGCTCGGTCTGGGCACGCAGTGGGCCGACGCGATCGGCAACATCGGTGGGATGGCAATGTCCTTCCTCGCCGGTGCCTGGGTGCCGCTGTCGCTCCTGCCCGACGCCCTCGTGGCGGTGGCCCGGCTCACGCCCGGCTACTGGGCGCAGGAGGCGATCGCGGGAGCAGCGACCGTCGAGTCGACGTCGTGGGAGCGCCTGGCCCCGTTGCTGGCGGACTGCGGCCTGTGCCTGCTGTTCGCGGTGGCGATCGCCGTCGTCGCCATGGTGGTGGGCCGCACGAAGGCGCGCGCCGCGCTCTGAGGCAGGGGCGGCGCCGCCCCGCGCACGCATCGCGCCCAGCGCCCTTCGCGCATCCACCCTGCTCATCGAGTTCGGGGGTGAGGACGCGAGTTCGGGGGTTAACCCCTCGAACTCGGCACCTCACCCCCGAACTCGTTGGCGTCGGTCCGGTGCGTCGGTGCTGGTTCAGCGCGTCGGCGTCAGGCTCACTCCCACTCGATGGTGCCCACGGGCTTGGGGGTGAGGTCGTAGGCGACGCGGCACACGCCGGGGACCTCGGCCAGGACCCGCGCGGTGATGCGCTTGAGGAGCGGCCAGTCGAGCTCGGGGACCTCCGCCGTCATGGCGTCGACCGTGTTGACGCAGCGGATGATGACCGGCCAGTCGAAGGCGCGCCTGCCGTCGCGCACGCCGGTGGCGCGCACGTCGGGCACCACGCAGAAGTACTGCCAGATGTCCAGGCCGGCCGCCTCGATCTCCTCGCGGACGACGGCGTCGGCCTCCCGAAGCGCCTCCAGGCGCTCACGCGTGATGGCACCCAGGCAGCGCACGCCCAGGCCCGGGCCGGGGAAGGGCTGGCGGTCCACCATGGACGCGGGCAGGCCGAGCCGGCGACCGACGACGCGCACCTCGTCCTTGTAGAGCAGCTTGACGGGCTCGACGAGCTCGAAGTCCATGTCCTCGGGCAGGCCGCCGACGTTGTGGTGGGCCTTGACGCCCTCCTCGGACTCCAGGATGTCGGGGTAGATGGTGCCCTGGGCCAGGAAGCCGACACCGTCGAGAGTGGCGGCCTCCTCGGCGAAGACGGCGACGAACTCGTTGCCGATGATCTTGCGCTTGGTCTCGGGCTCCTCGACGCCCTCCAGCAGGCTGAGGAAGCGGTCCGAGGCGTCGACGTAGACGAGGTTGGCGTCCATGCCCTCGGCGAAGACCTCGACGACCTCCTCGGACTCTCCCTTGCGCATGAGGCCGTGGTTGACGTGCACGCTCACGAGCTGCTTGCCGATGGCCTTGATGAGCAGGGCGGCGACGACCGAGGAGTCGACGCCGCCGGACAGGGCCAGCAGGACCTTGCCGTCGCCGACCTGCGCGCGCACGGCCTTAACGGCCTCGGCGATGAAGGCGTCGGCGAGTTCGGGGGTGGTGATGCGCTCCATGTCGGCCGGGCGGGTGCTGGAGGTGAGGTCCACGGGGTCTCCTTGGTCGGTGAGGTGGCGGCGCGTGCCGTGGCATGGCGGCTGCTCCTGCCGGGCCCGTCGTCAGTGAGGAACGCCGACATCGTAGGCCCCCGGGGGTCCGCCCGAAGCCAGGCGGGCGTCGAGGAGGACGCGGCCGGGCGCAGGCAGCGCCCCTGCGGCCCGGCCTTCGCGCCCTCGACCCGGTTCCGGTGACCCGGGTGCGTGACACCGTGGCCGCCAGGTCCCCGTCCTCACATCTGGCGCTTGCGCAGCTCGCGGATCATCTGCGCGAGACCGGAGAAGTCGATGCGCACGCGCTCTCGCGGGCTGTCAACGCGGATGCCGCTCCAGCCGACGCGCGTGTACTCGCCGGTCCTCTGGTCGCGCACGTGTACGCCGTCCCAGCCGATGCGCACGTCCTCGCCGGTCCTCCCCTCTCGCACACGGATGCCGTCCCAGCCCACGTGCACGTCGTCGCCGTTCTTCCCCTCGCGCACGTGGATGCCGTCCCAGCCCACGTGCACGTCGTCGGTGTCCTTCCCGTCACGCACGTGGATGCCCTCCCAGCCCACGTGCACGTCCTCGCCACTCCTCCGGTCACGCACGCGGATGCCCTCCTCGAAGGAGACGTGGACGTCGTGCTCGTCCTCGGGTGCCGGGCCGGGGCCTCGGTCGTCACCGGTGGGGCCCTCCCCGTGCGCTGACCAGCCGGTACCGGTCTCGTCGGCAGCGGCCGCATCGGAGGCAGCGGTGCTCACGGTGGTGTCGTCGTGGGCGTCGGTGGCGTCGGCACTGACGTCATCGGTGCCAGCAGCGGTCTCGCCGCGGACGTCCCCGGCGTCGGCATCGGCATCGGCGTCGGTCGCATCCGCGGACTCGTCGACCGCGGGCTCCTCCCCGACCGGTTCCTCCCCCACGCTCGTTGCGGACGCCGTCCCGGCGTCGGGCTCGACGACGGACGCCCGCGCAGCCCCCGCGTCCTCGGCGCCAGCGGCGGTCTCGCCGCGGGCGGCCCGGGCGACGGGGCCCTGCTCCGGGTCCGCGAAGAGGAGCTCGTCGACCGTGACCTCGTAGAGGATGGCGAGCGCGATGAGGTTGTCGGTGTCGGGCGAGGACTCGGCGCACTCCCACTTGGACACGGCCTGGCGCGAGACCCCGACCCGCGCGGCAACCTGCTCCTGTGACAGCCCCGCTGCGGTGCGGTAGCGGTAGAGCCTCTTGGCGATCTCGATCTTCATGTGTGTTCCTCTCGACTGGATGGTGCTCGAGCGCTCGGCACGGCTCCTGCACGTCCGGTGCCGCTGGCGGGTGCCCGGTCGTGCCCGGTCGTGCCCGGGGCGGTCGGTGCACCTTCAGACTGGCGCGTGGACGCCTCCCGGCGCTGCCACCTCTGCCTTGCAATTGTGGCCCGCAACCCATAGTTGCGGGGCGACGGCGGAGCCCGAACTCCCACGGACAACCTGCACTCCCACGGATCACCTGTCCCCGGGCGGATCACCTGCGCTCCCACGGACCACCTGTCCCCAGGCGGATCACCTGCGCTCCCACGGACCACCTGTCCCCAGGCGGATCACCTGCGCTCCCACGGACCACCTGTCCCCAGGCGGATCACCTGCGCTCCCACGGACCACCTGTCCCCAGGCGGATCACCTGCGCTCCCACGGACCACCTGTCCCCAGGCGGATCACCTGCGCT